>NZ_SZXM01000027.1:0-405760 GCF_005281355.1 Citrobacter sp. wls615 | reverse complement strand
ATGCTGGCGAGTCTCTCCGCGGGAATGGCAGGCGCTCTGGCGGGGGGCAGCTCATCGTCTGCGGCAGCGGGTGCGCAGGCCGGGAAGAATGCGGTTGAGAATAACTCGCTTGGAAGTGTTTTAGCTGCCGCAAACGCGAATAAACCAGGTACAACAGAAAACTACGCGTCAGGTACTCAGGCCGCAATCAAAGAAGCCTGTAGCGGAAATACACCGGTATCGTGCCAGATGGCTGTAGCCGCATTGGGCACTGTGATGTCTGGCGGCGTGCTTCCTGAGGCTATGGTTATTTCTGGTGTTATCAGTGCCGGAGCTGTTGGTGGTGTTGATTATGTGATGAATGGTTCCGTTGATCCTAAAAATGTTATTGCTGCCTACTGGAGTGGTGCTTTAACACGTTATACTGGATTTGAATCAACAGTTCTTATCAATGCTGGTAGCAGCGCCATCGTAAGCTACCTGGATGGAAAAAATCCATTCCTGTACGGGACTATCGGTGGTCTTGGCGGTGCAATCGGTTATGGTATCGGTAATAAATTTATAGAACCAATGTTGGGTGACGTAGTTAATCCGACATGGAAAGCATTGCGTTGGGATGATATTGGCATTGGAGTTTCTCAGCCTTCTAGGTTAAGCCCTATTCCTGGCATAGCGGGTACATTTTCTGGTGGAGTCGCAGGTGAGGTATTCAATGTTTTAGTAGACCCTAACAATAGTGAAGTTAATGAGGGTAAATCAAAATGACCTTCAAAAGATGGTTTTTATTACTGATTACCCTCATTTTTGCGTTCGTAGTAACGGCTGATATTATTGTTTTCGTGATGTATTTTGCTGCAAAGCTATACCTATATGTTGTGCGTGATGTTCCACTCACAACATATCTTCCTGGCTTTTTAAGGCTTATTAGAGGTGCTTCCTTTGGTGGTTTGATAGCTGGTATCGGATGCTGGTATATTTATTATAAAAACGAAAAGATGTAGTTGAGAATAATCTTCTTGGTGGAAATGAGGACGCTCAGGCAGCGTGGATACGTCAGCATGGGATCGATATGGCGACCTGTTCTGATAATCCTGGTGGAGCCGCCTGTCAGAAAGCGATAAATGAGCGTGATGCGGTAGGGCTGGCGCTTGCAACAGGTACAGTGGCTCTGCTTCCTGGCAGTGCTCAGGCGATGTGGGGACTGGGCGCGGGGGCAAATGCAGGAATTGGCTACCTGGCGGATGGCACTATAGACCCGGCAAACGTAGCTATTGCGGGCTGGGTGAATGTGTTCAGTATGGGAAATGGCCTGGTGGGCACAGTGGGCTGGAATGCTGCAGGCGGTGCGTTGGGTAACTGGATTGACAACAAAGATCCACTGTCTGGGGCAGTTACAAATGGTGTCGGTGCAGGTTTGGGTTACGGAATAGGTAAGGGCATTTCCTGGGGAGCAAATGCCGGAGCAAACTGGTGGAAAGGTGGCTGGGATCCGAAATTTAACCCGACACTTCAGAAGTATACTGAAGTAAAAGGTGATTTTGGGATTTCGAAGGAAATGACGCCAAGTAATTTCCCCAGTTCGATTGGTGATATTGGGGGAAGTATAACTTCAGAATTAGGAGGGAAGTATACAGAGCAAAAAATGAAACAAGGGGAAAAGAAATGAGGTCAATAGCGCTTCTTGTTTTCTTTGTTCTGATTAGCATGTTGTCTATTTTCATTACTGGGCTAGCTTTATATGTTTTTGGGGAGTTTTTCTTTCTTTTTTACAAACAAATCCCAATATCTTTTACCACATATAATTTTCTACTCATATGCAAAATTAGCGCCTATGTTGGTGGCTTTGTAGGGATAGTTATGTGGGCTGCGAGGCTATTTAACTGAAAGGATTTTAAGTAGAAATACAATAAATTCAGCAAACCTCCGCTGGGCTTATTGCGGAGAATAACCTGATGGGCGGGAGTGAGGATGCGCAGGCAGCATGGGATAGATATGGCGAGTTGTTCTGATAACGCTGGTGGAGCCGCTTGTCAGAAAGTGATAAATGAGCGTGATGCGGTAGGACTTGCGCTGGCAACAGGTGCAGTGGCTCTGCTTCCTGGCAGTGCCCAGGCGATGTGGGGACTGGGCGCGGGGCAAATGCAGGAATTGGCTACCTGGCGGATGGCACAATAGATCCAGCAAGCGTAGTCATTGTTGGCTTAGTGCATGAACGGTAGGCTGGAATGCAGCGGGGAGTTTGGTTAGCCTTTATTCGAAAGGGGACTGCGGCGTGTCACTGCCTGATGCGCTGCGCTTATCAGGCCTACGGGGTGAATCTTTATTTGCTTGCGTTAAATTAGCGGTAAATCGCCTAAATCATGTAGCACACCAGGAAAGGTTTTTAACTATAGGGTCACTTTATGTTTATTAAGGTATCTTCGCGCTGCGATTAAAATAAAAAACTTTCTTTATTACACTTTTATTTCACTAAAGTTATTATACCGAACTGAATAAAATAAATGCGAAGCGGCTTCAGAAAGTATATTGGTTAAATGCAATATATTGCAGCCAATAAAACAGATCGCGAACTATGAAATAAGAATGCTATGATTCACATCAGACGCGGCAGACAACTGCTGGCACAGGCATTCACCCCGGAGCACCTCATGAACAACGACATTCCGCTAAAATATTATGATATCGCCGACGAGTACGCGACCGAAGCCGCAAAGCCGGTAAGCGATGCCGAACGCGACGCGCTGGCGCACTACTTCCAGCAACTGATCACCCGTTTAATGAACAATGAAGAGATTAGCGAAGAAGCGCAGCAGGAGATGGCAACCGTGGCCGGTGTCGACGCGCAGCGTATCGACGATATCGCAGAGTTCCTCAATCGCTGGGGTAACGAGTAGCCAAAGACGTGGTCTGTGTTTTACACTGCGCGCAAATTCAGTAGATATACTTTGCGAGTATTAGATTTAATCAGGTGGAAACAGCAATGAACGGAACAATCACAACGTGGTTTAAAGATAAAGGCTTTGGATTTATCAAAGATGAAAATGGCGATAACCGCTATTTTCATGTGATTAAGGTTGCTAATCCTGAGCTGATCAAGAAAGACGCGGCGGTAACCTTTGAACCGACCACCAACAACAAAGGTCTGTCTGCCTATGCGGTGAAGGTCATACCAGACAGTAAATACATCTATATCGCTGGCGAACGTCTGAAGCTCACGGCGATCAAGTCGTACCTGGTATACAGCGAAGAAGTCCCTGTTGAGACCCGTATTGATAAAGAAAACGCGGTGCTGTCTGTCGGCGTGCTGATGAACAGCATCCGGCCGAAATCAGAGGTGAAGCCAGGTGAAATGCGTAAGCTGAAAAAACTGGCTATCACCACTTTCCAGGGCACGACGCTGATCTTCTCCGAAGATGAAATCGACATCGAGGCGACAGTGAAACTGCTTAAGGTCTGAAGCTCTTCAGACTGATAAGTGCCGCAACTCTGCTATCCATTGCCCCATGCGGATGTTGTTGCTCTGAGCGCTGAGGATGTTAGAAACCGCTCGCTCAGAGCAGAAAACGTTATTCAATTGCTGAAGCCGTTGCTGGCTCCGCGTCCTTTTTATTGCTGTGGTCCAATTAGTTAGAATAAAAACAAAAGAATCAGGACGGAGTCTGGTAATAATCTATTCATAATGTTAATTATTGATTAAATAAAAGTAGCATCTCATGAAGTTGGGGTATTTTTATTTCTCATAGACGAGAATTTACACATCATGATATAATATGGTGGAGAAAACTCGCGGTTTATTAATCTGCGCGTAATGTAAATAAATTTTCGGGGAGTGCATTCCAGTGGGACGTAAATGGGCCAATATTGTTGGTAAAAAAACGGCTAAAGACGGTGCAACGTCTAAAGTATATTCAAAATTCGGTGTGGAAATCTATGCTGCTGCTAAACAAGGTGATCCAGACCCAGAATTAAACACTGCTTTAAAATTCGTTATTGAACGTGCGAAACAAGCCCAGGTTCCCAAGCACGTTATTGATAAAGCGATTGATAAAGCTAAAGGTGGCAGCGACGAAACGTTCATGCAAGGGCGTTATGAAGGCTTTGGTCCAAGTGGTTCAATGGTTATCGCTGAAACATTGACTTCAAACGTTAACCGCACGATTGCTAATATTCGCTCAATCTTCAATAAAAAAGGCGGAAATATCGGTGCGACGGGTTCTGTCAGCTATATGTTTGATAATACCGGAGTCATTGTATTTAAAGGCACTGACCCTGACCATATTTTTGAAATTTTGCTTGAAGCTGAAGTTGATGTTCGTGATGTCACCGAAGATGAAGGCAATATCGTTATTTATACTGAGTCTACCGACCTTCATAAAGGTATTGCAGCGTTAAAAGCAGCGGGAATTACAGAGTTCTCAACAACAGAATTAGAAATGATTGCTCAATCAGAAATTGAACTTTCACCAGAAGATTTAGAAATCTTTGCAGGGCTTGTTGATGCCCTTGAAGATGACGATGATGTTCAAAAAGTATATCATAACGTTGCAAATCTCTAATTCTAAATTAAAGAAATCTGTCATTGTGGCAGATTTTTTTAACGAATAGATTTGTTATAAAAAGTATATCTGGCCAGACAGTACGGCAGAAAAAGTAAATATCTGCTGGCTCAATTTTGGCTCTGTCTCGCCAGCCACTGACCGACGATAGGCCATAATTTCTCTGCACTCCGCGTCTGAAAAAAGCCCATGTGTCCAACGGAAGAAAGACCAAAATCTGCGTGCCGAATTTCGCGATGTTCGATTTTTGCGTTTTGCACTGGCTCCATCAGGGATGCAATGGCTTCAGGGTTAGCCCACGGATCGTCATCAAAACCCATCACCAGTAAAGGTAAGGTTATCTCACTTGCCCGTTGGCGTGCATCCCAGTCTGGATCGTCGTAGAAATAACCCGGCATTGCGCTCCAGCGTCCCCACTGAAGCATCACGGGAGCAGGCAAATCTTCGCCCAGTCCAAGGCGCCTGGCAGGCATATACCCGAAGATACGGCAAAGAACCGGGGCCAGAATACGCAGCAAGCACCAGACCCGCACCTTCTCTGCCGTTTGTTTTATTGTGCTCGTCACCCCGGCATGGGAGGCCACAATGACGGCCGCGTGCAGGGCGGAGGTGGCCGTGGAAAGCAGAACAGCATGTCCGCCGACACTGTGTCCTACCGCCAGCAGGTTAAGTCCGGGGAAACGCGTTTTAGCCCAGGTAGTAATGCAGCCCACGTCCTGCTCGATCCAGTCTGACATTGAGATGCTGTAGCTACGGAGCTTCCCGGATTTTGAGCGGCCCGTTCCACGGTAATCGTAAGTGATGACACTGAATCCCTGATTAAAAAGGTACTCTGCAAATCCCTTATAAAAAGCCTGTACCACCGCCGTGGCTGGGTGAAGAATAACGATCGCTTTGGCATCACTTCTTTCCCAGATCTTGGCAGACAGAAATCCGCCTTCATTTACGGGTATTATTATTGAATTCATTCGTTGAGCCTTATCTTTGTGGTCATACCAGTGAGTTCTGAATTCAATGTAGCTTTAACTACCAAATCTGGCGATTTTTTTGTTCTGTATCCCGGCCTCGTTAAAGGAGACCGTGAATAACGTAAGGCTATTTAAGCTTTCCTCTCAGAGCTTCATAGACCTCAAGCGCTTTCTGCACATTCGCCTCATCCAACGATATCTCCGAGATGTCGATAAACCACGTTCCTGAGCTATTGATAATCTATCTAAAATCTAATAATCAGGATAATCCTGTTAATTTTACAGAATGTGTAGTTATATTATGTAAATGCGCTTCGTTAATCGTCAAATGATTCCAAATAACTCCAGATATTAACCATATTTAGTAGCCATCTACAGCCACTTCGATACAGTAAACGGTTGTAAAAAAATAATTGTAAAGTAACATATGACTAATCAAAGTGGATGATTATGTCTGTTACTCTATAGTGGAAAAATACAAACATTCATCCATCAAAATTATAATCTCGAGATGAATAAATAAAAATGGGAAGAAATAATAAACGAAAGGCTCCGCAATCTAATCCGTCAAAAAAAAAGCAAAAGGATAAGAGTGTACCTAAATCTTTTCTCAAAAAATTAAGTGGTTTTATTTTATGGCTCTCAGCTACTGGTGGGCTTACATTTGCTGTTACCTATGTTTTCGATTTTTTGACTGGAGATGTAGAGGTCAAGTACGTTAAATCTTCTGGAAGAAGTTATGAATTTAACTTAACGAATAAAAGTTCTACCGACCAGGTTATTGAGTCTTTCAGAATAATTCCTGATTTTGAACAAAAGGTAATATATAAAATAACTAAAGATATCACCGGTGTTTTTACTAAGAATGGTGTTTCAATTCCTGGGGGGAATATATCCTTTATGCCTGCGTATGAGTATAAAGAAATGAATGGCTACGTATTAGCTGCGAAGTCTGATGTGAATTTCTTTGTCCCACCTTTGGTGGCGAGGAATTATGTAGAGCCGGAGTATGTTGTAGTATTTGCTGAATATAGGACGAAGTCAAATAATAAATACATGGCAAAGCTTGAATCTGCGTTAATAAATCTAAAGCTTAGAGATGGTGTTAAACGTCAAAAATATTTAATTGTTAATAATTTCTGGACTCCTATAAGCAATAGCAATTTTGTCGATGCAGTAAAAATCGCTTGTCGAGATGATGATGTCTTTGCAAAAACGGAAGAATGTAAAAAATATATTAATAATTGATTATTTTTTGCTTTTATTTTTTTTGTGAGAAAAATTTGGTGTTTATCACACAGAGTTTTTGTTGGCTATATATTATGTGTATGTATAAAGTGACAACGAAAAATAGGAATATTTTAAGCCTGGAGGTAAGATGAAAAATTTAATATTTATTGTGGATGAAGATCTTCAAGATGAACCCTCGACCGAGGAAATAATTACGACGCTAATTTCTGATGGCGAAGAAATACCTCTCGAAAATACAGTGAAAAAAGGAAAGCCATTTACCGCTTCTAAAGGGAATTGCGAGACAGAAAATAGTGATCGTAAAATGATAAATCCTTTAGTGGCCAATATTGCGCTTGAAATGGCTGCGAGATTGTTACCATTACCTGTCGCCGTTCTTGTGAACGCAGCACCTGCCGCTTATTCTTTATATCAATTGTTTTCAAAAAAAGATGAAGAAGATGTTTCCGTTGCCAGCTTGAGACAATCTGCAAGTTCTTTCGATAAATATTTAAAACGTATAAGTATGACTATCGATATGGCCTTAAAGGAAAATTACCGTTTTCAACCTGGTCATCCTCAGATAAATCAAGCTTACATTAAACACCCTCTGTCAGAGGATAATGAGTCTAAAAAAGATCTTTATATCCTCAGTGACAGCTTGGATGATATCCTGCTTCAGGAACGAGAGGCTGAGATGATAAGAGTATTTGTAAGTCTGGGTGCGACGAAAATAGAATTTCGCAAGGAAAATAAATCGAATTTATTAAGTGATGCTAAAGTAGAAATTGATGCTGCATTACCTGTTAGTTCAGCTGAGACTAACATAAAATTAAATTCAGCGACCACGGATATCGGTAGCGCTAAACGAGTTATTACTTTAGCTGGTTGTGAATGGAAAAAAGGTAAGGAACTTGATAGATCAGCATTTAGCTGGTTACCGTATGAACCATCATGGGAAAGCATTGTATTTGCAAGGGAAAAGGGTGGTTGCCTTAGTGCAGAACTGGAACTAAAAAAGAAGAGCGTATTCTCATCGACTAAAGAGGGACGTTTAGGATTTGGCATGAATGCGTTCAAAAGTTCAATAGGCGCAAGCGTGGATCTCAATCGAGAGCAAGATGAGAACTATACAGTTTATGTTGAGTTTAATCAGCCAGTGTAATATGCCATTTTGATTTCAATCCTGTTGGCAATCATCGATTGCTTAATCGATGATTGCCATTTATATGTGACAATATAGTGTAAACTAACCTAAATGACATGACGTCGCTATTTGCCCCAGCCATCCTTAAGCCTGACGCTCCTATACCTAACAAATGTGATTTACTTCACCTCCCGGCAACCAAAATCTCCTGTGACTCCACGCCGTCCTCTATCTGTTTCGCCACTTTTTGTAAGGCCGGAAGATGCTTTTCCGCTGCCTGCTCGATGCTCATGGCGCTGGCTATATACACCAGGTTCAGACAACCGATAACCCGCTGTTCACTGCGGATGGGAACGGCGATGGAGGCGATTTTTTCTTCCTGATCCCACCCGCGATAGTTCTGTCCAAAGCCGTCTTTACGTGCGCGGGCCAGAATAGCGTCGAGCTTCAGCGGTTCGCGGGCTAACTGGAACTCTTCTCCCGGTCTTGAGGCCAGTATTTCAATCAGTTCCTGACGTTCATTCTCCGGGCAAAATGCCAGCCAGGTCAGGCCGGAGGCGGTTTTCAGCAGCGGTAAACGACGTCCGACCATCGCCCGGTGAAATGACAGACGGCTGAAGCGGTGGGTGGTTTCACGTACTACCATCGCGTCAACGTCCAGTGTGGACACGTCGGTCGGCCAGATGACTTCGCGCAGCAAATCCCCCAACAGCGGAGCGGCGAGCGCAGAAATCCACTGCTCGTCACGAAATCCCTCGCTGAGCTGACGGACTTTAATGGTTAAGCGAAAGCTGTCATCGGACAGGCTGCGCCGGACGTACCCCTCATCCTGCAACGTTTCCAGCAGACGTCTGACCGTGGTGCGGTGCAGGCCGCTTAGCTCGGCAAGCAGGGCAACGCTGGCCCCACCGTCAAGCCGATTTAACATATTTAATAACATTAACCCGCGCGTTAATCCGCGCACGGTTTTGTATTCAGTACCGTCGTCACTTTTCATATTCATTGACAAATCTACAGATAAAACAACGTTGTGCACTTAGTGCACATCCAGGCATGTTTTGATTGTAGCGCAAAAACTCACTTCTATACTGACCGCACAATAAAAATTATTCACATATTTTTAACAAAACAAATTGCGCCTCACCAGGGCCTGCAATTGCGTTTTGTCCGAGTAGTGAGGTTCTGAAATGACAACTATAAATCCTGATATCCAACCCGCAGTGCAGCACACCGTGCAGGTAGCGATTGCTGGAGCCGGCCCGGTAGGGCTGATGATGGCGAATTATCTTGGTCAGATGGGTATTGAGGTACTGGTGGTAGAGAAGCTCGACACGCTGATCGACTATCCCCGCGCCATCGGTATTGACGATGAAGCGCTGCGTACCATGCAGTCCGTTGGTCTGGTCGAGAACGTTTTGCCACACACCACGCCGTGGCACGCGATGCGCTTTCTTACCCCGAAAGGCCGCTGCTTTGCCGATATCCAGCCGATGACCGACGAATTTGGCTGGTCGCGCCGCAATGCGTTCATTCAGCCGCAGGTAGATGCGGTGATGCTGGAAGGGCTGTCACGTTTCCCCAACGTGCGTTGCCTGTTTTCTCGCGAACTGGAAGCCTTCAGCCAGCAAAATGGCGAAGTGACGCTGAACCTGAAAGCGCCGGACGGCCAGCGGGAAACGGTGAAGGCCCAGTGGCTGGTGGCCTGCGACGGTGGCGCCAGCAACGTCAGGCGCTCGCTGAATGTGCCATTTGAAGGTAAAACCGCACCGAATCAGTGGATTGTAGTGGATATCGCCAACGATCCGCTGAGTACGCCGCATGTGTACCTGTGCTGCGATCCGGTGCGCCCGTATGTTTCTGCGGCGCTGCCGCATGCGGTGCGCCGCTTTGAATTTATGGTGATGCCGGGAGAAACCGAAGCCCAGCTTAGCGAGCCGCAGAATATGCGCCAACTCTTGAGCAAAGTGCTGCCGAACCCGGATAACGTCGAGCTGATCCGCCAGCGCGTGTACACCCATAACGCCCGGCTGGCCGAACGCTTTCGTATTGACCGTGTGCTGCTGGCGGGCGACGCGGCGCACATTATGCCGGTCTGGCAGGGGCAGGGGTACAACAGCGGTATGCGCGATGCCTTCAATCTGGCGTGGAAACTGGCGCTGGTGATTAATGGCAAAGCCGGTGATGCGCTGCTGGATACCTACCAGCAGGAGCGCCGCGATCACGCCAAAGCGATGATTGATTTGTCGGTTACCGCAGGCAACGTGCTGGCGCCGCCAAAACGCTGGCACGGCGCGGTACGCGACGGAGTTTCCTGGCTGCTGAACTACATCCCACCGGTCAAACGTTACTTCCTGGAAATGCGTTTTAAGCCGATGCCGCAGTACCACATTGGGGCGTTGGTGCGTGAAGGTGACGTGAAAACCTCGCCAGTCGGCAAGATGTTTATCCAGCCGAAGGTCACGCTGGAAACCGGCGAAGTGACGTTGCTCGACAACGTCATCGGCCCGAATTTCGCGGTGATTGGCTGGGGCTGTAATCCGCTGTGGGGCATGAGTGAAGTGCAGATCCAACAGTGGCAGGCGCTGGGGACGCGGTTTATCCAGGTGGTGCCGGATACGCAGATACATACCGATCAGGATAACCATGACGGCGTTATCCGCATTGGCGATACGCAAAACCGTCTGCGCGCGTGGTTTGCCCAACACAATGCCGCACTGGTGGTGATGCGCCCGGACCGCTTTGTGGCGGCCATCGCTATTCCGCAAACCCTGGGCAACACCCTGAATAAACTGGCGTCGGTGATGACGCTCACCCGCGTAAATACCGATCTTCCTGTTGAAAAGGTAGCCTGATATGCACGCTTATCTTCACTGTCTTTCCCACTCGCCGCTGGTGGGCTATGTCGACCCGGCGCAGGCCGTGCTTGATGAAGTTAACGGCGTGATCGCCAGCGCCCGCGCACGTATTGCGGCGTTCGACCCTGAGCTGGTGGTGCTGTTTGCCCCCGATCACTACAACGGTTTTTTCTACGATGTGATGCCGCCGTTCTGTTTAGGCGTAGGAGCCACCGCAATTGGCGATTTCGGCAGCGCCGCTGGGGAACTGCCGGTGCCCACCGATCTCGCTGAGGCCTGCGCCCATGCGGTGATGAAAAGCGGTATCGATCTTGCCGTGTCCTACAACATGCAGGTCGATCACGGCTTTGCGCAGCCACTGGAGTTTTTGCTCGGCGGTCTGGATAAGGTGCCGGTGTTACCGGTGTTTATTAACGGCGTCGCCACGCCGCTGCCGGGCTTTCAGCGTACCCGCATGCTCGGTGAAGCCATTGGTCGTTTCGCCAGTTCGCTGAATAAACGCGTGCTGTTTTTAGGTTCTGGTGGACTGTCGCATCAGCCACCGGTGCCGGAGCTGGCGAAGGCCGATGCCCATATGCGCGACCGTCTGCTCGGCAGCGGCAAACAGTTACCCGAGAACGAGCGTGAATTGCGCCAGCAGCGAGTAATCAGCGCCGCCGAAAAATTTGTGCAAGACCAGCACACACTGCATCCGCTTAACCCCGTCTGGGATAACCGCTTTATGACCCTGCTTGAGCAGGGACGTTTGCAGGAACTGGACACGGTCAGCAATGAAGAGCTATCCGCGATGGCGGGCAAATCAACGCACGAAGTGAAAACCTGGGTTGCCGCTTTCGCTGCCATTTCTGCCTTTGGCAACTGGCGCAGCGAAGGTCGTTACTATCGCCCGATCCCGGAGTGGATCGCCGGATTCGGCTCCCTGAGCGCCACCACACAGAACTGAAACAGAACTGAATATGCAGGAGAAAATCATGACTTACCAACCGCAAACCGAAGCCGCCACCAGCCGTTTTCTGGAGGTGCAGGAGGCAGGCGAAACCCTGCGCGTACATTTCAATGACTGTGGGCAGGGCGAAGAGACCGTGGTGCTACTGCACGGCTCAGGTCCTGGCGCGACGGGCTGGGCGAACTTTAGCCGCAACATCGATCCGCTGGTTGAGGCCGGATACCGGGTGATCCTGCTGGATTGCCCTGGCTGGGGGAAAAGCGATGGGATCGTTAACCGCGGTTCGCGATCCGATCTCAACGCCCGCATTCTGAAAAGCGTGGTCGATCAGCTGGATATTCAGAAAATCCACCTGCTGGGTAACTCAATGGGCGGACACAGTGCAGTGGCGTTTACTCTCACCTGGCCGGAGCGCGTGGGCAAGCTGGTACTGATGGGCGGTGGAACGGGCGGCATGAGCCTGTTTACCCCGATGCCGACCGAAGGCATCAAGCGTCTGAATCAGCTGTATCGTGAGCCGACCATCGAAAACCTCAAGCTGATGATGGAGATCTTTGTCTTCGACACCAGTGACCTGACTGAAGCGCTGTTTGAGGCGCGTCTGAATAACATGCTGTCGCGCCGCGATCACCTGGAAAACTTTGTCCAGAGCCTGGAAGCCAACCCGAAACAGTTCCCGGATTTCAGTCCGCGGTTGGGTGAAATCAAGGCGCAGACCCTGATTGTCTGGGGCCGCAACGACCGGTTCGTGCCGATGGACGCCGGTCTGCGCCTGCTCTCCGGGATTGCCGGTTCTGAACTGCACATCTACCGCGACTGCGGGCACTGGGCGCAATGGGAACATGCGGATGCATTTAACCAACTGGTGCTGAACTTCCTCGCACGCCCTTAAGGAACTGACATGACGAATCTTAATCTTGAGCAGTTAGCTGCTGATTTACGCCAGGCAGAGGAAAAAGGGGAAGCTATCGCCCCGCTGCGCGAATTGATTGGCGTGGACAATGCCGACGCGGCCTATGCCATTCAGCGCATCAACGTGCAGGACAGCGTGGCGCGCGGGCGGCGCGTGGTTGGGCGCAAAGTGGGGCTGACGCACCCGAAAGTGCAACAACAGCTGGGCGTCGATCAGCCGGATTTCGGCACGCTGTTTGCCGACATGTGCTACGGCGATAACGACACCATTCCGTTTTCGCGTGTACTGCAACCGCGTATTGAAGCGGAAATTGCGCTGGTGCTGAACCGCGATCTGCCCAATGCCGACACCACTTTTGATGAGCTGTATAACGCCATCGAGTGGGTGCTGCCCGCGCTGGAAGTGGTTGGCAGCCGTATCCGCGACTGGTCAATAAAGTTTGTCGATACCGTGGCGGATAACGCCTCCTGCGGCGTGTATGTGGTCGGCGGCCCGGCGCAGCGTCCGGCAGGGTTAGATCTGAAAAACTGCGCGATGAAAATGACGCGCAATCACGAAGAGGTCTCCAGCGGGCGCGGCAGCGAATGTCTGGGGCATCCGATCAACGCCGCCGTATGGCTGGCGCGCAAAATGGCCAGCCTCGGCGAGCCGCTGCGTGCGGGGGACATCATTCTCACCGGGGCGTTAGGCCCGATGGTATCAGTGAATGCGGGCGATCGTTTTGAAGCCCATATCGACGGTATTGGTTCAGTTGCCGCCACTTTTTCAGCGGCGGTTACAAAAGGAAGTCAGTCATGAGTAAGCGTAAAGTCGCCATTATCGGCTCCGGCAACATCGGCACCGATTTGATGATTAAAATTCTGCGCCACGGCGTGCATCTGGAGATGGCGGTGATGGTGGGGATTGACCCGCAATCCGATGGTCTGGCGCGCGCTCGACGCATGGGCGTTGCCACCACCCATGAAGGGGTGACCGGGCTTATCGCCATGCCGGAATTTGCCGATATCGACATCGTGTTTGACGCCACCAGCGCGGGGGCACATGTGAAGAACGATGCTGCGCTGCGCGCCGTTAAACCGGGGATCCGCCTGATCGACCTGACACCTGCGGCGATCGGTCCGTACTGCGTGCCGGTGGTGAATCTGGAGGCTAACGTTGTCCAGCAGAACGTCAATATGGTGACCTGCGGCGGGCAGGCGACTATCCCGATGGTGGCGGCAGTCTCGCGCGTGGCAAAAGTCCATTACGCCGAAATTATTGCCTCGATCGCCAGTAAATCTGCGGGGCCGGGCACTCGCGCCAATATTGATGAGTTCACCGAAACCACCTCAAAGGCGATTGAAGTCGTCGGCGGCGCCGAAAAAGGTAAAGCCATCATTGTGCTTAACCCGGCCGAACCGCCGCTGATGATGCGCGACACGGTGTATGTACTGAGTGAAGCGGCCTCCGAGATTGAAGTTGAGGCGTCTATCAACGAGATGGCGGCGGCGGTACAGGCCTATGTGCCGGGTTATCGCCTGAAACAGCGCGTGCAGTTTGAAGTCATTCCACAGGATAAACCGGTGAATCTGCCGGGTATCGGCCAGTTCTCCGGGCTGAAAACCGCGGTGTATCTGGAAGTCGAAGGTGCGGCGCACTACCTGCCAGCTTATGCGGGCAACCTCGACATTATGACCTCCAGCGCGCTGGCGACCGCTGAGAAGATGGCGCAGTCACTCACCCGTCAGGCAGGAGAAGCAGCATGAACGGTAAAAAACTCTATATCTCTGACGTGACCCTGCGTGACGGTATGCACGCCATTCGTCACCAGTATTCGCTGGAAAACGTGCGCCAGATTGCGAAAGCGCTGGATGATGCGCGGGTCGATTCTATTGAAGTGGCGCATGGTGATGGTTTACAAGGTTCCAGCTTTAACTACGGCTTTGGCGCGCACAGCGATCTCGAGTGGATTGAAGCGGCGGCGGACGTGGTGCAGCACGCTAAGATCGCCACGCTGTTGCTGCCGGGGATCGGTACTATTCACGACCTGAAAAATGCGTATCAGGCCGGGGCGCGGGTGGTACGCGTGGCGACCCACTGCACCGAAGCGGACGTGTCGGCCCAGCATATTCAATATGCACGCGAATTGGGTATGGATACCGTCGGCTTTCTGATGATGAGCCACATGACCACGCCGGAAAATCTGGCGCAGCAGGCGAAGCTGATGGAAAACTACGGCGCGACTTGTATCTACGTGGTCGATTCCGGCGGGGCGATGAACATGAGCGATATTCGCGCCCGCTTCCGCGCCCTGAAAGCGGTACTGAAGCCGGAGACGGAAACCGGAATGCATGCGCACCACAACCTCAGTCTCGGTGTGGCGAACTCGATTGCTGCGGTGGAAGAGGGCTGCGATCGTATCGACGCCAGCCTGGCGGGGATGGGCGCAGGCGCGGGCAATGCGCCGCTGGAAGTGTTTATCGCTGCTGCGGATAAGCTCGGTTGGCAGCACGGCACCGATCTGTATGCGCTGATGGATGCTGCCGACGATCTGGTGCGTCCGCTGCAGGACCGCCCGGTGCGGGTGGATCGCGAAACGCTGGCGCTGGGCTACGCCGGGGTGTACTCCAGCTTCCTGCGTCATTGCGAAGTGGCGGCGGCGCGTTATGGCCTGAGCGCGGTCGATATTCTGGTTGAACTGGGCAAGCGCCGAATGGTGGGCGGCCAGGAAGATATGATCGTCGACGTGGCGCTGGATCTGCGTAACAGCAAATAAAAATGATTACGCGGCTGGCAATGTATCAGCCGCGATTCACCTGCATCGTGACCTCAGAGGTACATCTTATGACTACCCGTACCCCCGCATCCTGGCGCCTGACGTTGACCGTCGGGCTGTGTTTTTTAGTCGCGCTGATGGAAGGGCTGGATCTCCAGGCCGCCGGGATCGCTGCCGTCGGTATCGCTCATGCGTTTGCGCTGGATAAAATGCAGATGGGCTGGATCTTCAGCGCGGGCATTCTCGGCCTGCTGCCCGGCGCGTTGGTCGGCGGTATACTGGCCGATCGCTATGGCCGCAAGCGTATTCTCATTGCCTCCGTGGCGCTGTTCGGCCTGTTCTCGCTGGCGACGGCGATTTCCTGGGATTTCTCGTCGCTGGTCGTTGCCCGTCTGATGACCGGCGTCGGGCTGGGCGCGGCATTGCCGAATCTGATTGCGCTGACCTCCGAAGCGGCGGGTCCACGTTTTCGCGGCACGGCGGTGAGCCTGATGTATTGCGGCGTACCGATTGGCGCGGCGCTGGCGGCGGCGCTTGGGTTTAGCGGGCTCGCCTCCGCCTGGCAAACGGTGTTCTGGGTTGGTGGGGTGATCCCGCTGCTGCTGGTTCCGTTGTTGATGCGCTGGCTGCCGGAATCGCAGGTTTATACCCAACAAACGCAGGTGGCTGCCGCGCCGTTGCGCGCCCTGTTTGCGCCAGCGACGGCGAGCGCTACGCTGCTGCTGTGGCTGTGCTATTTCTTCACCCTGCTGGTGGTGTATATGCTGATCAACTGGCTACCGATGCTGCTGGTGGAGCAGGGGTTTCAGCCCTCGCAGGCAGCAGGCGTGATGTTTGCTCTGCAAATCGGCGCGGCCAGCGGGACGTTAATTCTCGGGGCGTTGATGGACAAACTGCGTCCGGTGGTGATGTCGCTGCTGATCTACACCGGGATGTTGGCTTCGCTACTGGCGCTGGGGACGGTGTCGTCATTGAGCGGTATGCTGATGGCGGGATTTGTCGCGGGGATGTTTGCCACCGGTGGGCAAAGCGTGCTGTATGCGCTGGCGCCGTTATTTTACAACACGCAGATCCGCGCCACCGGCGTGGGCACCGCCGTCGCCGTCGGACGTTTGGGAGCGATGAGCGGCCCGCTGCTGGCCGGGAAAATGTTAGCGCTGGGCACCGGAACGGTGGGCGTGATGGCGGCGTCTGCGCCGGGGATTTTGCTGGCGGGCCTGGCGGTATTTATTCTGATGAGCCGTAAATCGCAGATGCCGATCCCGGCTAACGGTGCTTAAGCGATCGTCCGGAGTGGAGTGCCCGACGCGGGCATCTGCGTCTGGAGCAGGGTAGACACATCGCCATAATTGCGGGTGAGCGCGGAGCCTTGCGGGTATGTCTGTGATAGTGTGAGGGCTTATTTCCGTCAAAACAGGAGCCAGAACATGTCGCAGAATAATCCGTTAAGCGCCATCCTCGACAAACAGGATTTCCTGTTACTGGATGGTGCGATGGCGACGGAGCTGGAAGCGCGCGGTTGTGATTTAGCTGACAGCCTGTGGTCAGCCAAAGTGCTGGTCGAAAACCCGCAGCTTATCCGTGAAGTACATCTTGATTATTACCGGGCGGGGGCGCAATGCGCGATCACCGCCAGCTATCAGGCCACGCCAGCAGGTTTTGCCGCGCGCGGCCTGGATGAAGCGCAGTCGAAAGCGCTGATTGGCAAAAGCGTGGAGTTGGCACGTAAAGCGCGTGAAGCCTGGCTGGCTGAGAACCCGCAGGCGGGGACGCTGTTGGTGGCAGGATCCGTCGGGCCTTATGGCGCGTATCTGGCGGATGGATCAGAGTATCGTGGCGATTACCAACGTAGCGTTGAGGAATTTCAGGCATTTCACCGTCCGCGCGTGGAAGCGTTGCTGGATGCCGGGGCCGATCTGCTGGCCTGTGAAACCCTGCCGAATTTTACCGAGATTGGTGCGCTGGCTGAGCTGTTGACCGCGTATCCGCGTGCTCGGGCGTGGTTCTCATTTACCCTGCGCGACAGCGAGCACCTGAGCGACGGTACCCCGCTACGCGACGTGGTGGCGTTGCTGGTGGGTTATCCGCAGGTAGTGGCGTTAGGCATTAACTGTATTGCGCTGGAAAAGACCACTGCCGCATTGCAGCATCTGCACGGCTTAACGGCGCTGCCGCTGGTGGTGTATCCAAACTCAGGCGAGCATTATGATGCGGCAAGCAAAACCTGGCATCATCACGGTGAGCATTGTGCGCAGTTGGCGGATTATTTGCCGCAGTGGCAGGCCGCTGGCGCACGGTTGATCGGCGGGTGCTGTCGCACCACGCCGAAGGATATTGCTGAGCTGAACGCGCAGCGCTGAGAGTTTATCGGGCCTACATCGTTCACTGTAGGCCTGATAAGCTCAGCGCATCAGGCATTGCCGGATGGCGGCACAAGCGCCTTATCCGGCCTACAAAGCCACAAAACGTTATGCCGCATCCGCCAGAACAAACATGCCGTACGGATGGATTTCGAGATAATACTGCTCGCCGACGTCCGGCTGCAGGCGCGTGGCGTTGACCTGCAACAAGATCTCCTGTCCATGCCACTCCACCGTGACCTCATATTGAGGGCCCATATAGGCGACGTGGCGGATCGCGCAGCGCTGGCTCTCCTCGCCGCGATCGCTGAGCGTGATCGCTTCCGGGCGCACGCCGACCATCCCTTCCCCGTGATCGTTAAAGTGCGGCGGGCGCGGCAAACGATAGCCGTAGATATCAACGTATCCTGCGCTGAAGGTGGCAGGGAACAGGTTGGCATCGCCCATAAAGCTCGCCATAAAACGTGAGGCCGGCTGACGATAAAGATCCTGCGGCGTACCGATCTGCATGATGTGTCCTTTATTCATCACCAGGACAGTATCGGAAACCGCAAAGGCTTCGCTCTGATCGTGGGTAACGTACAGCGAGGTGATATCAAACTGCTTTTGTAGCTCGCGGATCTTGTCGCGCATGCTGCGACGCAGGTTGGCGTCCAGGTTACTCAGCGGCTCATCAAACAGCAGCACCTTCGGCTTGAGGATCAGCGCGCGGGCCAGCGCCACGCGCTGCTGCTGACCGCCGGAGATCTGATCGACATAGCGATCTTCGAAACCCTCCAGATCCACCATCGCCAGCGCTTCTTTCACCCGTGCCTTCACTTCGCTGCGCGACACGCCGAGCATCTTCAGGCCATAGCCGACGTTCTCCCCCAGCGACATGTGCGGAAACAGAGCATACGACTGAAACACCATGCAGATATCGCGCTGCTGAATGGAACGATGGGTGACGTCTTCGCCATCAATAAAAATCTGGCCTTCACTCGGTTTTTCCAGCCCGGCGACCAGGCGCAAAATGGTGGTTTTGCCACAGCCGGAGGGGCCGAGCAGCGTCACCATTTGCCCCTGCGGAATGGTGAGGTTGATGTTGTCGATAACTGTGTTGCTGCCAAATCGTTTAGTGACGTTGCGCAGTTCAACGAAATTTTTCTGAGTCATAGTGCGCTCCATTACGCCTGGTTTTTAGCTTTTGAACGGGAGGTACGTGATTCGCCGATCAGCCAGTCAAAGATGAAAATAATCGCCAGCATCACCACGATCAGAATCGAACCGTAGGCAATCGCCACCCCGTACTCACCGTCTTCCACGCGGTTGAGGATGTAGGCCGTCGCCACGCGGGTATCCGGCGTCACAAGGAACACAATGGCGCTGACGGTGGTAATGGCGCGCACAAAGCTATAGATCAGCGCCGAGAGGATCGCCGGGCGCAGCAGCGGTAGCAGGATATGCGTAATGGTCCGCAGGGAACCGGCACGCAGGCTAAGCGAGGCTTCATCCAGCGATTTATCGATTTGGCCTAAGCCCGCGATGCCCGCCCGAATTCCGACCGGTACGTTACGCATCACCATGGAGATAATGACGATGGCGGCGGTGCCGGTGAGGTACACCGGGGCGCTGTTAAAGGCCAGAATGTACGACACGCCCGCCACGGTGCCAGGAACGGCAAAGCACAGCATGGTGGTGAACTCGATGGTTTTTTTACCTTTAAACTGCTGGCGCACCACAATCCACGCGATCAGCAGACCAAAGATCGCGGTGATCGGCGCGGCAATCCCGGCGTAGAGCAGAGTGTCGAGCAGTGAAGGCCACGCGCCGTCGCTCATCCCCTGGCCGAACAGTTTGGTAAAGTTCGCCAGCGTCAGGGTGTAGTCCACGCCCCAGTTAACGGTGAAACTGCCGTAGAAAATGCTGCCGTAGAGCAGGGCGTTAAAGGCAATCCACACCGCCAGCAGCGCAACCACGCTCCACACCAGCGTCACTGGCAGCGGCTGGACGTCGCCCCGGTAGGATTTACCGGAGACAGTCACGTAGGAGCGCTTGCCGATCCACATGTACTGCACACAGAATACCAGTAGCGAGAACAACAGCAGGAACGCGCCCAGCGTGCTGGCGGCCTGATAATCGAGCTGCGAGCCGGTGATGTAGAAGTAAATTTGCGTTGCCAGCACGTCGAAGTTACCGCCGAGCACCAGCGGGTTACTGAAGTCGGCCAGCGACTGTACCACCACAATCAAAAAGGCGTTCGCCAGCGCCGGTTTCAGTAGCGGGACAAACACGCCGTTAAAGGTCTGCCAGCGGCTGGCGCGCAGGGTGTATGACGCTTCTTCCAAAGATGGATGAATGGTCTTGATCGCCCCGTCGAGGATCATAAACGCCATCGGCGTAAAGGCCAGCACCTGCGCCAGCCAGATGCCGGTAAAACCATACAGCCAGTTGGTGTTGGTTAAGCCGAACCAGTCGACCATAAATTCGGTGATGTAACCGGAGCGACCCATCATCAGCGTAACGCCTAAACCGACGACAAACGGCGGGGTGACGATCGGCAGAATCGAGAAGATACGTCCGATGATGGCGCTACGTCTGGCGATACGGGTCGTGTAGATAGCCAGTACCAGGCCGAAGAAGGTACAGCCGACGCCGACGGCAATCGACAGCATAATCGAGTTGAGGATCACCTGAATGATATGCGCCTGCGACAGCACATTCATAAACGCCAGTGGCGCAAATTCCCCGGCGTCGTTGGTGAACATCGGAATGAAAATAGCGATGCTCGGCCAGACGATAAAAATACCGATCAGCGCGACAATGGCGGTCAGCGAGCCGATGACGAAACGGTCGCCACCCAGCCATTCCAGACGGGTAAGCGCCAGGGTCATAATTGCGCCCAGCGCCACAAAAAGCACGATGGTGGCATAGCCTAAGCCGCGACCTTCAAGTGTGGCGCTGGCGACGATAAAGGCCATGCAGAAGAATGCCCAGCCTGCGTCAAGATAATGGCGGCCGCGCTGTTCGCGTCTGGCTTCATGGAACGGGCGCACCAGCAGCAGGCTCGGTAGCAGATACCATAACCAACTGATATTGAATTGCGACCAGCCGTAGGCGGCGAGAATTTCT
The DNA here is from genome assembly GCF_005281355.1 of Citrobacter sp. wls615. Lineage (NCBI taxonomy): Bacteria > Pseudomonadati > Pseudomonadota > Gammaproteobacteria > Enterobacterales > Enterobacteriaceae > Citrobacter > Citrobacter sp. wls615. The sequence continues at coordinate 384,940 of NZ_SZXM01000027.1, read as the reverse complement.
TCGCCCGTCGACTCCAGCAGACCGTAGTCCAGGCTCCAGCTTGGCAGCAGGGCAAACGCCAGCCAGCCGAGCAAAACCCAAAGAAATATCGCATCCCGTTTTTTCACGGGATGGAGTGCAAGTGTGTGTGACATAGCGGTTCCGGTATTTCAGGCCGGGCGGGCGCTTACGCCGCGCCCGCCCGGCAAATGAACGCAACGTGGGCTTATTTACCCATCTTCACTTCGCTAACCCACTTATTGATCAGGGCCTTACGTACGTCGGTCGAGCCGTACTTATCCATGTCGTAATTGATAAGCTTCAGGTCGTCGAGCTTCAGCGAGTTAGGGGAGGTCTCGGCGGTGGCGTTGGTCAGGATCTGATAGGATTTACCTTTCTTCCATGCCAGCTCCTGGGCGTCTTTCGACAGCACCCAGTCAACGAACAGTTTGGCGTTGTCGAGGTTACGCGCGCCTTTCAGGATGCTGACGCCGCCAATTTCATAGCCGGTGCCTTCGCACGGGGAGATCAGCTCCAGCGGTGCGCCCTGTTCTTTTTCCAGCGAATAGTCGTGCAGGAAGCCAATGCCGATCGCCGTTTCGCCACGGGCGGCATTACGCGCCGGAGCAATGCCGGATTTGGTGTACTGGGAGACGTTGGCGTTGAGCTGTTTCAGGTAATCAAAAGCCTGATCCTCACCCCACAGCTGGGCGAAGGTCGCCAGCGCAGTGTAGGCGGTGCCTGAACTCTGTGGGTCAGCAATCTGGATTTCCCCTTTGTATTCTGGTTTGGTCAGATCCTTCCAGCATTTCGGCACTGGCAGGTTTTTCTCTTTCAGGCGCTGAGTATTAACGCCAAAGCCCAGAATACCGACATACACCGCCGAGGAGAGGTTACCTTTTACTTTCGCCGGATCGCGGAACTTCTCCATGATCTGCGCGAGGTTAGGCGATTTGTACGGCTGCAGCAGGCCCATTTCACCGGCCTGGGATTGTGGATCCAGCGTACCGCCGTACCACACATCCGCCTGCGGGTTTTTCTTCTCGGCATCGACCTTCGCCAGCGTGCTGCCGGAGCCGTTACGAATAAATGAGGTTTTCACATCATATTTGTCGCCGAAGGCTTTGGTTTCGGTTTCGCACATCTCGTTGGTGGCGCTGCAATACACCACCAGACGACCCTGGGCTTGTGCCGCATTGCTGAAGGCCGCCAGCGTCAGAGCAGAGGCAATCAGGGTAGAGGTAAGCGTCAGTTTCATTGTTTTATCCTTTGACTGAGAGAAGGGGTAATGCCCGCAATGAGCAATGGCATCAGCAATAAACCCATAAAAACAGCGGCAACCGAGAGCAAACTGAACATTCCCGACCAGCCGTAGTGTTCTATGACCAGCGACAGCGGCCAACCCGCCAGCGCGGCCCCCAGATAGGCGAACAGCCCGAGAAAACCGGTGATTGAACCTGCCGCAGCTTTGTGTCCGCATTCGACAGCAGCCAGACCAATCAACATCTGCGGGCCAAACACAAAAAAGCCCACGGTAAAGAAACAGACTGCCAGCAGCGCATAGTGGTGCACCGGGGCCAGCCACAGCGCGGCGACGGAAACCATCAGCCCCAGCGTGAACAGCAGTATCATTGGCGCGCGCTGACCGCTGAACAGCAGATCCGAGCCCCATCCGGCAAACAGCGCGCCGAGCAAGCCGCCGACTTCAAACAACATCACCGTGGCATTGGCGCTGAGCAGATTCACGCCGTGGCTTTCCGTCAGCCAGATGTTGCCCCAGTCGTTGAGCGCAATGCGGATCAAATAGACCAGTACATACGACACGCCAAGCAGCCAGATCATCGGGTTCTTCAGCATGGTGGTGCGTAACATTTGCCACAGCCCCATCGGCGGGCTTTGCTGCTCCTGACGTAGCTCCAGCGGATCGTGCCGCCACTCTCCAACCGTCGGTAATCCCTCTTCCTGGGGCGTGCCTTTCAGTTGTAGGGTGAGCCAGATGCCTAACGCCATGCTGATTATCCCTGGTGCCAGCATCGCTGCCTGCCAGCCCCACCAGAGGGCGGCAAAGGCGCTAATCAGCGGGATGATGGCCCCGCCGATGTTGATCGACATATTCCAGCAGCCCCACCAGAAGCCGCGTTCGTTGCGCGAGTACCAGTGGGTCAGCAGGCGGGCGCAGGGCGGCCAGCCCCAGCCCTGAAAAAATCCGTTCAGCGTCCAGACCGCCAGCAGCAGCGTCAGCGATTCACCAAAGGCGAACACCACGTTCAAAACACCCGTAGCAAACAGGCCGATCCCCATGAATGCACGCTGCCCATGGCTGTCGTGCCACAATCCGGCGGCGAATTTCGACAGGCCATAGGTCAGATAAAACAGCGATCCCAGCAGACCGATATCGCCTTTATCCAGCCCCAGATCTGTTTGCAGCGCCGGGAGTACATAGTTGACGCTTTTGCGCGTCAGATAAAACGCGGCGTAGCCAATCACCATACACATCAGCAGGCGGGGACGTAGCGTCCGGTATTGTTGGTCTGTTTCGCGTGCGTGCATGGCGGTCTCCGTTTGTACTGACTATAGGAAAGTGAAAGCAAAAGGGGATGAGAGAAAGTCCGCAGTGACTAAGACTTTTTCCTGGTTAGCGGCTGGTTTGTTGCAAATTTGTGGGCAGGTTAACAATTACCCGCGTGCCGTGGTTCGATTCCAGCGTGAGTTCGCCACCGAGGGCGCTTACCCGCTCACGCATCCCCTGGATACCGAAACCGGGAATTTTTTCCTGGAGGATACCCACGCCGTTGTCCTCGACTTCCAGAGACAGGCGGTGTTCCCGCTGGCGTAGCGTAATCGATACCTCGCTGGCATCGGCATGCTTACAGACGTTATTGAGCAGTTCCTGCATCAGGCGGTACAGCGTGAAGCGCACCGTTTCATTTTCTGGCGTATTTTCCAGATGGTAATTAAATCGGCAGCGGATTCCTCGTTCGGCAAAGGCAAATTCATTCACCAGATGATGCAGCGCATCTTTGAAAGACAGTTCATCGAGCGCGGGCGGGCGCAGCTGACGCAGAAGCTGACGGGTGGAGTGGTGAATGCGCCGGGCAAGATCGTTGATCTGATTCGCCGCCTCAAGCGTTTGCTCGCGACCTGGCGCGCGTTTGACCAGTTGCGTCTGAATCTGGATGGCGGTGATGTTCTGGCCTATTTCGTCATGTAGTTCGCGCGCTAAACTTTTTCGCGTGTCTTCCTCGGTACGAATCAGTTGTTCGGTCAGCGCACGGCGTGCCGTCAGTTCGGCTTCCAGACGCTGGCGATAATGGTGCAAGTTTTGCGCCAGATGTTGCTGGCGGCTGATGGCGATCCCCAGCCCTATACCCAGTAGCGCCTGGGTGGCGAGGAAAATCTCCAGTTCAAGCAGATTGCTGAACCCCACGCCTATCTGCCGGGCGATGGTGATCATCATACTGCCGAGCAATCCGGACAACACGCCGCCCTGCCAGCCAAATTTCCATGCCATTACCACGTTCGGTAAAAACACCACGATCAGCAGCAGGCGCTCGATATCCGGCGACAGCACCATCTGTGTGCCAATGCCAATAATAAAAAACAGGCTGCACCAGATGATAAGCGAGGTGCGCAGTGGGGGATTGGTGGTATCCAACCCGAGCAAATGATAACGGTGCTGCTGGCGCAGAAATTCATAGATCAGATAGACAAACGGCGTCAGCAGCACGCCGCCGGTAAACGACGCCAGGCCAATTAACGTTGCCGGGCTTGCGATAAACGGTGACAGCAGGGCGGTATTAAGCAATGACGTGACGGTGACGGCGGTCAGCAACAGCGTCAAGCGCTGCCAGTACAGGGGGAAGCGGTGCCAGTATGACTGGCCGATGCTCGCCGGAAGAAGGCTAATGAATGGGGCCACAAGCAGGATATAGCCATTCAGTAATTGCTCGCTATGCAGCCAGAACAGCATCAGTACCGGCGGCAGCACCAACGCGGGCCAGTAGCGGCGGGAAAGCAGAATCAACAGTGCAAGATAGACCCCGTGTGGCAGGAATAATGCCGCCTGTTGACCGTTGTGGGTCAGGTAAAATCCCAGCGTCCACAGCATCAGCCAGCCCGATCCCCAGGCCAGCAGAATAAACAGGGAGATTACCCAATGACGAAGGTTACGCGACATTAATGCCCCGTCAGTAGCTGGTGGTCGAGGGCAAAATGCACCAGATCGATAGTGCTGTGGCATTGCAGTTTGCCCAGCACGTTCGCGCGGTGGACGTGTACTGTTTTGTGGCTAAGGTCGAGCTTAAAGGCAATTTCTTTCACGCTGTCGCCTTTGACCAATAGATCAAACACTTCGCGCTCGCGCGGGGTCAGTACCTCCAGGACCTGCGCGGGCTGTTCGCCGCCGCGTAAGGCTCGCAGCGCATCGGCGCACAGATAATGCCCGCCCATACCTACCGAACGTACCGCCTGCACCAGTTCTTCCGGTCCGCAGCGCTTGGTCAGATAGCCGCTGGCGCCAGCATCCAGTGCGCTTTGTACAAACGTTGGCGAGTCATAAATGCTAAGAATAATGGCGCGAAAACCGGGCTTCTGCGCCCGCAGTCGTTTTAGCAGGCTCAGGCCATTTTCATCCGGCATGGCGATGTCCAGCACTGCAACGCTGACGTCGTCATGCAGTAATGCAGGCCAGGCCTGGGCCGCGCTGCTGAACTGGCCGATGACGTTGAGATCATCTTCGAGACTGAGTAATTGCGCAAAGCCGGAACGCACCACCACATGGTCATCCACCAGCACAACATGAATCATGATATTGCTCTCTTGCCTGACAATAGCGTCTATGATGCCTGCCAGCGGAGCGCTGGCAATAATCCAGGCGCAGTTATGCAATGAATGTAACAAAATCGCAATAATTTACAGCGGGTGTAGGCCTGATAAGCGCAGCGCATCAGGCATTCGTTGCCGGATGGCGGCGCAAGCGCCTTATCCGGCCTACGATTACATGCATTTTTGAGCTAACTATTGCCACTTTTTTTCTAAAAACGCTTTGTTCTTAGCCAGAATTTTTAATTCCTTTATCAAAGTGTGCCGCAACGAAATACTGCCCCCATAACAAGACTGGGGAGCAGACAATCATGGCTATTTCATCGCGTAACGCACTTCTTGCCGCACTGGCATTCATCACCTTTCAGGCGCAGGCAGTGAACGTCACCGTTGCGTATCAAACTTCCGCCGAACCTGCCAAAGTGGCGCAGGCAGATAACACTTTTGCTAAAGAGAGCGGAGCCACCGTTGACTGGCGCAAGTTTGACAGCGGCGCGAGCATCGTCCGCGCGTTAGCATCCGGCGACGTACAAATAGGTAACCTCGGCTCCAGTCCGCTGGCGGTAGCGGCCAGCCAGCAGGTGCCGATTGAGGTTTTCCTGCTGGCGTCAAAGCTTGGCAATTCTGAAGCGCTGGTGGTGAAGAAAAACATCAGTAAACCGGAAGATTTGATTGGTAAGCGCATTGCCGTGCCGTTTATTTCCACCACTCATTACAGCCTGCTGGCAGCGCTGAAACATTGGGGGATTAAACCCGGCCAGGTAGAGATTGTGAACCTTCAGCCACCGGCGATTATTGCCGCCTGGCAGCGCGGAGACATTGATGGCGCGTACGTCTGGGCTCCGGCGGTCAATACGCTGGAAAAAGACGGCAAGGTACTGACTGACTCGGAAAAAGTCGGCGAATGGGGGGCGCCAACGCTTGACGTCTGGGTAGTACGCAAAGATTTTGCCGAGAAATACCCTGAAGTAGTGAAAGCATTTGCGAAAAGCGCCATCGATGCGCAGCAGCCCTATATCGCTAATCCTGATGAATGGCTTAAGCAGCCAGAAAATATCAGCAAACTGTCGCGCTTAAGCGGCGTGCCAGAGGCGGATATTCCGGGCCTGGTGAAAGGTAACACTTACCTGACACCACAACAGCAAACTGCTGAGCTAACCGGGCCGGTGAACAAAGCGATTATCGACACCGCGCAGTTTCTCAAAGAGCAGGGCAAAGTGCCCGCCGTCGCGACGGATTACAGCCAGTACGTGACCGATCGTTTCGTGCAATAAAGGGGACGCTGATGCTGCAAATCTCTCATCTTAATGCCAGTTACGGCGGCAAACCGGTACTTGAAGATATCAACCTGACGCTCGATAGCGGTGAACTGCTGGTGGTGCTGGGACCTTCCGGCTGTGGGAAAACCACATTGTTAAATCTGATTGCCGGATTTGTGCCGTATCAACACGGCAGCATTATGCTGGCGGGCAGTAAGGTCGAAGGACATGGCGCAGAACGTGGAGTGGTGTTTCAGAATGAAGGTCTGTTGCCCTGGCGCAACGTGCAGGACAACGTCACCTTCGGTCTGCAACTGGCGGGCATGCAGAAGCCTCAGCGTCAGCGAATTGCTCAGGAAATGTTGCAGAAAGTGGGGCTGGAGGGCGCGGAAAAACGCTTTATCTGGCAGCTTTCTGGGGGGCAGCGTCAGCGCGTCGGCATTGCCCGGGCGCTGGCGGCCAACCCGCAGTTGTTGCTACTGGATGAGCCGTTTGGTGCACTCGACGCCTTTACCCGCGAGCAGATGCAAACCCTGCTGTTGAAGCTGTGGTATGAGACCGGGAAACAGGTGTTGTTGATTACCCATGATATCGAAGAAGCGGTGTTTATGGCCACTGAACTGGTATTGCTGTCGCCAGGTCCTGGTCGGGTGCTGGAACGACTGCCGCTTAATTTTGCCCGGCGTTTTGTGGCTGGAGAGGCGAGTCGTAGCATTAAGTCCGATCCGCAGTTTATCGCCATGCGTGAGTATGTGTTAAGTCGTGTCTTTGAACAACGGGAGGCCTTCTCATGAGCGTGGTGATTAATGATAAACCTCGACGCCCGCGGGCGCTGAACTGGCGTTGGCCATTCTCGCGCCAGATGACTTTAAGCCTCGGTACGCTGGCAGTCATTTTGGCGCTGTGGTGGACGGTGGCGGCGCTACAGTTAATCAGCCCATTGTTTCTGCCGCCGCCGGGCCAGGTTTTGCAGAAACTAATCAGTATTGCCGGACCGCAGGGGTTTATGGATGCCACGCTGTGGCAGCATCTGGCGGCCAGTTTGACGCGTATTGTTATCGCGTTGCTGGCGGCGGTGCTACTGGGTATTCCGGTTGGTATCGCCATGGGACTGAGCCCGACGATTCGCGGCATACTCGATCCCATCATTGAACTGTACCGTCCGGTACCGCCATTGGCCTATTTGCCGCTGATGGTTATCTGGTTTGGTATTGGTGAAACCTCCAAGATCCTGCTGATCTATCTGGCGATTTTCGCCCCTGTGGCGATGTCGGCGCTGGCGGGCGTAAAAAGCGCGCAGCAGGTGAGAGTCAGGGCCGCGCAGTCGCTGGGGGCCAGCCGTGCGCAGGTACTGTGGTTTGTGATTTTACCGGGTGCCTTGCCGGAGATTTTGACCGGACTGCGTATTGGGCTGGGCGTGGGGTGGTCAACCCTGGTGGCGGCGGAGCTGATTGCCGCGACGAGAGGTTTAGGATTTATGGTGCAATCAGCCGGTGAGTTTCTGGCAACGGATGTGGTGCTGGCAGGGATCGCGGTAATTGCTGTTATCGCGTTTATTTTAGAGCTGGGTCTGCGCGCGCTTCAGCGCCGTCTGACACCCTGGCATGGAGAAGTACAATGAGTGAACGTTTGAGCATTACCCCGCTGGGGCCGTACATTGGTGCACAAATTACCGGCGCGGATTTAACGCGTCCATTAAGCGATAACCAGTTTGAACAGCTTTATCATGCTGTATTGCGCCACCAGGTGGTGTTCCTGCGTGAGCAGATTATTACGCCACAGCAGCAGCGCGCGCTGGCGCTACGTTTTGGCGACCTGCATATTCATCCGGTCTACCCACACGCCGAAGGGGTGGACGAAATAATCGTGCTGGATACGCACAACGATAATCCGCCCGATAACGACAACTGGCACACTGATGTGACGTTTATCGACACGCCGCCAGCGGGCGCGATTCTGGCGGCAAAAGAGTTGCCATCGACCGGGGGAGATACGCTGTGGACCAGCGGGATTGCCGCTTATGATGCTCTCTCACAGCCGTTTCGCCAGCTGCTGAGTGGCCTGCGGGCAGAGCATGATTTTTGTAAATCGTTTCAGGAATATAAATATCGCCAGACGCCAGAGGAGCATCAGCGCTGGCTGGAGGCTGTCGCCAAACATCCACCGTTGCTGCATCCGGTGGTGCGCACCCATCCGGTAACGGGTAAGCAGGCGCTGTTTGTGAATGAAGGATTTACCACACGAATTGTTGATGTAACGGAAAAAGAGAGCGAGGCGCTGCTGGGATTCCTGTTTGCACACATCACCAAACCGGAGTTCCAGGTGCGCTGGCGCTGGCAGCCTAACGATGTGGCGATTTGGGATAATCGCGTGACGCAGCACTACGCCAATGCGGATTATCTGCCGCAGAGGCGCATTATGCACCGGGCGACGATTCTGGGGGACAAACCTTTTTATCGGGCGGGATAAATGGCGCTGGCGCTTCGCTGACCGGACCTACAGTAGAGCAGGCCCGATAAGGCGAAGCCGCCATCCGGCACAAGGTAAATTAACGCAGAATTTTTTTCTCAGCCAGATCCAGCGCAAAGTAGCTGAAGATCAGATCCGCGCCTGCGCGTTTGATCGACCCTAAGCTTTCAAGCACCACTTTCTCTTCATCTATTGCACCCGCCATCGCTGCGAACTTGATCATCGCGTATTCACCGCTGACCTGATAAGCGCCAATTGGCAGTTCGGTGCGTTCGCGGATATCGCGCAGAATATCGAGGTACGCGCCGGCCGGTTTCACCATCAGGCAGTCTGCGCCCTGGGCTTCATCCAGCAGTGATTCGCGAATCGCCTCGCGGCGGTTCATCGGGTTCATCTGATAGGTTTTACGATCGCCCTTCAGCGCCGTACCTGCGGCTTCACGGAACGGGCCATAGAAAGAAGAGGCAAACTTAGTGGAGTAAGACATGATCGCGGTATCGGTGAAGCCCGCTGCATCCAGCGCCTGGCGAATCGCCTGCACCTGACCGTCCATTGCGGCGGAAGGCGCGATAAAATCTGCACCCGCAGCGGCAGCAACGACTGCCTGTTTGCCGAGGTTGGCAAGGGTTAAATCATTATCAACGCCATGATCGCACAACACACCGCAGTGACCATGCGAGGTGTATTCACAGAAGCAAGTATCGGACATGACGATCATTTCCGGTACGGTCTGCTTACAGATACGCGACATGCGCGCCACCAGACCATCTTCTTTCCAGGCATCGCTGCCGGTGTCGTCGGTGTGGTGGGAAATACCGAAGGTCATGACCGAACGGATACCTGCATTGGCAATGCGTTCAATCTCGCGGGCCAGGTGTTTCTCTGGAATGCGCATCACGCCTGGCATGGCGTCGATAGCTTTGTAATCGTCAAGTTCTTCTTCAACAAAGATCGGCAACACCAGGTCATTTAAGCTGAGTGTTGTCTCTTCAAACATAGCGCGTAGCGCAGGAGATTTGCGCAGGCGGCGAGGGCGATGGATTAGGTCTGTCATGGTATGCCTGATGTTTGTGGAATCGAAGGTCGCAGTATACCTGAACCTGAGGGCGGGTGGTTTACGAAAGTTGGCGTTATGTGGGGTTGATGAGGACCTATGGGCCACTCCAACTATAGGGCAGGATCGTCTACCGGGGGGCAGTCCAGTGGTTACATTAAAATGAATAAAGGCAAACTGGTGAGCATTAACCGTTTGCCTTTTGAGTATTGAATCAGGATGCGGGAATAACCTGCGGTTTGTTCCCGCTCAACTCTGCGACCAGATCGTTGATACCGTCGCTCATATTGGTAAAGCGGGTCAGCGGAGAACGGGTCACCACGACAAACGCCCCGACATTTTGCTGCGGGATCATCGCCATATAGGTAATGAAACCGCCACCACCACCGGTTTTTTGAATAATTCCCGGACGACCATTCTTCGGTGCCATATACACCCAGCCCAAACCAAGCGCATCGGCTTTGCCCGGAACGTCCATCCCTATCACTTTGGTTAACTGTGTACGCTGATAAATCAGCGTCTGCATACGGTCGGCTTGCTGGCTACGATGATAAAAATCAGAAGAGAGATACTGTTGCATCCAGCGCATCATATCGCCAGGCGTTGAATAGACGCCGCCGCTGCCCATCGCCGCCAGGGTATTGTTACAAGGGCTGGCGCCTTTTTCCGCGACCATCAGGCGTCTGCACTGATCGGGGGATGGGGTAAAGGTGGTGTCTTTCATCCCCAGCGGTCGGGTAATTTTTTCTTCAAAGAGTTGCGGATAAGGCTTACCGGCAGCAGCTCCCAGCGCGTCGGCCAACAGGTCGAATGCCAGATTTGAATAAGAAGCCTGCGATCCTGGAGCTGCTTTAAGCGTAGCGGTTGAGAGATAGTTCCAGCGCTGCTCGCGGGTTGGCCAGACAAACACCGGGCGCTTTGCCGCGCCGCCAGGCTGTTCGCGCGGCAGCGCGCTGGTATGCGTCGCCAGATTCACCAGCGTGATTGGCGTTCCCTGATAAGTCGGCACGCGTGCGCCAGGTGGTGCATATTTACTCAATGGATCGTTGAGTTTAACTGTGCCCTGATCGAGTAATTTCACCAGCACTTCGCTGGTCATTAATTTGGTGATAGAGGCAATGCGAATAACGGAATCCAGTTGTGGATGAACATTATTGCCGGGGCGCGTTTCGCCGAAGCTGCGAAATACGCGTTGATTACCATCAATCACCACGAGCGCCATCCCCGTAGCACCACTGCCGTAAAATATATGGTCGGCATAACGATCGACGATATCAGAGGCGAAGACCGGATCGGTTATAGGCTGTGCCGCCTGGACAGATGTCAATGACGCCGCACACAGCGCGGCAGAAAAAAGCAGACTACGTTTCAACGGTGGTGTCCATGAGTTAGAAAAAGTGAAAAAGGATGTCGTGCGTATGCGTATTTATACTACTCAACGGCGTATTGCAAAGCGCTTATCAGCCAATGATAGTGTGAAAAACGTAACGATGAGTAAACGTGAGCGTTTCCCTGATTGTGGATGTTCGCTTTTGTGATCTCACGCTGTGATAATCTGCACATGCTGGAACGTTATCGAGTGTGAAAACCACAGAAACAATTCTTCATCACCGGGGGGCGAACTATGTGCCGCGGTTCTGGTCACAATTGTCGGTTTCAGCTTGTGTTTTTGGGCGTAAGCCGTCTCGCCACCGCACTTCACGGAGGCAAATGCACAGCAGTCGTCATAACGATAAGAAGTTAGCAGGAGAGCACTATGTTTAAGTCTTTTTTCCCAAAGCCGGGACCATTCTTTATTTCGGCATTTATTTGGGCACTGGTCGCTGTTGTATTCTGGCAAGCAGGTGGGGGAGCCTGGGTTGCACGCATTACCGGCGCGTCGGGGGATGTACCGATTAGCGCAGCGCGTTTCTGGTCGCTGGATTACCTGATTTTTTATGCTTACTACATTCTTTGTGTCGGGATGTTCGCGCTATTCTGGTTTCTCTACAGCCCGCACCGTTGGCAGTATTGGTCCATTCTGGGTACCTCACTGATAATTTTTGTAACCTGGTTTCTGGTTGAGGTTGGCGTTGCCGTCAACGCCTGGTATGCGCCATTCTACGATCTCATTCAAACCGCGCTCAGCGCACCGCATAAGGTGAAAATTGAGCAGTTCTATAATGAAGTGGGTATCTTTCTCGGCATTGCGCTGATTGCCGTGGTCATTGGCGTGATGAACAATTTCTTCGTCAGCCACTATGTGTTCCGCTGGCGCACAGCGATGAACGAACACTATATGGCGCACTGGCAGCATCTGCGACATATCGAAGGCGCAGCACAGCGTGTGCAGGAAGACACCATGCGTTTTGCCTCCACGCTGGAGAATATGGGCGTTAGCTTTATCAACGCGATTATGACGCTGATTGCCTTCTTACCGGTGCTGGTTACGCTGTCGGCGCATGTTCCTGATCTGCCGATTATCGGACATGTCCCTTATGGGCTGGTGATTGCCGCGATTGTCTGGTCGCTGATGGGAACCGGCTTGCTGGCGGTAGTCGGGATCAAACTTCCGGGCCTGGAATTTAAAAACCAGCGCGTGGAGGCGGCTTACCGTAAGGAACTGGTATACGGTGAAGATGATGCCAGTCGTGCGACGCCGCCGACGGTGCGTGAACTGTTCCATGCGGTACGGCAAAACTATTTCCGTCTCTATTTCCACTATATGTATTTTAACATCGCCCGTATTCTGTACCTGCAGGTTGATAACGTTTTCGGTTTGTTCCTGCTGTTTCCGTCGATTGTTGCCGGTACGATAACGCTCGGTTTGATGACGCAAATTACCAACGTATTTGGCCAGGTGCGCGGCTCGTTCCAGTATCTGATTAACTCCTGGACAACGTTAGTTGAACTGATGTCTATTTATAAGCGTCTGCGCAGCTTTGAACGCGAGCTTGATGGCCAGGATATTCAGCAAGTGACCCATACTCTTAGTTAACAAAAGGAGATGTTATGTCGACGGTTTCCCGTCTTTACCCCTTGTCTGGGCTGGCCGCATTGGTGTTGGTGGGATGTAGTAGCCAACCCGCGCAGCCGTTAAAAAAAGGGGAGAAAGCCGTCGATGTGGAGAGCGTGGTGCGCCAGAAAATGCCCGCCAGCGTGAAAGACCGGGATGCGTGGGCGCAGGATCTGGCGAAGACGTTTGAAAGTCAGAAGCTGGCGCCGACGGTTGAAAACATCTGTTCGGTGCTGGCGGTCGCGCAACAGGAGTCAAACTACCAGGCCGATCCGGCGGTTCCAGGCTTAAGTAAAATCGCCTGGAAAGAGATCGACCGTCGCGCCGAGCGCATGCATATTCCGCTGTTTGTGGTGCACACTGCGCTGAAGATTAACTCCCCAACGGGGAAAAGCTACAGTGAGCGTCTGGATACGGTGAAGACGGAAAAACAGCTTAGCGCCATCTTTGATGATTTCATCAATATGGTACCGATGGGGCAGACGCTGTTTGGTTCCCTGAATCCGGTGCATACCGGTGGGCCGATGCAGGTCAGCATTGCGTTTGCCGAGCAGCACGCCAGCGGCTATCCATGGAAAATGGCAGGGACGGTCCGTCAGGAAGTGTTCAGCCGACGCGGCGGACTGTGGTTTGGCACTTATCATCTGCTCAATTATCCGGCGAATTACAGTGCGCCAATTTTCCGCTTTGCAGATTTTAATGCCGGCTGGTACGCCAGCCGCAATGCGGCTTTTCAGAATGCAGTCAGTAAAGCCAGTGGAGTGAAGCTGGCGCTGGACGGGGATTTGATTCTCTACGGCAGCAGCGAGCCGGGCAAAACGGAGCTGGCGGTACGCAAGCTGGCCGGGAAGCTGGGGATGAGCGAGAGTGAGATCCACCGGCAACTGCAAAAGGGCGATAGCCTGGCCTTTGAAGAGACTGCGCTGTACGAGAAGGTCTATAAGCTGGCGGAAGCGAAGAGCGGTAAATCACTACCGCGTGAAATGCTGCCTGGTATTCAGCTGGAAAGCCCGAAGATCACGCGTAATCTGACGACTGCGTGGTTTGCTAAACGCGTGGACGATCGTTGGGCGAAGTGTATGGCTCAGCCATCGTTATGATGACGGCGGCGCCAGCGGATAATTATCGCGACGGCGCCAAGAATGAGGCTCCCGACCAGGAAGGGGATCAGCCCAAACAGGGTACCGACGCCTAAACCAATTTCAATCCGTGGGCGCCCTGTCTCTTGCATTTGCAACTGCATCAACTGCTCATAGATGCCGGGGGCGTGGGCCAGCAGATTTAAAATCTGCGCGCCTGCCCAAAAGCAAAACAGCACAAATACGGCATACGCAATGTTGCCGGGCAGGGAGGAGGTATCCCGATGCTTGCCCTTAAACAGGGATTTTGAGAGCGTAAAATCAGCCATAAAGACCTCCGGAAATAACCTGCTTTTTGGCGTAATGCCTGTAACTGACTGTGAGTCTGACAGGTGATTAGGATTGTCAATATCAGAATGTTGGTAATTTCAGGTGGAGATTATTCCTGGATTTCGGTTATTTGTGGCGCGTCACAATTATTTAACCTTAAGTGAAATTAAGTTACATTTCAGAAATTCCGCATATGCCACAGACGACCACGGGGAAATGTGCGAGGATGCTTTTTCATGTTGTATATCCACCGGAGCCGTTATGAACCTGCCTGTAAAAATCCGCCGAGACTGGCACTACTATGCCTTCGCTATTGGGCTTATCTTTATTCTGAATGGCGTGGTGGGGTTATTAGGTTTTGAAGCGCAGGGATGGCAAACCTATGCGGTGGGGCTGGTTACCTGGATAATTAGCTTTTGGCTGGCCGGATTAATTATCCGTCGCCGCGTGGAAAATGAAGATGATGAAGCGAAGGATGCCCAATAGTTATCAGGCATCCTTGCGGGTTTACATACTGGTTTTCAGCGCGCTATCCGCAGCGTGGCGTTCCAACGCCAGTTCGATCAGGCGAGTGATCAAATCGGTATAGCCTAAGCCGCTCGCCTGCCACAGTTTTGGATACATACTGATGTTGGTGAAGCCCGGCAGCGTGTTGATCTCATTGATCACAACGTCGTTTTCTGCGGTTAGGAATACATCTACGCGCGCCATGCCGGCACATCCTAACGTCTGGTACGCTTGAATGGCGATCTCGCGGATCTTGTCGTTAATTTCTGGTGCGATCGCTGCTGGAACAACGACTTTGGCACCGTTATCGTCAATGTATTTAGTGTCGTAAGCGTAAAAATCACTGTTCAACACGATCTCACCACAGGTACTGGCCTGCGGATGATCGTTGCCCAGTACTGCACATTCGATCTCGCGACCTTTGATCCCTTGCTCCACCACGACTTTATGATCGAATTCAAATGCCAGCGCGACGGCCTGGTTGTATTGCGCTTCACTGGTCACTTTGCTAACGCCAACGGACGACCCCTGGTTGGCGGGTTTTACAAACAGCGGCAGGCCCAGGCGGGATTCCACCTCAGCAAAGCTAATGTTGTTACGATTGGCGCGAGTAAGTGTAATAAATGGCGCGATATTTAATCCGGCATCGCGCAACAGACGTTTGGTCACGTCTTTATCCATACAGGCCGCAGATCCCAGGACATCAGAACCGACGAACGGCAGATTCGCCACGCGCAGCATACCCTGCAAAGAGCCATCTTCACCCAGCGTACCGTGTACGATCGGAAAAATAACATCGACCGTTGGCAGCGGCTGACCGTTTTGCGCATCGATCAACTGGTGCTCTTGTTTACCCGGAACCTGAGCCAGGCTAGTCGTGGAAGGACGCAGCGCAATGTGCGCCGGATCGTCTGAATTGAGCAGATAGTTACTGGCATCGCTAACGTGCCATAGCCCTTGTTTATCAATACCTAACAGCACAACGTCAAAGCGAGTCTTGTCGATGGCATCGACAATATTTTTTGCCGATTGCAATGACACTTCATGTTCCGCTGATTTACCACCAAATACGATTCCTACCCGCAACTTTGCCATCTTAAAAACCCATTCCTTGAATGCAAAGCACATACATTACCACGACAAAACGCAGGTTTCCTCGGCTTCTGGCAGATTGTTTCGCTGGGCAACAGGGGAAGAGATAAGCGCAAACGCGCAGATCTCGCATCAAGCATAATTCCCTGCGTGTATTGTGGGTTTGGTGTGAGGCGTATCACAAATATGATGAGCGGGAAGATAAAACTCTAAAGTGTGATACATCGCACCTGTTGACCCTTATTTGGCTAAGTAATTTGTTAAGCTGCTCGCAGTTTTCAGCTACTTATCGTTATGAGTCCCTATGGAATCCTGGAGAGTAAACCTTATTTCCGTCTGGTTCGGATGCTTTTTTACCGGGCTGGCGATTAGCCAAATCCTGCCTTTTTTACCGCTCTACATCTCCCAATTGGGCGTCACCTCGCATGAAGCTCTCTCAATGTGGTCCGGATTAACGTTCAGCGTCACCTTCCTTATTTCAGCCATTGTTTCTCCTATGTGGGGCAGTTTAGCCGATCGTAAAGGGCGCAAGCTGATGCTGTTACGAGCCTCGCTGGGGATGGCGATTGCGATTTTACTGCAGGCATTTGCCACTAACGTCTGGCAGCTTTTTCTGCTGCGCGGGGTGATGGGGTTAACCTCAGGCTATATTCCGAACGCAATGGCGCTGGTAGCGTCACAGGTTCCGCGTGAACGCAGCGGATGGGCATTGAGCACGCTTTCTACGGCGCAAATTAGTGGCGTTATTGGCGGACCGTTAATGGGCGGCTTTATTGCCGACCATGTTGGGTTACGGGCGGTATTCTGTATTACCGCGGCTTTGTTGGTGGTTAGTTTCCTTGTCACGCTGTTTTTGATCAAAGAGGGCGTGCGCCCGACGACCAAAAAAAGCGAACGCCTGAGCGGGAAGGCCGTCTTCGCCTCCTTGCCTTATCCGGCGCTGGTGATCAGCCTGTTTTTTACGACGATGGTAATTCAACTGTGTAACGGCTCTATCGGTCCTATTCTGGCGTTATTTATCAAATCAATGGTGCCAGACAGCAGCAATATTGCCTTTCTCAGCGGGTTGATTGCCTCAGTACCTGGCATCTCGGCCCTGATTTCCGCGCCGCGGCTTGGCAAATTAGGTGACCGTATTGGTACTGAGCGGATTTTAATGGCGACGTTAATCTTTGCCGTCGTGCTGTTTTTCGCTATGTCGTGGGTCACCACGCCATTGCAGTTGGGGATATTACGTTTCCTGCTCGGCTTTGCCGACGGCGCGATGTTGCCGGCGGTACAGACGCTGCTGGTGAAATACTCCAGCGATCAGATAACCGGGCGTATCTTTGGTTATAACCAGTCATTTATGTACCTTGGCAACGTCGCTGGGCCATTAATGGGAGCAACGGTATCAGCCATGGCGGGGTTCCGCTGGGTCTTCATCGCTACGGCGAGTATTGTACTGATTAACATCTGGCAGTTGGCCATCGCATTGCGACGTCGGCGTCACGTGCGCTGACTATCTGATAAACAACGCTGCCCGTCGGCGTTGTTTATCTATAATTTTGCATTATATCTCTATGTGATTATTCATCATTTTACATTTTTATATTGAAGGATTTTGTTTTAAGGCTCATCTCTCCCTTATTTTGTGATGTGATTGTTTTCGCAAATAGTTTAATTTCTTCTAAAAATAAAACTTTTATCACCTAGGCAGTAGTGAGCCTTAATGTTAACGTGGCTTATATTTTGTTAAGGGAATACGCAAATGAAAAATCTCGTCACTGAGTTGTTGCTTAAGCTCGCCCAAAAAGAAGAAGAGTCACAAAACCTGGCGGCGCAGGTCGAAACGTTAGAGCAGGTCATCACCGAAATGCTGCGCAATATGGCGTGGAGCGAGCGGCAAATAGTGCTGCGTCAAATTGAAGGTGCTCTGGCAGGCGTAAACCGTGTGCCAACGTTTATGACGACCCTCCATAACGCTGGCGAGAGCGTGCCAAAAGCGTTTTGAGTAATCCGAGGGTGCGTCCACAAATTATCATAAAAGTGTCACATCAAATACTTATAGTCGCTTTGTTTTAATTTTACCGTATTTATACATGGAGAAAATAAAGTGAAACAAAGCGCACTCGCGATTGCCCTGTTACCTTTGCTGTTTACCCCGATTATTAATGCAGAAACATCTACCGTAGCGGTTATGGATAATCGTGCCGCTCAGGGTGATATCACCACGCCAGGCGGTGCCCGCCGATTGTCAGCCGATCAAACGGCAGCGCTGCGTGAATCTCTGAACGATAAGCCTGCTAAAAATATAATTTTATTGATTGGCGATGGCATGGGTGATTCAGAAATAACGGCCGCACGAAATTATGCCGAAGGCGCGGGCGGTTTTTTTAAAGGTATTGATGCTTTACCGTTGACCGGGCAATACACGCACTATGCGTTAAATAAGAAAACGGGCAAGCCGGATTATGTGACGGACTCTGCGGCCTCAGCGACGGCATGGACCACCGGGGTTAAAACTTATAATGGTGCCCTGGGCGTTGATATCCATGAAAAAGATCATGCAACAATTTTGGAAATGGCAAAAGCGGCAGGTCTGGCGACGGGCAACGTTTCTACCGCTGAATTGCAGGATGCTACCCCAGCGGCGCTGGTTGCGCATGTGACTTCACGTAAGTGCTATGGTCCAGGCGTGACCCATGAAAAATGCCCAACCAATGCGCTGGAAAAAGGCGGCAAAGGGTCAATTACAGAACAGTTGCTGAATGCCCGACCTGACGTCACGTTGGGCGGTGGGGCAAAAACGTTTGCTGAAACCGCTGCGGCAGGGGAGTGGCAGGGTAAAACGTTGCGTGAACAAGCCCAGGCGCGCGGTTATCAGATAGTAAGTGATGCCGAGACGCTGGCAGCAATTACCGAAGCTAACCAGGATAAGCCGTTGCTGGGTCTGTTCTCCGACGGCAATATGCCGGTGCGCTGGGAAGGTCCGAAAGCGTCCTATCATGGCAATCTGGATAAACCGGTGGTGACCTGTACGCCAAATCCAAAGCGTGATGACACCGTGCCGACGCTGGCGCAGATGACGGATAAAGCGATTGAGCTATTAAGCAAAAATGAGAAAGGTTTCTTCCTGCAAGTGGAAGGAGCATCCATCGATAAACAGGATCACGCCGCCAACCCGTGTGGACAGATTGGCGAAACGGTTGATCTGGACGAAGCGGTGCAGCGTGCGCTTGCCTTTGCGAAGCAAGATGGCAACACCCTGGTGGTGGTAACCGCTGACCACGCACATGCCAGCCAGATTGTCGCACCTGATACCAAAGCGCCTGGTCTGACTCAGGCGTTGAACACCAAAGATGGCGCGGTGATGGTCATCAGCTACGGCAATTCTGAAGAGGAATCTCAGGAGCACACCGGTAGCCAGTTGCGCATCGCCGCTTATGGCCCGCATGCGGCGAATGTAGTCGGCCTGACCGATCAAACTGACCTGTTTTACACTATGAAAGCGGCGTTAGGTCTGAAGTAACCCTGCCCCCCGGTGACAATAGTTTTGCCGCCGGGTGGTATTTTTATTGTTAGCAGCCAAACTTACCTGTGTGTCGTCGTTCAGAAAAGGATGGTGCTATGAAAATTACATTATTAATGACGCTGCTCTTTGGACTGGTTTTTTTAACTACCGTCGGTGCTGCCGAGAAGACGTTAACCCCGCAACAACAGCGTATGACCACCTGCAATCAGCAGGCAACGGCGCAGGCTTTAAAAGGGGATGCGCGAAAGACGTATATGAGTGATTGCCTGAAAAACAGCAAATCTGCGCCTGAGGAAAAGAGTTTAACCCCACAGCAGCAGAAGATGCGTGAATGCAACGTCAAGGCGACGGAGCAGTCACTGAAAGGCGATGATCGTAACAAGTTTATGAGCGCTTGCCTGAAAAAAGCTGCGTAGCACTTACGGGTGAGCAGGTAAAAACGCTCACCCGAAATTTCATACTCCCGCCAGCAGACCCCTACCTATAATTTGGGAAATTTGTTTCAGAATGTTCCCAAATACGATGAATGATGAAAACTTTTTCCAAAAGAAGGTCGTCGCGGATGAAGCGTTTATATCACTTCATCAAAACGACCACCAACGTTCCGGTCTGCGATTTGCCCGACGGATAAGGCTGCCGCGAGCGGTGGGATTGGGGGGAATGTTTTTCCCTATCGCGTCGGTATTAGTTTCCCAGCCCATTACCGGAGGCTGGTGGCTGTTGCTGGTGGGATGGGCATTCGTCTGGCCACATCTGGCCTGGCAGTTGGCAAGTAAAGCAGACGATCCTCTGCATAGTGAATTTACCAATTTAAAAGCCGATGCCATCCTCGCCGGGATGTGGCTGGGAATTATGGGGGCAAACCTGTTGCCGTCCACGGTGCTGCTCATGATTACTTGCATCAACCTGATGGGCGCTGGGGGAATGCGAGTATTCCTCGCGGGCGTCGTGTTGATGGCGGTGTCATGTCTGGTGACGTTACAGTTAACCGATATTCCCGTCGCTGTTAGCAGCGGTCAACTGAGCGTGGTGTTATCACTGCCGGTACTGGTGATATATCCGCTGCTGTTTGCCTGGGTCAGCTATCAGACGGTCATCAAGCTGGCGGAACATAAACGCCGCTTACAGGTGATGAGTACGCGAGATGGGATGACCGGCGTTTATAACCGACGTCACTGGGAGCTGTTGCTACGTAATGAATTTGATAATTGCCGCCGCTACCAGCGTGACGCCACGTTGCTTATTATTGATATCGACCATTTTAAGAGCATCAATGATACCTGGGGTCATGACGTCGGGGATGAGGCCATTGTCGCGCTGACCCGTCAGCTGCAGATGACTTTACGCGGCAGCGATGTGATCGGGCGCTTTGGTGGTGATGAGTTTGCGGTGATTATGTGCGGCACGCCGGCAACCAGCGCAATTGCGGCCATGTCGCGCGTGCATGAACGGCTTAGCCAGTTGCGTTTATCCTGCGCTCCGCAGGTTGCCTTGCGTATTAGCGTTGGCGTAGCGCCGCTGACTTCTGAAACTGAGCATTATCGGGAATGGTTGAAATCGGCAGATATGGCGCTTTACAAAGCAAAGAATTCCGGACGTAACCGCACTGAAGCGGCGGCCTGACGTCCGGTGATATTAACTCAGGATCGGCTGAGTTTTTCTGACTGTTCCATGCACTTAACCATCGCTTCAATCACTGATGAACGGAAGCCGCGTTCTTCCAGGACGCGTACCGCTTCGATAGTGGTTCCGCCTGGCGAGCACACCATATCCTTCAGTTCCCCTGGATGTTTACCCGTTTCCAGCACCATTTTTGCCGAGCCCATTACCGCTTGCGCTGCGAATTTATAAGCCTGCGCACGGGGCATCCCCCCCTGAACAGCAGCATCCGCCATCGCTTCGATAAACATAAAGACATAGGCCGGTGCAGAACCGCTGACGCCGACGACCGGGTGAATCATCGATTCTGCAATCACTTCGGCTTCGCCAAAGCAGCGGAAGATATTCAGTACGTCGGCCGTATCTTCCGGCGTTACTAAGGCGTTCGGCGTGACGGAGGTCATTCCGGCATTAACCAGTGACGGGGTATTTGGCATTGCGCGAATGATTTTGCGGTCATGGCCCAGCGCCCGGGCGAGCTGATCGAGGGTAACGCCAGCGGCAATCGAGACAACCAGAGAGTCTTTGTTCAGGCTGGAGGTGATTTCACTCAGCACCTTAATCATGATGCCAGGTTTGACGGCCGCAAAAACAATGTCGGCGATTTGGGCGACTTCTTGCGCAGACTGCGCCGCATTAATACCGTACTGGTCGTGCAACGCAGCGACTTTATCGGGGGAAGGGGTATAGACCCAGATTTGTCCCGGGAGAACCTGGCCGCTGGCGATCATGCCGCCAAGAATTGCTTTGCCCATATTACCGCAGCCGATAAAACCAATTTTTTTGTCCATCTTGTCACTCCCTATGCGTGATATTCATTGTTTTACCTGGGAAAGCTAAGCTTAGCGCGGAATGAATATGGGCAGAAGGAGAAACAGCACTTTGCCTGCAAGTAAAAGCACGAGACAATGTGCGATTACACATGAGTGGGGAGAGGTTATGACAATATGGGTGGATGCCGACGCGTGTCCGAACGTGATTAAAGAAATTTTATACCGCGCCTCTGAGCGTATGCAGATGCCGCTTATTCTGGTGGCGAACCAGAGTTTGCGCGTCCCGTCTTCGCGTTTTATCCGCACATTACGCGTTCCCGCCGGGTTTGACGTCGCTGATAACGAGATTGTGCGACAATGTAGCGCCGGTGATTTAGTGATAACGGCGGATATTCCCCTGGCTGCTGAAGCCATTGAAAAAGGGGCGGCAGCGCTTAATCCACGCGGCGAACGTTATACCGAAGCAACGATTCGCGAACGTCTGATGATGCGTGATTTTATGGATACGCTACGCGCCAGCGGCATCCAGACCGGGGGACCGGACAGCCTTTCTCCCCGCGACCGACAGCATTTTGCGGCTGAGCTGGATAAGTGGTGGCTGGAAGTTCAGCGCAGAAAATAACATCTGTAATTTATTTTTTACACTTTCATCCCTGTGAATTCTTGTTATAGTAGGGTTTAATTGACGCCATTACTCTTTCTGTAATTTTTTCTTTACGTTTTGGCGGCGTACTAGTTTGATGATATGATTATATCTTTAATAGCATCAGATCCCGCTCGTCGGCGGCTCTCTGGGGAAATTCTGTGATGACGCAACCTCTTTTTCTTGTTGGCCCCCGGGGGTGTGGTAAAACGACAACCGGTATGGCGCTGGCGAAGGCCATCGATTACCAGTTCGTTGATACCGATCGCTGGTTGCAGTCGCACGTGCAGATGACCGTAGCGGAAATCGTCGAAAGAGAAGGATGGGAAGGGTTTCGTGCCCAGGAAACGACCGCTCTGCAGGCCGTCACGGCTCCGACAACGGTTGTTGCGACCGGTGGCGGCATCATTCTGACCGAATTTAATCGTCATTATATGCGTAGCCACGGTGTGGTTATCTATTTAAGCGCGCCGGTATCGGTACTGGTTGATCGTCTGGAGGCCACACCTGAAGAGGGGTTGCGCCCAACCTTAACCGGCAAGCCGTTGACCGAAGAAGTAGAGGAAGTGCTTGCCCAGCGCGATGTTCTGTACCGTGAGGCCGCGCATTATATTATTGATGCGACCAATCCGCCTTCGCAGGTGGTGGACGACATTCTTGGGATACTGTCGCAGGCAGCGCCACGGTTACAGGGTGGTGTCTATACTTAAAGCTCATTCAGACAAAAGGAAGAGCTATGCCGACAAAACCACCTTATCCGCGTCAGGCGACCATTGTAACGGTTGAAAAGGGGACGCCAGGCCAGACGGTAACCTGGTATCAACTTCGTGCCGATCACCCGGAACCGAATTCGTTGATCAGTGAGCATCCTTCCGCTCAGGAAGCCATGGATGCTAAAAAGCGCTATGAGGATCCCGACAAAACCTGATGTCGGATACCGCCCGGGCAGGTGTCTGAAAAGGCCCAGTACGGGCGTACATCACATTTTTTTAAATATCGCCATATACAGTAAAAATCGAAAATTAAACAATAACAATACAGTACTGGAATGATTTGGAATCTTTACAAAATAGACCGCCGATCTGCTGCTACGCTTTTGAGCGTTTGTAGCACAGGTCAGCGCCCGGCAATGATTCGGGAATTCACAGCAAAGTAAGAAGACGGTGGAGCAAAAAATGGGTACGTCGTTGGCTATCCTCACGATTGGCGTGGTGCCGATGAGTGAGGTGTTACCGCTCCTGACGGAATATATTGATGAGCAGCACATTACTCACCACAGTCTGCTGGGACAGATGCGGCGAGAGGATGTGATGGCCGAGTACGGGGTCTCTCCCGGTGACGAGCCGCTCTTAACGCTGCTCTGCGACCATCAACTTGCCCATGTTTCGCGCCAGAAAGTGGAACGCTCACTGCAGGGTATTGTAGAAGTGCTCGACAATCAGGGCTTTGACGTGATCCTGCTGATGAGTACGGCCTCAATTGCCCGCCTGACCGCCCGCAAGAGTATGCTGCTGGAACCTTTACGTATCATTCCTCCGCTGGTCGCCTCGATTGTGGAAGGGCATCAGGTTGGGGTTATTGTCCCCGTCACGGAATTGCTCAAAGCCCAGACGCAAAAATGGCAGGTGTTGCAAACGCCGCCAGTGTATGCCGTGGCGAATCCGATTCACGGTTCCGAACAACAACTGATTGATGCCGGTAAAGAATTGCTTGAGCAAGGTGCAGATGTGATCATGCTGGATTGTCTGGGCTTTAATCAACGTCATCGCGATTTACTGCAAAAATCGCTGGATGTCCCGGTTCTGCTGTCCAATGTGCTGATCGCCCGACTGGCTTCGGAATTGCTCGCGTAATTTTGCGTGACAGGTGGAACGCCAGCCCCCTATATTGGTTGTTAACTTAATCACAAGATAGGGCCAGTTGTATGCTTCAAAGTAATGAATACTTTTCCGGCAAAGTAAAATCCATCGGTTTTACCAGCAGCAGTACTGGCCGTGCCAGTGTTGGCGTGATGGCCGAAGGTGAATACACCTTTGGTACTGCGGCGCCTGAAGAGATGACTGTCGTCAGCGGCGCACTTAACGTGCTGTTGCCGGGGGAAACTGAGTGGAAAGTCTATGCCGCAGGGGACGTGTTTAACGTACCAGGCAGTAGCGAGTTTCATCTGCAGGTGGCAGAGCCAACATCCTATCTTTGTCGCTACCTGTAAGCGTAAAAATGACGAATGGCGACATTGAGCCGCCATTCGGTAAACACGGTTTAACGTTGTGCTTCGCCGCCTAATCCTTCCACCAGACTTTTAATCAGCGCCGCCAGTTCCCCCGTCATCAGGATGAAATCGGCATCAAAACGCTGAGCGTAGTCCTCGCGGTCGATATCTTCGTTTTGATCGCGCAACTCGTCGCTAAACTTCAGACGCTTAATCGAGCCGTCGTCGCACATCACGAACTGAATGCGCTGCTGCCAGTCGAGCGCCAGCTTGGTGACTAGTTTGCCCGCTTCGATATGTACGGCGATTTCGTCGCAGACCAGATCCTGTTTTTTCGCGCGGATCACGCCGCCGTCTTCAAGGATCGCTTTCAGTTCGGCTTCATCCAGCAACTGGAAGCCCTGTGCCGTTGTACCGGAGCGAACCCATTCGGTCAGCGTCAGCTCAATCGGGTTTTCCATCGTCAGCGGAACGACCGGCAGCGAGCCGAGGCTCTTACGCAGCAGCGCCAGCGTATCTTCCGCTTTCTTCGCGCTCGCACAATCAACCATGATCAGATCGTTAACGGTGTCGATCCACATCATCGTTTGGCTGAAGCGGCTAAAAGCGCGCGGCAGCAATGAGTGCAGAACTTCATCTTTCAGCGAGTCTTTTTCGGTCTTCTTAAGCTTACGACCTTGCTCAGCTTCCAGTTTGAATATTTTGGCTTCCAGCGCCTGTTTGATAACCGGCGACGGCAGAATTTTTTCTTCTTTGCGGGCACAGATAATAATTTGGCCATTGGCGGTATGCGTTAATGCATCGCTGTGCGATCCCATCGGCGGAACCCAGCCCATTTTTGCCATATCCTGGCTACCGCAGGGAGTGAACGTCATTGATGCCAGCTGTTTTTCCATCTCTTCGGCACGCAAAGAAACATCGCGGCTAAGACGGTAAACCATTAAATTTTTGAACCACAGCATGATAATTTCCACGGCCTTGTCGTTAAATCCAGCGGGCATGATAGCGAATTGTCGCTATGCTTGCATTGTTAATCGGGAAGAGGAGCAAACAGTGCGTATAGGTATCGATTTGGGCGGTACGAAAACGGAAGTTATTGCGCTTGGCGATGCGGGCGAACAGCTTTTTCGCCATCGCCTACCCACGCCGCGTGATGATTATCGGCAAACGATAGAAACCATCGCCACGCTGGTGGAGATGGCGGAAAACGCCACCGGGCAGACGGGAACCGTGGGAATGGGCATTCCAGGTTCAATCTCGCCTTACACCGGGGTGGTAAAGAATGCCAACTCGACCTGGCTTAACGGGCAACCCTTTGATAAAGACTTAAGTATGCGTTTGAACCGTGAAGTGCGCCTGGCGAATGATGCCAATTGTCTGGCGGTTTCTGAAGCGGTGGATGGCGCAGCGGCAGGGGCGCAAACCGTGTTTGCGGTAATTATTGGCACCGGATGCGGCGCGGGTGTAGCGCTGAATGGTCGGGCGCACACGGGTGGCAACGGTACCGCGGGCGAGTGGGGGCATAATCCGCTGCCGTGGATGGACGAAGATGAGCTGCGTTATCGCCAGGAAGTCCCCTGCTATTGCGGTAAACAAGGCTGCATTGAAACCTTCATTTCCGGGACCGGTTTTGCCACCGACTACCAGCGTCTGAGCGGTAAGCCGCTCAAGGGCAGCGATATTATCGACCTGGTTAACGTACGGGATGCTGTGGCGGAGCAGGCATTGAGCCGCTATGAGCTGCGTCTGGCGAAATCACTGGCACATGTGGTGAATATTCTCGATCCGGACGTCATTGTGCTGGGGGGCGGAATGAGCAATGTTGACCGACTGTATCAAAACGTTCCGACGTTGATGAAGCAGTTTGTCTTTGGCGGCGAATGCGAAACGCCCCTACGCAAGGCGCTACACGGTGACTCCAGCGGCGTACGCGGTGCGGCCTGGCTGTGGCCGCAGGCGTAATCTGTTTTACGTCGCGGGTGCAATTTGTTGCACGCCGCGCTTCAGGTAACCGTAAATCAGCAGCGATGACATGGCGGAGAAAGACAGCAGCGCAGCCGGCAGCGTCACATAGTTGTAGGCAAAGCCCAGCGTCAGCATCATACCGCCGCACCAGGCGCCAATTGCGCTACCGAGGTTAAAGGCAATTTGCCCGCCTGCCGCGCCCAGTAGCTCACCTCCTTTAGCATTTTGCAGCAGCAAAATTTGCAGCGGTGCCGACAGAGCAAACAGGCCCGCGCAGCAAATAAAGGCGAAGGTCAGCGATGCGGCTTTGATACCGCCAAAGACAAAAAGCAGCAGCAGAACCAGCACAATGATGAAGTCGGTTATTACCGCAATGCGCAGCGGCGTATAGCGGCCAGATAGCCGACCGCTCAACAGATTCCCTAATACCATCCCCAATCCCACCAGCATCATGATGAAGGTCATCAGCGTTTCGGAAAAACCGGAGATGTACATCATGTACGGCTTAACGTAGCTGAACCAGGCGAAAACCCCGGCGTTGCCAAACATGGTGGCGGAAAAGATCAGCCACGGGGCGGGGCTTTTCAAAAAGTGAAATTGTTCGCGCAGATTCCCTTTCGCTTCATCGCTGATGTTGGGCACCCAAAAAGCTATCGAGACAATAACGGCGATATTAAAGACGGCTATCAACAGGAACGTATAGCGCCAGCTAAATTCCTGGCTCAGCCAGGTACCGACGGGAATGCCAATCAGATTGGCAACGGTCATCCCTGAAACCATGCCCGCGACGGCGGCGGTGACTTTTCCTGGGCGTGCCAGTTTCGACAGAATAATTGCCCCAACGCCAAAAAATGCGCCGTGCGGGAAGCCGGAAACCAGCCTGCCCACCGCCAGCATAAAATACGAGGAGGAGAGGGTGAAGATGGCATTGCCAATCACGCATAGCGTGACCAAAAACAGCAGAATATGTTTTAGCGAAAAGCGGCTGGAAAAGAGCGCAATAATCGGCGCGCCCAGCACTACGCCAAAGGCGTAAAACGAAATCATATGACCCGCGGCCGGGATAGAAATGCCCACGTCCCGCGCCAGCTCGGTGAGTACTCCCATGATGCCGAACTCTGCCATGCCCAGCCCAAATGTCCCCAGCGCTAAAGAGAAAACGACTTTTTTCATACCACCTGCCAACAAGAAAGACGCCGGATGTGCGTCATAGCGGCGAACGTTCGCCGCCAACAGAGATAGCTTGCGGATAAGCGAAGTGGAATGCCATTTCATATCCGTCTTTGAGTATGCAATATTGTGCTACATATTCGTGCCGGATGGCGCCGATCCGGCCTGTGAAGCTATCAGGCATCAACTGCAAATATTTTGTCGAGTTTGCTGTACCCCAGACCGTTGATTTTTTTAACCTTGATCTGCACCGGAATACGTTCTTTCATCGCTTCAACGTGGCTGATCACTCCAATGGTTTTGCCGGTGGCGTTCAGCGCATCGAGCGCGTCCAGCGCGGTATCCAGCGTTTCGCTGTCCAGCGTGCCGAAACCTTCATCGAGGAAAAGAGAGTCAATTCGCGTTTTGTGGCTGACCAGATCGGATAACGCCAGCGCCAGCGCCAGACTCACGAGGAAACTCTCGCCGCCGGAAAGCGTACGCGTGTCGCGCACGGCATCGGCCTGCCAGGTATCAACCACTTCCAGCTCCAGCGCTTCGCTGGCCTTACGCTGTAACAGATAGCGACCATGCAGACGAGTGAGTTGGTTGTTGGCAAGCCACACCAGGTTATCCAGCGTCAGCCCCTGGGCAAACTTGCGGAATTTATCTCCCTCTTTCGAGCCGATCAACGCATTCAGATAGCCCCAGTCATCAACCTGCTGCGTGACCTTTTCAATCTCCTGCATCAGCGCCTGTTGCTGCTGACGATGTTCAGCATCCTGTTTGAGCTGCTGGCGAATTTCACCCTGGCGAGTGGTATTTTCCCGTAGCTGCTGGGTGAGCTGCGCCAGCGCGTCGCGAAGATGTTGGGCTGTGAGCGTGAGTTCCGCCCCGGTTGGCAACTGCTGGTGATGGCTCGCCAGCGCCTGCTGAGCCTGATTAAGCAGCGTTTGTGCCTGCTGTTGCTGGTTTTCCAGCGATTGTTTTAACTGCTCCAGACGGCTAAAGGTCTCTTCATCCAGCAGGGCGGCAACAAAGGCGTCACGATCGGCAAAGATGCTGGCCTGCAATGCGGCATCAAACTGTGCCTGAATTTCTGCGGCGCGCTGTACGTCCTGCGTCTCCTGCTGTTGCAAGGTTTGCCACTGGCCCTGTAAAGACAGGCAATCGTCATGGACCTGTCGCCAGTTTTCCAGCGACAGACTCTCAGTACCTGTAGAAAGTGTATCGCTCTCAGGCAGCGTTTCCAGCAACGGCGTGAGCTGAGCTATCTGCGCCTGTAACTCGGTGAGTTCGTTCTGGCGCTGCTGCCACATTTGCGCTTCTCTCGCCCGCTCGCTCAGCCACGAATTAGCGTCATCTGCAGCAGGAAGGGACAGTCCATGGCGGGCCAGCTCGGCGGTTAACGCCGCCTGGCGCTGGTCAATTTGCTGCTGGAGCTGGGTAATCTGCTCGGTATGCGCCGTGATTTGCGCCTGCAGGGTATGACGCAAGCTTAACTGGTGAAGCTGTTGTTCGTGTTCTTCCTGGGCGGCAAGCCACGGGGCAATGTCATCCTGCGGTTGTAGCGATACGTTGAGGCTGGCGGTAACAGTCAGCCACTCTTGAGTAAGTGCTTGCTCCTCCTGAGAAAGCGTCTGTGCTTCGCGTTCATCCCGCTGAAGTTGCTGGGTTATTGCCTCAAGCTGACCGCGCAGGGTTGAACCCTCATCGGCCAGCGTTTTGACCTCTTTTTCCAGCGCTTCACGTCGTGCCTGATTTACGCTCAGCTCAAGCGTCTGGTAACGCTCGATAGCCGGATGTGTAGTAGAGCCACAAAGCGGACAAGGTTTGCCGGATTCCAGTAATGCCCGATGGCTTTCCAGATCTTTGATGCGGACTTCCTGCTCGCAAATGATCCTCACATCGGCAAGTTGCTGATTTTTATCTTTATAGCGCTGACGTTTTTCGGCAAGTACCGCGTTGCGCTGAGCCAGCTCTTGCTGACGCTGCACAAGCGTGGCGCGTAACTGCGCCAGCTGCTTTTGCTTCGGGGCGATTTGCCCGTGCAGATTGCTCAGACGCTGGCGTAACGGACGGCGCTGCACATGTTGCGCCAGCGCTTCTGTCACTTCCTGCGGCGAAAGAGTCAGCGTGGGAAGCGCCAACGCATCCAGTTTACGCGTGTCGTTTTCCCGTAATTGCTGCCACTGGCGTAGCTGGACGTTAGCGTCGGACTGTTGCGCCAGCAGGGCCTTCCATCCAGCCAGTTCGCTGCCCCACGAGCGGAAGCGGTCATGTTCGTTCAGCCAGTCGATTAACGTCTGTTGTTCGGCGAGTATCGCGGTCGATTGCGTGTGCGCCTGCTGACGGATGCGCCCGCGCAGCGCTAAGCTGCTTTGTAAGCGAGCATTCACTTCCTGAATCTTCTGCCGCGTACGCGCTATCGTAGCCGTTTGTTCCTGGATTCGCTCCCAGTGTGGGCGTAACGCTCTGGCCGGTTGCGCCAGACTCAGCGCCGCCAGCTGTGGCTGTGCGTCTTCCTGCGCTTGTTTAGCGGCCTGTAACGCCTGTTGGTGACGGTTGATTTCTGCCTGTAGCTCATTTTGCCGCATGAGCCAGTTGAGATGCTGTTGCTGAGTCTGCTGGCTGGCAAGGTATTGTTTTTCCTCGTCAGTAAGTACCTGCAAACTCTCTGTCAGGGACTGCACCTGCTCCGCAGCGAGCAGAGTCACGCCGCTGGCCTGCGCTTGCAGTTTTTCCAGCTCCGTACGCGCTGCTTTATGTTTTTCAAACACCATGGCGGAAATTTGGCCGTAGATCTCAGTCCCCGTCAGCTCTTCCAGCAGTTCGGCACGCTCTTTCGGTTTGGCATTGAGAAATGCGGCAAATTGCCCCTGAGACAGCAGCATCGAACGGGTGAAACGACCGTAATCCAGCCCGGTAAGTTCGGCGGTCATTTCCAGCTTGTCTTTGACTTTATCGGCAAGAATTTTACCGTCGGCGCAGCGGGCAAGTTCTACGCGCGGAGCCTGTAGATTGCCTTCAGGCTGATTGCGCGCGCGGTTCTGGCTCCAGAATGCGCGATAGGCTTCGCCCCGGACCTCGAACTCGACCTCGGCCAGACACTCGGCGGTGTCGCGGGTCATCAGATCGTTTTGCGACTGCGACACGGTATTGAGCCGCGGCGTTTCGTGATACAGCGCGAGACAAATGGCGTCCAGCAGGGTGGTTTTTCCCGCGCCCGTTGGACCCGTGATGGCGAACAGCCCATTGCTGGCAAAGGGCTCAGCCGTGAAATCGATTTTCCATTCTCCTTTCAGAGAATTGAGGTTTTTCAAACGCAGGCTGAGAATTTTCATGCTTCGGTCTCCCCGGCAAGCGTGTGTAAGGTGGTGCTAAACAGCTGATTCAGGCGCTCGCGTTGCGGTTCTTCGAGTTCTTCCAGCGCCAGGCGGCGGTCAAAAACGTCCGTCACGCTCAGCTCGCTTAGCGTTTCACGTCGTTCATTCGCCATAATACGTTCCCGCTGTTCCCGGCTACGGCGCACCAATAACACCTCTACCGGTAAATCTTCGGTTAATGCCTGAATCTTACGCTGCATGTTGTGCAGATAGTCATCGGTGGTGATTTCGATATCTAACCAGACTGGCGGTTCCTGCTGCATACCGCGCCACTGTTCAAGTTGGGCGGTTATCGCGGCTAAATCACCTTTCAGCACCGCCAGCGGCTGGGTGACCGGTACGGTGAGGTGCTCAACAGCGCTCAGCTTGCCGTTTTCGAAACTCACCAGATGGACGCATTTGCTTTTGCCGCACTCGTCAAAACTGAGCGCAATTGGTGAACCGCAGTAGCGAATATGCTCGGTCCCGCCGATAACCTGCGCCCGGTGAATATGTCCCAGCGCGATGTAATCGGCTGGTGGAAAGTTTTGCGCCGGAAAGGCGTCCAGCGTACCAATATAAATGTCACGTACGGCGTCACTTTTACTGGCGCCAACGGTGGTCAGATGCCCGGTCGCAATGATGGGTAGATTTTGGTTGCCACGCAGCGTACAGGCGTCATGATATTGCTGTTGGTAATAGTCGGTGATAGCCGATAGCAAATGCTGCTGTTTCTCTTGTCCGGTCAGCCCTGCCTGGCTGGTAATGATGTCGCGCGGGCGTAAAAAAGGAACCGGACACAGGATCGCACCCGGCGTGCCGTCGCGTTGCGACAGCACCTGCGGCGCATGGCCAGCGCTGGCGATCACTGTGGTGTTGAGAAACGCCAGAATATCGCGGGATTCGTTGAGCGTGGCGACGGAGTCATGGTTACCGGCCAGTACCACCAGATGACAGCCGGTTTGCTGCAGATTAACGACAAAACGGTTATACAGCTCACGGGCATAGCTTGGCGGTGAGCCGGTATCGAAAATATCGCCCGCCACAATAATGGCATCCACCTGCTGGGATTGTGCCGTTTCCAGCAGCCAGTCGAGAAAGGCCTGGTGTTCAGCGGCACGGCTCTTGCTGTAGAAATTTTGGCCCAGATGCCAGTCAGACGTGTGAAGGATGCGCATAAGAGTTCCATGACGATAAAACAGTGGCGGGGATTATAACCCTGCAAGGACGGTAATATCTTGTTTAAGGGCTGTCATAATTCGCGGGGCTGCGTTAAACCTGGACTATCTTTTCATAAATCTGTCATAAAACTGACGCATAATGGCACCGTATTGATGGCAAACGATTTAATTATAAACAGGGCAAATCATGGCGAGACGTATTCTGGTCGTAGAAGATGAAGCTCCAATTCGTGAAATGGTCTGCTTCGTGCTCGAGCAAAACGGTTTTCAACCCGTAGAAGCCGAAGACTATGACAGTGCTGTGAACCAACTCAATGAACCCTGGCCGGATCTCGTCCTGCTTGACTGGATGCTACCCGGCGGCTCGGGCCTACAGTTTATTAAACATCTCAAGCGCGAAGCGATGACGCGGGATATTCCCGTCATGATGCTGACGGCAAGGGGAGAAGAGGAAGATCGCGTCCGGGGTCTGGAAACGGGTGCGGATGATTATATTACTAAGCCGTTTTCTCCCAAGGAGCTGGTGGCGCGTATTAAAGCGGTTCTGCGTCGTATTTCCCCTATGGCGGTGGAAGAGGTTATTGAGATGCAGGGGCTGAGCCTTGACCCAACCTCGCATCGCGTGATGACCGGCGAGGATCCATTGGATATGGGGCCGACAGAATTCAAACTGTTGCACTTCTTTATGACCCACCCTGAACGCGTCTATAGTCGTGAGCAATTACTCAATCATGTCTGGGGTACCAATGTGTACGTGGAAGACCGGACAGTGGATGTGCATATCCGCCGCTTGCGTAAAGCGCTGGAGCACAGTGGACACGATCGTATGGTGCAGACGGTTCGTGGGACGGGATATCGTTTTTCGACCCGCTTCTGACTGACATGAATATAGGCCTGATGGATTAGGCCGTTTATGGAGTAAGACGTTTGCTAGAACGATTGTCATGGAAAAGGTTGGTACTGGAGCTGATCCTGTGCTGCATACCGGCATTTATCCTTAGCGCTTTTTTTGGTTACCTGCCCTGGTTTTTACTGGCGTCGGTAACGGGCCTGCTTGTCTGGCATTTCTGGAATTTATTACGTTTGTCCTGGTGGTTATGGGTCGACAGAAGTATGACGCCGCCGCCGGGGCGCGGAAGTTGGGAGCCGTTGCTGTACGGGCTGCACCAAATGCAGCTGCGCAACAAAAAGCGCCGCCGGGAACTGGGTAATCTGATTAAACGTTTTCGCAGTGGGGCGGAATCGCTACCCGATGCGGTGGTGTTGACGACTGAAGAGGGCGGCATTTTCTGGTGTAACGGCCTGGCCCAGCAGGTTCTGGGACTGCGCTGGCCGGACGATAGCGGGCAAAATATTCTTAACCTGCTGCGCTACCCGGAATTCACGCAATATCTGAAAACGCGTGATTTTAGTCGGCCAATCAATCTGGTGCTCAATACCGGGCGGCATCTGGAAATTCGCGTGATGCCCTATACCGATAAGCAATTGCTGATGGTCGCGCGCGATGTTACCCAGATGCACCAACTGGAAGGTTCGCGGCGTAACTTTTTTGCCAACGCCAGCCATGAGTTGCGTACGCCGCTGACGGTGCTACAAGGTTACCTGGAAATGATGCAGGAGCATCCACTGGAAGGAACGACGCGCGAAAAAGCGCTGCATACCATGCGTGAGCAAACGTACCGCATGGAAGGGCTGGTGAAGCAGTTGCTGACGCTGTCGAAAATAGAGGCCGCGCCAGCGCTGCTGCTCAATGAGAAGGTGGACGTGCCGATGATGCTGCGCGTGGTTGAACACGAGGCGCAAACGCTGAGTCAGAATAATCATACGTTTACTTTTGATATTGATAGCCGCCTGAGCGTGCGTGGAAATGAGGATCAACTGCGTAGCGCTATTTCGAATCTTGTGTATAACGCGGTGAATCATACCCCCGCGGGTACGCACATCACCGTGCGCTGGCAGCATATTGCCACCGGGGCGGAATTTAGCGTCGAGGACAATGGGCCAGGTATTGCTGCGGAGCATATTCCTCGTTTGACCGAACGCTTCTATCGTGTGGACAAAGCGCGATCCCGACAAACGGGCGGGAGTGGACTGGGTCTGGCTATCGTGAAACATGCTTTGCAACATCACGATAGCCGCCTGAATATCGAAAGTATGCCGGGCAAAGGGACGCGATTTAGTTTCGTCATCCCGGAACGTTTAATGACCAAAAGTAACGATTAACCCGTATTCGTAAGATAATCTTTCCAAAAGCCAGCGCGAGCTGGTTTTTTTATGTGGTCAATAGTTACATCCTGAATTTTGCGACGTTTGATTGTTTTTTGTTCGAACTATTATCCATACCTTTTTCCATGAAATGGTGTTTTGTGCTGACTCGAATTTTCATATCGCTATATTGTTCTGGTTTTTGGATCCCACCTTGCTTTAAAACGTTATAAGCGTTTAAATTGCGCTCCAGATGCTGTCATACCGACTGCATTTACGCGGTAAATCGAAAAACTATTCTTCGCCGCGCCAGGTCGGGAGTGTTTCCCGCTGGAATTGAGTAAAAATGCCGCTGTATTGTCCCCCAGGGAAAGGCAAAAATTTATTGTTTTCAACACCACATCCACAGGCTGTAAGACTTTATGACCCATCAGTTAAAATCGCGCGATATTATCGCTTTGGGATTTATGACATTTGCACTGTTCGTTGGTGCAGGTAACATCATCTTCCCCCCAATGGTTGGTTTGCAGGCAGGCGAACACGTCTGGACTGCGGCTTTTGGCTTTTTGATTACCGCCGTTGGTTTGCCGGTACTTACCGTTGTCGCGCTGGCGAAAGTCGGTGGCGGTGTGGACAGCCTGAGTACGCCTATCGGTAAGGTTGCTGGGTTGCTGCTGGCTACCGTTTGCTATCTGGCGGTTGGTCCATTGTTTGCGACGCCGCGTACCGCAACGGTCTCTTTCGAAGTCGGGATTGCGCCGCTGACCGGTGATTCCGCGCTGCCGCTGTTCATCTACAGCGTGGTCTATTTTGCGATTGTTATTCTGGTGTCGCTGTATCCGGGCAAACTGCTGGATACCGTCGGCAACTTCCTTGCTCCGCTGAAAATTCTCGCGCTGGTAGTACTGTCTGTCGCCGCGATTGTCTGGCCGGCAGGCCCGATCAGCAATGCGATGGAAGCCTATCAAACCGCAGCATTTTCGAATGGTTTCGTAAATGGCTATCTGACCATGGATACGCTGGGCGCGATGGTGTTTGGTATTGTTATCGTTAACGCCGCCCGCTCGCGTGGCGTTACCGAGTCGCGTCTGCTGACCCGTTACACCGTTTGGGCAGGTTTGATGGCGGGTGTGGGCTTAACGCTGCTGTACCTTGCGTTGTTCCGTCTGGGTTCCGATAGTGCGATTCTGGTCGATCAGTCAGCTAACGGCGCGGCGATTCTGCATGCGTATGTTCAGCACACCTTTGGTGGCGCAGGAAGCTTCCTGCTGGCGGCGCTGATTTTCATCGCCTGTCTGGTGACTGCGGTTGGCCTGACCTGTGCGTGCGCAGAGTTCTTTGCCCAGTACGTTCCTCTGTCTTATCGTACGCTGGTATTTATCCTCGGCGGTTTCTCGATGGTGGTCTCTAACCTGGGGCTGAGCCATCTGATTCAGATCTCTATTCCGGTGCTGACGGCTATCTATCCGCCATGTATCGCACTGGTTGTATTAAGTTTTACCCGCTCATGGTGGCATAATTCTTCCCGCGTCATTGCACCTGCGATGTTTATCAGCCTGATTTTTGGTATCCTTGATGGCATTAAAGCTTCTGCAATTGGCGACGTGTTACCGGCCTGGACCCAGCGTTTACCGCTGGCGGAACAAGGGCTGGCGTGGTTGATGCCAACAGTCGTGATGGTGATCCTGGCAATTATCTGGGATCGCGCCGCGGGTCGACAAGTGACCTCCAGCGCGCACTAATCACTGACAATAAGTTTTAACCACGGGGCTATTAATATGGCCCCGTGGTTTTTTTATTGTGTTAACAGGTTAGGAATCGATGGAAAGTAATAACAAGCTAAAGCGTGGGCTGAGCACCCGGCACATTCGCTTTATGGCATTAGGTTCGGCAATTGGTACCGGGCTGTTTTACGGCTCAGCCGACGCGATCAAAATGGCGGGGCCGAGCGTATTGCTGGCCTATATTATCGGCGGCGTTGCGGCATATATCATCATGCGCGCGCTGGGCGAAATGTCCGTTCATAACCCGGCTGCCAGCTCTTTCTCGCGCTACGCGCAGGAAAACCTCGGGCCGTTGGCGGGTTACATAACCGGCTGGACCTACTGTTTTGAAATCCTGATTGTCGCCATTGCCGACGTCACTGCCTTCGGCATTTACATGGGGGTCTGGTTCCCTGCCGTTCCGCACTGGATTTGGGTCCTCAGCGTGGTGCTGATTATTTGCGCCATCAACCTGATGAGCGTGAAGGTGTTTGGCGAGCTGGAGTTCTGGTTCTCGTTCTTTAAAGTTGCCACCATTATCATCATGATTGTCGCCGGGTTCGGCATCATCATTTGGGGTATTGGCAACGGCGGACAACCTACCGGTATCCATAACCTGTGGAGCAACGGCGGTTTCTTCAGCAACGGCTGGCTCGGCATGGTGATGTCGCTACAAATGGTGATGTTCGCCTACGGTGGTATTGAGATTATCGGGATTACCGCAGGAGAAGCGAAAGACCCGGAAAAATCTATTCCGCGCGCTATCAATTCCGTACCGATGCGTATCCTTGTGTTTTACGTGGGGACGCTGTTTGTCATTATGTCTATCTACCCGTGGAACCAGGTTGGCACCGACGGGAGTCCGTTCGTCCTGACGTTCCAGCATATGGGCATTACCTTTGCCGCCGGGATCCTCAACTTTGTCGTACTGACCGCATCGCTGTCGGCTATCAACTCTGACGTCTTCGGCGTGGGGCGTATGCTGCACGGTATGGCAGAGCAGGGGAGCGCACCGAAAATGTTCGCTAAGACCTCGCGCCGTGGCGTGCCGTGGGTCACGGTGATGGTGATGACTATCGCGCTGCTGTTTGCGGTTTATCTTAACTACATTATGCCGGAAAACGTTTTCCTGGTGATCGCCTCACTGGCGACCTTCGCCACGGTATGGGTGTGGATTATGATCCTGCTGTCGCAGATTGCCTTCCGCCGTCGTCTGCCGCCGGAAGAGGTCAAGGCGCTGAAATTTAAAGTACCTGGGGGGGTGACAACGACCGTTGTTGGCCTGATTTTCCTCGTCTTTATCATCGCGCTTATCGGCTACCATCCGGATACCCGCATTTCACTGTACGTTGGTTTCGCGTGGATTGCCCTGCTGCTGGTGGGCTGGGTATTTAAACGCCGCCGCGAGCGTCAACTGGCTGAAGTACAGTAATTTTTTGCCGGGTAACGCGTTGCGTCGCCCGGCAATTTTCTCCTCCCCCGAACTCCTCCCCTAATAAACGTTAAGATGATGAGTGATCCTGCTCTTTGCTATGGCAAGGTGGCTTCATTTTCATCAAAGGGGATACGTGATGTTGAACGCCTGGCACCTTCCGGTTGCCCCATTTGTTAAGCAAAACAAAGATCAACTGACGATTACATTATGGCTGGCGGGGGAAAATCCACCTCAGCGGGTGACGCTACGTGCAGAAAACGATAACGAAGAAATTTCGCTGGGTATGCACAAGCTGCGCAGCCAGCCGCAGCCGGGCGTAACCGCGTGGCGGGCGGCGATCGATCTTGCCAGCGGCCAACCTCGTCGGCGCTATAGCTTTAAATTATTGTGGCCCGATCGTCAGCTGTGGTTTACCCCGCAGGGATTCAGTCGTTTTCCGCCTGCGCGTCTGGAGCAGTTTGCTGTTGATGTGCCGGATAACGGTCCGCAGTGGGTAGCTGACCAGATTTTCTATCAGATTTTCCCGGACCGCTTTGCCCGCAGCCAGTCGCGTGAGTCGGCTCCAAACGTCTATTATCACCACGCAGCCGGGCATGACATCGTGCGTCGCGAGTGGGATGAACCGCTGACCGCTCAGGCCGGAGGATCGACATTTTATGGCGGCGATTTGGACGGCATCAGCGAAAAGCTGCCGTATCTGAAAACGTTAGGGGTTACGGCGCTGTATCTGAACCCGGTGTTTACCGCGCCGAGCGTGCATAAATACGATACCGAAGATTACCGTCATGTTGATCCACAGTTTGGCGGCGACAACGCGCTGCTGCGCTTGCGCCACAACACGCAACAGCAGGGCATGCGTCTGATTCTGGACGGTGTCTTTAATCATAGCGGCGATTCACACCCCTGGTTTGATCGGCATAACCGTGGGACGGATGGGGCGTGTTACAACCCGGATTCCCCCTGGCGTGACTGGTATCATTTCTCTGCCGACGGTCTGGCGCTTGACTGGCTGGGCTATGCCAGCCTACCCAAGCTGGATTTTTGTTCGCAAAGCCTGGTCAATGAGATTTATCGTGGGGAAGACAGTATCGTTCGTCACTGGCTGAAAGCGCCGTGGAGTATGGACGGCTGGCGTCTTGATGTCGTGCATATGCTGGGAGAAGGCGGCGGGGCGCGCAACAACCTGCACCATGTGGCGGGGATTACGCAGGCGGCAAAAGAAACTCAGCCTGAAGCGTATGTTGTGGGTGAACATTTTGGTGATGCGCGCCAGTGGTTGCAGGCGGATGCAGAAGATGCCGCCATGAACTATCGCGGTTTTACTTTCCCCATCTGGGGATTTCTGGCCAATACGGATATCTCCTACGACCCGCAATCTATTGATGCCCAAACCTGTATGGCGTGGATGGATAACTACCGCGCGGGTCTGTCGCATCAGCAGCAACTGCGGATGTTCAATCAACTCGACAGCCACGATACCGCCCGTTTTAAATCGTTGCTTGGCAAAGACGTGGCGCGTTTACCGCTGGCGGTGGTGTGGCTGTTTACCTGGCCAGGCGTGCCGTGTATTTATTATGGTGACGAGGTGGGTCTGGACGGTGATAACGATCCGTTCTGTCGTAAACCGTTCCCGTGGCAAGCTGAAAAACAGGACACTACCTTGCTGGCGCTGTATCAGCGGTTGGCTAAATTACGCCATCAAAGCCAGGCGTTACGCCATGGCGGTTGTCAGGTGATTTACGCCGAGGATAACGTGGTGGTGTTTGTGCGGGTACTCAACCGCCAGCGCGTGCTGGTGGCGATTAACCGTGGCCACGCCTGCGAAGTGGTCCTGCCAGTCTCGCCATTGCTGCGCGTCAGTCAATGGCTGCACAAAGAGGGTAACGGCCTGCTCGCTGACGATATCCTGACGCTGCCGGCTATCTCCGCCTCGGTGTGGATGGGTCATTGATACAAGCGCGCAATCTCCGGGCTTGCCAGCAGCGTTTCTCGCCACCAGCGCTGCGCCAGCCCATCGCGGCTGTTGCGCCATGCCATATAGGCCACATCTTTTTGGCGAAATGAGATGACCCTTTTTTCCACAAGTTCGCCTGTGGCAAGCCACGGGCTGGCAATGTGGTGGGGGAGAAACCCGCAGCCCATGCCAGCTCGCAATAACATCACTTTACTGTGGAAGTCATCCACACGAATCTGCGCCTGCTCCTCCATCAGGTTGGTTTGTAGCGGATGGCAAAAGCGGGCGCTGTCGCTGATAACAATGGCCCGATGCAGGCACAGCTGTTCGTTTGTCAGGCCATCCGGCGCGGCGGCCAGCGGATGTTCGGGCGCGACGACAAATACATTATCCAGCGTGCCGAGCATTTTGTAGGACCAGGCGGCTGACGTTGGCGGTTCATTAATCGCCCCCAGAATGATGTCTGCGCCATTATGGGTCAGCTCCTCCCAGGATCCCGCCAGCGTATGGTGGGTGAAACTCAGACGGGTTTGCTTATTCAGCGCGTGAAATTCATCAATAATGGGCAGGAGCGCGGCGAAAGGAAAAGAGTCGTCCAGCGCAATCGCCAGCTCTTTTTCCCAGCCTGAACTCAGCTGTACCGCCTGCTTTTCGAGATCTTTGGCCGCACTCAGCAGCAAACGTCCCTTTTCCAGCATCATCAGCCCGGTGTCGGTAAATTTCGCCCGATGCCCGGAGCGGTCAAGCAACTCGATATTCAAATCGCTTTCCAGCTTCTGAATCATATAGCTGAGTGCCGCAGGGGTTTTAAACAGCGATTCGGCTGCTGCGGCAAATGAACCCTGTTTGTCGAGTGCGTCGAGGATTAACAAAACATCCAGATTGATGCGCATAAGCAGAAAATATCCTGAAAAATAAACCCTTCTGTTGTACCGAATGAAGAAAAACAATGCCAGTGAATAAATTAGATGAGTCATGCGCATTTTTTTGATGTTGTTTAGGATATATCGCAACACAGAATTAATAGTTTCACAGGATGGTAAGTTTTCTTTAATAACTCGTTAGAAATTTCCCGCTATACTCAACAAGCTTTCTGATTCAGGATCCTGCTGCTGACGGCAGATACAGACCGTTGCCTTTTAACTTATTGATTAAGAAGGTGTGTTATGTCTATTCGGGAACTGATTGATCCTCAAAACTCTACGCTGATTTTTATTGATCATCAGCCGCAAATGTCATTTGGTGTGGCAAATATTGATCGCCAGACTTTGAAAAATAATACCGTGGCATTAGCGAAAGCCGGCAAGATATTTAATGTTCCGGTGATATATACCTCTGTGGAAACAAAAAGTTTTAGCGGCTATATCTGGCCGGAATTGTTAGCGGTTCACCCTGATGTGAAACCTATTGAACGCACGTCTATGAACTCCTGGGAAGATGCGGCGTTTGTGAAAGCCGTGGAAGCGGCCGGACGCAAGAAATTGATTATCTCCGCGCTGTGGACCGAAGTCTGCCTGACTTTCCCGGCGTTGATGGCACTGGAAGCGGGTTATGAAGTGTATGTGGTGACCGATACTTCCGGCGGCACGTCTGTGGATGCCCACGAGCGTTCCATCGACCGGATGGTGCAGGCGGGCGCAGTCCCCGTAACCTGGCAACAGGTTCTTCTTGAGTACCAGCGTGACTGGTCCCGCAAAGAAACCTACGACGCCGTAATGGATTTGGTACGCGAGCATAGCGGCGCCTATGGTATGGGCGTGGATTATGCTTATACCATGGTGCATGGCGCGCCGGAACGTAAAGCCTGAATACACTTCATCCTTCATGCTGCCTGAATGCATCGTTATAGATCTCGTGTATTGATATTGATGGCGGGCTATCCCGCCATTCTCCTTTAGCAAGGAATCCTTCATGGCGCAGAACAAACATGTGACGTTGGTGATTACCCATACCCTGCAGCCTGAGCAGGCGCAGCGGTATGAGCAATGGCTGGGGAAAATCATGCCGGTGGCGGCCGAGTTTCCCGGTCATCTCGGGGCTAATGTGATTCGCCCTGCGGATGGCGAGAATCTGTGGAACATTATTATCCGCTTCGACACGCTGGAGCATCTGTACAACTGGACCCAGTCCGATACGCGCCGTGTGCTGGTGGAAGAGATAGCTCCGCTGCTGGCGGAAGGTGATAAAACCGAAATTCGTACCGAAGCGGCGTTCTGGTTTACGCCGCCCGCACCCCATGTACGCCAGCCCAGGCGCTGGAAACAGTTCCTGATAACTCTGCTGGTGATTTTTCCCAGCACTAACCTGGTGCCGTGGTTGACCGGCATTGTGCTGCCTGCAATGAAGGGCTCGTTACTCCTGCATCTTATCAATGATGCGTGTGTGGTTGCGCTGGTGGTCTGGTTCTGGATGCCCATCGTAACCCGTCTGTTTGCCGGATGGCTGAAAAAAGCCTGACCGGTTTCTCAGGAGATTGTTATGTCGCAAACTGCCACACTGATTCTCACTCACGGAAAAATTCATACTCTCGACAGACAAAGCCCACAGGTCGAGGCGGTAGCTATCGCCAACGGGAAGATCCTGGCGACCGGTAACCACGATCGGATCATGAGCTTGGCCGCCGAAGGGACGCAAATTGTCGATCTGCAAGGACATACGGTGATCCCCGGCTTAAATGATTCACACCTGCATCTGATTCGCGGTGGTCTGAATTACAACCTGGAATTGCGTTGGGAAGGCGTACCGTCGCTGGCGGATGCCCTACGCATGCTCAAAGAGCAGGCTGACAGAACGCCGTCGCCGCAATGGGTGCGCGTGGTGGGGGGCTGGAGCGAATTCCAGTTTGCCGAACGGCGCATGCCAACTCTGGAAGAACTGAATGAAGCCGCGCCAGATACGCCGGTATTTGTTCTGCATCTGTACGACAGAGCGTTGCTGAATCGCGCGGCATTGAAAGCCGTGGGCTACACCAAAGCGACGCCGGATCCGGCAGGTGGTGAGATTGTGCGTGATAGCAACGGCAACCCGACTGGAATGCTGATCGCCAAACCCAACGCTATGATCCTTTATTCGACGCTGGCGAAAGGGCCAAAGCTGCCGCTGGAAATGCAGGTCAATTCGACCCGCCAGTTTATGCGTGAGCTGAATCGCCTGGGACTGACCAGCGCTATCGATGCGGGCGGCGGCTTCCAGAACTACCCGGAAGATTATGAGATCATTGAGCAGTTGCACGCCAACAAGCAGATGACGGTGCGCATCGCCTACAACTTGTTTACTCAGCGTCCGAAGCAGGAATTGGAGGACTTTGAACGCTGGACTGATATGCTCAAGCCTGGGCAGGGCACCGACTTCTACCGTGCTAATGGGGCTGGGGAAATGCTGGTCTTCTCGGCCGCTGATTTTGAAGACTTCCTGCAACCACGCCCGGATCTGCCGGAAGGTATGGAAGATGAGCTGGAGCGCGTGGTTCGCCACCTGGTGGAGCACCGCTGGCCGTTCCGTCTGCATGCCACCTATGATGAATCCATTAGCCGCATGCTGGATGTGTTCGAGAA
Organism: Citrobacter sp. wls615; assembly: GCF_005281355.1. Classification (NCBI taxonomy): domain Bacteria; kingdom Pseudomonadati; phylum Pseudomonadota; class Gammaproteobacteria; order Enterobacterales; family Enterobacteriaceae; genus Citrobacter; species Citrobacter sp. wls615. The sequence goes on along the minus strand of NZ_SZXM01000027.1, from coordinate 341,986 downwards.
GGTGAATCGCGATATCCCGTTCAATGGTCTGCACTGGTTCTTCGATCACGCCGAAACGATTACCGAACGCAATATTGAGCGCGTAAAAGCGCTGGGCGGCGGGATAGCGGTTCAGCACCGTATGGCGTTCCAGGGCGAATATTTTGTCGATCGCTATGGCAAAGACGCGGTCAAACATACGCCGCCGGTGGCGAAAATGCTGGCGGCTGATGTTCCGGTAGGGCTGGGGACTGACGCCACCCGCGTGGCCAGTTATAACCCGTGGACCGCACTCTACTGGCTGGTTTCGGGCCGCACCGTTGGCGGAATGGCGATGTACGATGATAACAATCGTCTGCCGCGCGACGTGGCGCTGGAATTGTGGACGGCGGGCAGCGCATGGTTCTCCAGCGAGCAGGGAAAGAAAGGGCGCATCGAGAAAGATCAACTGGCCGACCTGGTGGTGCTGTCTAAAGACTATTTCAGCGTGCCGGAAGAAGAGATCAAAGGCATCGAGTCGGTGATGACTATTGTCGATGGTAAAGTCGTGTACGCAGCCGGTCATTTCACCCCGCTGGCACCGCCTGCCATTCCGGTTGTGCCCGACTGGTCGCCGGTGGTGAAGGTGTCGGGGCACTATCGCTCAGCGCCGCCTGCTGCGGCGAAAATTGGCGCAATGGTACAGATGCACCAGTGCTGCGGCAGCTGCGGCGTACACGGTCATCAGCATGATATCGCGCGTAAGTCGGGGATTCCGGTGTCAGATGATCGGGCTTTCTGGGGCGCGCTGGGGTGTTCCTGCTTCGCGTTTTAATCCCTCCTCACAGCCCCTGGCCAAACGCAGGGGCTGATTGTATTTTCTGAAAAGCGGGTCATAGTGTTAACAGATATGGCACAGCTGCAACAATTTGTGTCATTCTGGTCTGTCTTTACACAGTGAAGGTGGAAACATGGATGAGCTGCTAACCCTTGGCTGCATTGTTTTATTCTTTGCGTTGGTAGTGGTTCCTGGTCTCGCTATCGTGGCATACAGACGCAGTGCGGCGGTACGTTCTGAGCTGGCGGTCTTGCGCCGTCGGGTAGAGGAACTTGAGCTGCGCGGGGTGGCGCCGGAGTCTGTGGTACAGGCCATCGCCGATGCGCCAACGGCTGCAACAAAGAGTGTTCCTGTCGATGCGAAAACGGCTGCGATTAGCAACGTGGCGCCGGAACCAGACACTGAGCCGACCCTTGAACCCGTTAGCCCGTGGTCTTCACAGCAGACGCCGGATAAAGCGGTAATTTCCACGCCCAGCGTCGAGCGACCTTCTGCTTTTGGCGGGGTGATGTCATCGCTGGTGCGCTGGTTTATGCAGGGCAATCCGTTGGCAAAGCTCGGTATATTGCTCCTGTTCCTGGGACTTTCTTTCCTGCTGCGTTACACCGTCGAACATTCTCTGTTGCCGCTTGAGCTGCGCCTGGTGGCGACCGCGCTGTTTGCTATTGTCCTGTTGGCGCTGGGCTGGCGGTTGCGGCATAAGCAACAGGTCTATGCGCTGATCTTACAGGGCGGGGCCACGGGAGCACTCTATCTCACCGTCTTTGGCGCGTTCCGGCTGTGGCAAATGCTGCCAATGACGCTAGCATTTGCGCTGCTGGTGGCGATTTGCGCGGCGAGCGTGGGTCTGGCTATTTTGCAAAAGGCACTCAGCCTGGCGATGCTGGCCAGCCTTGGCGGCTATCTCGCGCCGCTGCTGCTTTCCTCCGGCGGCGGCAGTCATGTCGCGCTCTTCTCTTTCTATCTTCTGCTCTCGGTCGGTATTCTCGCGATTAGCATCTGGCAGCACTGGCGGGAGCTGAATCTGCTCGGCCTGTTGTTTACCTTTGGCGTTGGCGGTTTGTGGGGGCTGGAGGACTATCGACCTGAGTATTATCTGAGCTGCCAACTGTTCCTGATCGCCAACACCATTATTTTTGGCGTGCTGAGCGTGGCGCTGTCCCTTCGGGCGCAGGAAAAAGGCAAACAGATTATTGATGGCGTGCTGCTGTTTGCCCCTCCGCTGGTAGGTTTTGGCATGCAGTATGCCATTACCCGGCATATGGCATATGGTCCGGCGCTCAGCGCGCTGGGCTACGGTGGTTTCTATCTGGTGTTGGCGACGCTTGCGTTGCGGCGCTCATCTTCTCTGGGAAGACCGCTGGTATTGTCCGCCCTGGCGCTTGGCGGCGCATTTACCACCCTGGCTATCCCGCTGGCGCTTTCAGCCCGTTGGACGGCGATGGCCTGGTCGCTGGAGGGACTTGGGATCCTCTGGCTGGGTATCCAACAGCAGCAACGACGCATGAGTTATAGCGGTACGGCGCTGCTCGTGTTGGCCGTGGGCAGCGCGCTATGGGCGCTGGCGAACGGCATAACTGCGCTCTCAGTGATGCTGATATTTGCCGTGCTTAGCCTCAGTTGGCTGGCTGCCGCATGGCTATGGCGCAACATTCGGATACAGGGCAGTTGGGGGCTACTCGCTGGCGGTTTGCTTTTCTGGATTATTGCACTCGTTGCAGTTTCGCAGCTCATCCTGAAGCAGGAGCGGTGGGTGCTTTCTGGCGTGTTGGCATTAATGGCGGTATCGGTCTGGGGCTGGCGAACGATTGCTGGTCGCCTGGCATGGTGGGAGCTGGATGCCAGTAAATGGCTGTTGTGGCCGACGATGCTGGTGATGCTGATGTATCAGATCTCTTTGCAGCAGATTTTTGCCGCGGGCTGGCCGAATCTTGCCTGGTGTGCGGCGCTATTTGTTGCAGTGGCGCTGCTCTGGCGTGACGCACCGATATTACCGCCAACGCTTTCCCGGCTGGCACATTTGTCGTTCTTCTGGATGATTGTACTGGCGCTGGCGGTTGAGCTGTTCTGGTTCGCCCAGGCGCTACCGTGGGGGCGAGACGCGTGGGGAAGCGGCCTGATGATGGCGGCTGGCGGATTGCTGATTTTCCTGGTTTATCAAGCTGTTCAGCGCAGGCTCTGGCCATTTCGTATCTGGCCGGCCTTATATTCTGTTCAGGCGATGGTTCCTGTTGCGTTGGTACTGGTCGGTCTGCTCGTGCTGACGAATTTACAGGATGGCGTGGTTTATCGTCAGACATATCTGCCGTTGCTCAACCCGCTGGAAGAGGGCGCAGCTTTTGCCCTGCTAGGGTTGGTTGTGTTTTATCGCGTGTCTGAACGCTATTTCCCGGTGCAGCTTTCGGTGTGCCGCCCATGGCCGGTTGTGGCGCTGATGGCGCTCGGTTTTTGGTGGCTTAATGGCCTGCTACTGCGCGCATTGTCCTGGTATGGCGAAGTTGCGTGGAATGTACACGCCCTGTGGGATTCGCGGCTGATTCAAACCTGTTTTGCTCTGTTCTGGATGCTGGCGGCATTGGTGGTGATGCTGCAGGCAACCCGGCGTCGCTCGCGGCAGGAATGGTTGTGTGGAGCCGTTTTGCTGGGGATAGTCATAATTAAACTGATGCTGGTGGACAGCGCGGGAGGCGGCGGCCTGGCGCGCGCGGTCGCGTTTATCGGCGTCGCCATTCTGGTGCTGATTATCGGGTATTTTTCACCTTTACCGCCCAAAGCTGGAGAAGAAAAATGAAATGGATTAAAGCGGTTCTCTGGAGTGCTCTGTTAGGAGCAACCAGCGCGGCGTGGGGCAGTAATACGGCTACGGATGCGCCAGCAGACTACGCGAAGGGCGTGAAGCTCTTAACGCCGGGTTCAGAGCAATGGCATAGCCTCCCTCTGCCATTAGAAGTATACCACGAGGCGGTCTGGCCGGACTTACGTGATATCAGAGTGTTCAACCGCCAGGGCGATGTGGTGCCTTTCAAGCTACTGGCAGAAAAAGCGCAGGCAACGTCCCCCAGAACGATTCCTCTGCGCCTTTTTCCGTTTGATTCTACGGCACAACCGGTGACGCCAAAGCACGATGATGAAAGACCTGCGGTCCTGCTTCGTGCTAAAAATGGCATTGAAATTCGCTTCGAAAGTGAAAACCTGCAATCTATCGGGCAGAGTTATTTAATTGCCTTGCCAGACGATGTCAAAGAGACGCCATTGCTGTCCCAGTTGCGTTTGAACTGGGATGCGCCTGCGAAAAACTGGCAGGGAACGGCATCGCTCTATTACAGCCGTGATTTGCGTGACTGGAGGTTGATGACAGGAAATGCGCCGCTGATGGATCTGACGCATAGCGACGACCGGTTGAAAATGGACACCTTAGGCGTCGATGATTTGCGCATGTCTGCTGATGGTATCCCCTGGCTGTTGCTGATTCTTGATTCGCAAAGTCCTGCGTTAAATCTGACCGGAGTGAGTGCGATAACCCGTGAGGAGCCTCCGCTTACCCGGCCTGTTTCGATGGATGCTGAAGCGGAGAAAATTGCCGAAAACCAGGCGATTTGGCGCTGGTCCAGGCCGCAACCGTTGACCTCATTAAAGATTTCACTGGATAACGAAGGCGTATTGCCGGTTGAACTTGAATGGCGCAAAGCAGAAAAAGACGCCTGGCAGCCTTTAACCCGAACGGTTCTCTACAATCTGGAAAATCAGTATTCGGATAATATTCCGCTCTCCGGTGAGTTAGTTGAGGCGGTCCGGATGACGACGCTTCAGGCGCGTTTGCCTGACACTTTACCCGTACTGAGAGGGGAGCGCGACAGCTATAAAGTGATTTTTAACGCACAAGGCCAAAGCCCGTTTATCCTGGCATGGGGGAACAAAGCGGCGGAACCCGCGAGCGTCAGTCTGGCGATGCTGATCCCGGAGGCGTTACGTAAGCACAACGATCCTGACAAAATGCCGCAGGCTTTGGAGGATGAACCAGTTACTCTGGGCGGTGAGGGGCGGCTGACGGCAACCTCAGTCGCTGAGCAACAAAGCCAGTGGAAAACGCTGTTGGTATGGGGGGCGTTAATTCTTGGCGTCGCCGTCCTGGGGCTGATGGCGTGGCGAATCTGGCGTGAAGTGAAAAAGGGTAATCCGACATAAACCAATAAAAAAGGCCCGCGTTGCGGGCCTCTTACGATTCATGCCAATTACAGGCTGGAAACGTTCTCGGTCAGGTATTTTGCCACGCCGTCTGGAGACGCGTTCATACCTTCTTTTCCTTTTTCCCACTGTGCCGGGCAAACGTCGCCGTGCTCTTCGTGGAACTGCAGCGCGTCAACCATACGCAGCATTTCGTCGATGTTACGACCCAGCGGCAGATCGTTAACCACCTGGTGACGAACAACGCCGTTAGCGTCGATCAGGAAAGAACCACGCAGAGCAACGCCCGCTTCCGGGTGCTCGATGCCGTAGGCTTTCTGGATTTCGCGTTTGATGTCAGCAACCATTGCGTATTTCACCGCACCGATGCCGCCTTTGTCGACAGGGGTGTTACGCCATGCGTTGTGGACAAATTCTGAGTCGAAAGAAACGCCAACAACTTCAACGCCGCGCTTCTGGAATTCTTCGTAACGTTTGTCGAATGCGATCAGTTCAGACGGGCAAACGAAGGTGAAGTCCATCGGCCAGAAGAACAGAACGGTGGTTTTACCGTTGGTATGCTGTTTGAAGTTGAAGTTTTCAACGATCTCACCGCTACCCAGTACCGCAGCTGCTGTGAAATCCGGAGCCTGACGAGTTACCAGTACCATATAATTCTCCTGCAATGTTAAGGGTTTTTTGGAACGCAACGCGGGCCAGTATAGAGAGTGTTTGAGAATAAGACAAAGAGGCGCTGGCAATCAATGAGACAGGTTTTGTCTATCAATCTGTTGCTGGATGAGCGCTACTGCTTATCCGGCGCGTTATGCGGGTTACCATCAAAGGGTTTTATGTCGCGCCTGTTCCATCATTTGCGGATAAAACTGCCAGAAACGCTCTTCTAACGCATCATAATGCGTATCCAGGTCATACCATGAGTCGCGCAGGGCATCGAGACGCGGACGGCGGCTGGCCATGCCGTTCAGGACGTTCTGGATAAAATCCATGTCACGATAGCGCTCAAGCCATTTTTCTGACCACATATAGTTGTTTAAGTTAATAAAGCGCGGCGGCGATTCCGGCAAAATCGTGGTCACCTGGGTGCGGGCATAGCGCACAAATTCCGCTAATGGGAAATCTGGGGAGATTTCCGACCAGTTGCGCGACAGAAAGTGATCCCACATCACGTCCAGCGTAATTGGCGCGACGCGGCGCGTTTCGCTACGAAACCACTCTTTGGCTTCACGCACTTGCGGCAGGTTATCGGTCATCACGTCGATACGACGGTGCATGAAGATGCCTTCCACCACCTCAGGCGAAAAAAGCGTTTCCGGATTACCCCGGACAAAATCGGCCAGCAGATTGCCGGAAAGCGAGCTGTCGGCAAGATGAGCGAGATGCAAATGTGCAAGAAAATTCATAGTTAAACGTTTATCCAGAGGGGTAAAGGTTGCAGGGAGAACGCCCCGGCACTAGACTACCCGCCTCTTATTTTAGTCTGAGTCAGTGTCATGCGCGTTACCGATTTCACCTTTGAACTACCCGAATCCCTGATTGCCCACTATCCGCAAGCTGAGCGCAGTAGCTGCCGCTTGCTGTCTTTGGACGGGCCGACGGGCGCGCTGACGCACGGCACTTTCACCGATTTGCTCGATAAGCTCAACCCTGGCGATTTGCTGGTCTTTAACAATACCCGCGTTATTCCTGCGCGTCTGTTTGGCCGTAAAGCCAGTGGCGGCAAGATTGAAGTGCTGGTCGAACGCATGCTGGATGATAAACGTATTCTGGCACATATTCGCGCCTCGAAAGCGCCGAAGCCGGGTGCCGAGCTGCTATTGGGCGACGATGAAAGTATCAAAGCGACGATGGTCGCCCGTCACGACGCGCTGTTTGAAGTGGCGTTTGACGACGAACGCAGCGTGCTTGATATCCTCAACGCCATCGGCCATATGCCGTTGCCGCCGTATATTGACCGCCCGGACGAAGACGCCGACCGCGAGCTGTACCAGACCGTGTATAGTGAAAAACCGGGTGCCGTCGCTGCGCCGACCGCGGGGCTGCACTTTGACGAGCCGCTGCTGGCGAAACTGCGCGATAAAGGCATTGAAATGGCGTTCGTTACGTTGCACGTCGGCGCGGGTACCTTCCAGCCGGTGCGCGTAGACACCATCGAAGACCACATTATGCACTCTGAATATGCGGAAGTGCCGCAGAATGTGGTGGACGCGGTGCTGGCGGCGAAAGCGCGTGGCAACCGCGTGATAGCCGTGGGCACAACGTCCGTTCGCTCACTGGAAAGCGCGGCGCAGGCTGCCAAAAATGATCTCATTGCGCCGTTCTTCGGCGATACGCAGATATTTATTTATCCAGGCTATAAATACCAGGTGATTGATGCCCTGGTCACCAACTTCCACCTGCCGGAATCGACGCTGATCATGCTGGTTTCTGCGTTTGCTGGTTATAAAAACACCATGCACGCCTATCATGAAGCGGTAAAAGCGGAATATCGCTTTTTTAGTTACGGAGATGCGATGTTTATCACGTACAATCCGCAGGCTATTTCTGAGCGTGTCGGGGAATAAATTTCCGGCATGAGTATTTAACGTCGGACTGTTTTTCTGACGCAGGAGTTAAGATGAAATTTGAACTGGACACCACAGACGGTCGCGCGCGTCGCGGCCGCCTGGTTTTTGATCGTGGCGTAGTGGAAACGCCTGCATTTATGCCGGTCGGTACTTACGGCACCGTAAAAGGCATGACGCCGGAAGAAGTTGAAGCTACCGGCGCGCAGATCATCCTCGGCAACACTTTCCACCTGTGGCTACGCCCGGGTCAGGAAATCATGAAGCTGCACGGCGATCTGCACGATTTCATGCAGTGGAAAGGGCCAATCCTTACCGATTCCGGCGGCTTCCAGGTTTTCAGTCTGGGCGATATCCGCAAGATTACCGAGCAGGGCGTGCATTTCCGCAACCCGATCAACGGCGATCCGATTTTCCTCGATCCTGAGAAGTCAATGGAGATTCAATACGATCTCGGTTCCGATATCGTGATGATCTTCGACGAATGTACACCGTACCCGGCCGACTGGGACTATGCTAAACGCTCAATGGAGATGTCTCTGCGTTGGGCGAAGCGCAGTCGCGACCGTTTTGACAGTCTCGGCAACAAAAATGCGCTTTTTGGCATCATTCAGGGCAGCGTTTACGAAGATTTACGTGATATCTCCGTCAAAGGTCTGGTAGATATCGGCTTTGATGGCTACGCTGTCGGCGGTTTGGCTGTCGGTGAGCCGAAGGAAGATATGCACCGCATTCTGGAGCATGTTTGCCCACAGATTCCGGCAGATAAACCGCGTTACCTGATGGGCGTCGGCAAACCAGAAGATCTGGTTGAAGGTGTGCGTCGTGGTATCGATATGTTTGACTGCGTGATGCCAACGCGAAATGCCCGTAATGGTCATTTGTTTGTGACTGACGGCGTGGTAAAAATTCGTAACGCGAAATATAAAAGCGACACCAGTCCGCTCGATGCTGAGTGTGATTGCTACACCTGTCGCAATTATTCGCGCGCTTACTTGCATCATCTCGACCGTTGCAACGAAATATTGGGCGCGCGTCTCAACACGATTCATAACCTTCGCTACTACCAGCGTTTGATGGCGGGTTTACGCAAGGCTATTGAAGAGGGTAAATTAGAGAGCTTCGTGACCGATTTTTACCAACGTCAGGGTCGACCAGTTCCACCTGTGAACGTTGATTAATTTTAATAATGAGGGAATTTGAATGAGCTTTTTTATTTCTGATGCGGTAGCGGCAACAGGTGCTCCGGCGCAGGGCAGCCCGATGTCTCTGATTCTGATGCTGGTGGTGTTTGGTCTGATTTTCTACTTCATGATCCTGCGCCCACAGCAAAAGCGTACCAAAGAACACAAGAACCTGATGAACTCCATTGCGAAAGGCGATGAAGTCCTGACCAACGGTGGTCTGGTGGGTCGCGTGACCAAAGTAGCAGAATCTGGCTACATCGCTATCGCGCTGAACGACACCACTGAAGTGGTTATTAAACGTGATTTCGTAGCTGCCGTTCTGCCGAAAGGCACCATGAAGGCGCTGTAATTTATTGTTTTCCCAAAGGGAACTGCCGTGTTAAACCGTTATCCTTTGTGGAAGTACATTATGCTGGTCGTCGTCATTGTCGTCGGCCTGCTTTACGCACTTCCCAACCTGTATGGTGAGGATCCGGCTGTTCAAATCACTGGCGTGCGCGGTGCCGCCGCCAGTGAGCAAACGCTGATCCAGGTCCAGAAAACGTTACAAGAAGATAAAATCACACCTAAGTCTGTGGCTCTGGAAGAGGGTGCTATTCTTGCGCGCTTCGACTCCACTGATACCCAACTGCGCGCACGTGAAGTACTGATGGGCGTGCTGGGCGATCAATACGTCGTGGCGCTTAACCTTGCTCCGGCAACACCGCGCTGGCTGGCAGCCATTCACGCAGAACCGATGAAACTCGGTCTTGACCTGCGTGGCGGCGTTCACTTCCTGATGGAAGTGGATATGGACACCGCGCTGAGTAAGTTGCAGGAACAAAATATCGATAGCCTGCGCAGCGATCTGCGTGAAAAAGGCATTCCTTATACTACCGTTCGTAAAGAAGATAACTACGGCCTGAGCATCACCTTCCGTGACAGCAGCGCCCGTGATGAAGCTATCTCTTATCTGAGCAAGCGTCACCAGGATCTGGTTATTTCCAGCCAGGGCAGTAATGCTCTGCGTGCGGTGATGACCGATGCGCGCCTGAGCGAAGCCCGTGAATATGCGGTACAGCAGAACATCAATATTCTGCGTAATCGTGTGAACCAGTTGGGTGTTGCTGAGCCGGTGGTACAACGTCAGGGCGCTGACCGTATTGTCGTCGAACTGCCGGGTATCCAGGATACCGCGCGTGCGAAAGAAATTTTGGGCGCAACCGCGACGCTGGAATTCCGTCTGGTAAACACCAACGTTGACCAGTCTGCTGCGGCATCCGGGCGTGTACCGGGTGATTCGGAAGTGAAACAGACTCGCGAAGGTCAGCCGGTTGTGCTGTACAAACGCGTGATCCTGACCGGTGACCATATCACCGACTCCACCTCCAGCCAGGACGAATACAATCAGCCGCAGGTTAACATCTCGCTGGATAGCGCGGGTGGTAACATCATGTCCAACTTCACCAAGGACAACATCGGTAAGCCGATGGCGACCTTGTTTGTGGAGTACAAAGACAGCGGTAAGAAAGATGCCAACGGTCGCGCCGTGCTGGTGAAACAGGAGGAGGTGATTAACATCGCCAACATCCAGTCTCGCCTGGGTAACAGCTTCCGTATCACCGGTATCAACAACCCGAACGAAGCGCGTCAGCTTTCTCTGCTGTTACGTGCCGGTGCGCTAATCGCGCCGATTCAGATTGTTGAAGAACGTACCATCGGCCCAACCCTGGGTATGCAGAACATCAAACAGGGTCTGGAAGCCTGTCTGGCCGGTCTGGTGGTTTCTATCCTGTTCATGATCTTCTTCTATAAGAAGTTCGGTCTGATTGCGACCAGCGCGCTGATCGCTAACCTGGTGCTGATTGTCGGCATTATGTCACTGTTGCCGGGAGCCACGCTGAGTATGCCGGGGATTGCGGGGATCGTCTTAACCCTTGCCGTCGCGGTCGATGCTAACGTACTGATCAACGAACGTATCAAAGAAGAGTTGAGTAACGGTCGTTCGGTGCAGCAGGCCATCAATGAAGGTTATGCGGGCGCATTTAGCTCCATCTTCGATGCGAACATTACGACGCTGATTAAGGTCATTATCCTGTACGCAGTCGGCACTGGGGCAATTAAAGGGTTCGCGATTACTACCGGTATTGGGGTAGCGACGTCGATGTTTACCGCAATTGTCGGTACACGTGCCATCGTAAACCTGTTGTATGGCGGCAAGCGCGTCAAAAAGCTGTCAATCTGAGGAGTGCGAAGTGGCACAGGAATATACTGTTGAACAATTGAACCACGGCCGTAAAGTCTGGGACTTTATGCGCTGGGACTACTGGGCTTTCGGCATTTCAGGTTTTCTGCTGATCGCGGCCATCGTGATTATGGGCGTGCGCGGCTTTAACTGGGGTCTCGATTTCACCGGTGGTACGGTCATTGAAATCACGCTGGAAAAACCAGCGGAAATGGACGTGATGCGCGATGCGCTGGAGAAAGCGGGCTTTGTTGACCCGCTGCTGCAGAACTTCGGCAGCAGCCACGACATTATGGTGCGTATGCCGCCAACTGAAGGCGCTGACGGCGGTCAGGTGCTGGGTAGCAAAGTGTTGAGTGTGATTAACGAATCCACCAACCAAAACGCTGCGGTGAAGCGAATTGAATTCGTGGGGCCGAGTGTAGGCGCAGACCTGGCGCAAACCGGTGCGATGGCGCTGATGGCGGCGCTGATCTCCATCCTGGTGTATGTCGGTTTCCGCTTTGAGTGGCGACTGGCGGCAGGGGTAGTTATCGCGCTGGCGCACGACGTAATCATCACACTTGGGATCCTGTCGTTGTTCCATATCGAGATTGACCTGACTATCGTCGCATCGCTGATGTCGGTAATCGGTTACTCGCTGAACGATAGTATCGTAGTCTCTGACCGTATTCGTGAAAACTTCCGCAAAATTCGTCGCGGTACGCCTTACGAAATCTTTAACGTGTCATTGACTCAGACGCTGCACCGTACGTTGATTACCTCCGGTACGACGTTGATGGTTATTCTGATGCTGTTCCTGTTCGGTGGTCCGGTACTGGAAGGCTTCTCGCTGACCATGCTTATCGGTGTTTCCATCGGTACTGCGTCTTCTATCTACGTAGCATCGGCGCTGGCGCTGAAGCTGGGTATGAAGCGTGAGCACATGCTGCAGCAGAAGGTCGAGAAAGAAGGGGCGGATCAGCCGTCAATTCTGCCTTAACCCATTAAGAGTGAAGATAGTGGAATCCCGATCGCAAGGTCGGGATTTTTTTTGCCTGTGATTTAACGGTAGGCCATTATCTTTTTCTGTCGTCACACTACTGACAGTATGCTGTCAGTAGCCCTGTCTTATAGTCCTTCTGAGATTACCCACACAGGCAGGAGGAAGTATGAACAACGTAATTAACTGGTTTGAAATCCCCGTGGTACAAATGGATCGCGCCATCGCTTTTTATGAGCCAGTGATGCAGGTTTCTTTGCGTCGGGAGAATATGGACAGCGCTGAGTTGGCCGTATTCCCGCATAAGGATCCTGCTCCCGGCGGGGCGCTGGCTAAATTTGACGGTATTTCGCCTTCAGCGCAGGGCGCTATTATTTATCTGCATACGGACAATTTGGCTGCCACGCTTGAACGTGTTGCCACAGCTGGTGGTCAATGCGTGTTTGGCCCGCTCGAACTGGGGCAGGACATTGGTACGATTGCGCTATTTACTGACAGTGAAGGCAATCGTGTTGGTTTACATCAACCCGCGTAATATTTTCAGGACTGAGGATTAAAATGACCCGACGCGCCGACCGCTTGTTTCAGATCGTACAAATCCTGCGGGGCAGACGAGTGACAACGGCGGCGCTGCTGGCAGAACGTCTTGAAGTTTCTGAACGGACGATTTATCGCGATATCCGCGATCTCTCTTTATCCGGTGTGCCCATTGAAGGCGAAGTGGGCAGCGGATACCGCTTAATGGCCGGGTTTGATCTGCCACCGTTGATGTTAACGCATCACGAATCAGAAGCATTGATGGTCGCGATTCGGTTGCTGAAAACATGGGGCGGGGATTCACTTTCACAGGCACTGGAGTCGGCGCAGGAAAAAGTGCTGGCGATATTGCCGCCAGAGAGTCGCCGCAGGGCCGAGCAAACGCGGATTTTTGCGCCAGATTTTGGTAATCAGCCACATTCACGCAGTGCCTTCGATCTCATACATCGCGCGGTTTCGGCGCAACAAGTACTGGCGCTGCATTATCGCGACGAGTCCGGGAATCTCTCCTGGCGTGACGTTCAGCCACTGGGATTATTTTTCTGGGGCGAGCACTGGTTACTGGTTGCCTGGTGCGAGAAGCGTGACGATTATCGCTGCTTTCGCGTTGATCGCTGTCTGAAGATCACGCCGCTCGACAGGCACTTTCGCGAATCGGCGGATCGCTCGCTAAGTGACTTTTTACGTAAAGTACGCTGTGAAGACCAGCCGTAAAAAAGCCAGCGGTTAAGCTGGCTTGTCTGCGATAAATGTCGGGATTAGAAGTTGTAACCTACAACCAGGTAACCACCCCAACCGGTTGATTTCGCGGTGAAGTCGCCATCATTCCAGTTCAGGGTATCCCCACCTTTCCACTGGCCGCCGTTATGGAAATAACGCGCGACTACGGAGTAGTGCCAGTGATCGTAGTTCAGCGCCAGCACGTGGCTGGAAGCGATAGAGTTGCTGGTGCGGTTCGGATCATCACCCAAATCTGAGCCCCAGTCGAAGTTGGTGAAGCCGATGTAGGTCAACTGACCGCCCCAAACCTGGGTGATCGGCACAAAGTATTTCACTTTGAAACGGTAACCATCCCACTCGTTTTCGTTGGATGCGCCATAGTTCTGCCACTGGTATTTAGCATACACGTTCAGGGACAGACCCATCGGCAGACCGGTGTCGATATCGGTACCCAGACCCATATACCAGGTGCTCTGGCGGCTGGCTTTGTTGTCACCCATATCGTAGATGTAGTTGTTGGCGAAGTACCATTCTTTGAACGGTCCAAAGCTCAGGTCAGCACCGGTCAGTTTGTCGATGGAGAAACGTGGTTCGATTTCCATAAACAGCGGGGAACCGTCAGACCAGATACCTTTATCGTTGCCGTTACCCCAGTCAAAGGTTTTCGGAATATCGATGTAGCCATAGAAGTCGAACCAGTCTTTTTTGGCAAACGCTTCGTATTCCAGATACACGTCGTTGTTCAGTTTCGGGGAGAAACGGGTGTGGTAGCTGCCCACCACGTTGACGCTTTGGTGCCACCAGTCGGACAGATATTGCGGTTTGTCATTTTCTGCTGCGTTGGCAGTAAAAGACGAGGAGAGCGCCAGCACTGCACCGGCTGCAAGTAATGTTTTTTTCATATGTATGCCACTGTTTGAAATCCCTTTCGGGAGTGAAAAATGCGCAAATTGCGTTTCTAAATATTTCGTAATTCTTCGGGGTCTATTATAAAAATCATTGTTCACAAAAATATGTCTTGTTTCACAGTTCTATCATTTGCGTAATCGATTGCGTTCACGTTTGCGTACTTTAGGCGGCGAATTGTACTGGCTCCCATGAATGTTGCCAAGTTTTAGCAGAAATATTGGTTATGTCAGGGGAGTAACAAAATGGAGCGGAGTGATGTTGCGGAACGCACAAAACGTTCCGCAAAAAAGTTTATTGGCTAACAGGCTGGACGTCGTGGATGCGAACAAATCCTAACTGGTCGGGGGAGAGACCAGTTATCTGCAACGGAATGTCTACATCGCTGGGGGCAAGAATACTTGCCGGGGCGTTGACCAGTTGGTTTTGAACGTTCACTTCCTGATAATTCTCCGTGGTGCCCTGAATTTGACCGTACTCTACGGTGGCGCTAAAGGCGGGCAAGGGCGTATTGGACTCGCCCTGAATACGCAGCGTTAACCGTGTGCCATCGGCGTTCGGCGCAATATTCACCAAAGACATACGTAACGTGCCGATCTGGCTCTCCAGCCGGGCCGGGGTTTTGGAGCCCGGCAACAGATAGGCGCCACTGGTCGACTTAGCATTCAACATATTTTGTTGCGTAATTTTTACCGTTTCCTGATTAAGCTGCGTCATCTCTTTATTTAGCGTGCTTACGCTTTGATGCATCTGGCGTACTTCGCTTTGCTGCGCGCAGGCGCTAAGACTAAAGAGGCTTCCCACCAGGAGAATTCTTAGGTAACGTCTTGTCATTGTGATTACTTCCTTCATTGTCGCGATAGCATAATGGTAGTGTGCACAGAGCACGAAGGCATCGATCCTTTGTCTCAAAAGCGCTGCGCCTTTGTTGTCACGCCAGTTCAGGGTAAAATAGATTGCTGTTAACCACTGAGGTACAGGACGCCGTATGCATTGCCCATTCTGTTTCGCCGTAGACACTAAGGTAATTGACTCTCGTCTTGTAGGCGAGGGCTCCTCAGTACGCCGCCGTCGGCAGTGTCTGGTCTGTAACGAACGTTTCACCACTTTTGAAGTGGCTGAACTTGTCATGCCGCGCGTTGTGAAGAGCAACGATGTGCGTGAACCCTTTAATGAAGATAAGCTGCGCAGCGGCATGCTCAGAGCGCTGGAGAAACGTCCGGTCAGCTCAGATGACGTCGAAATGGCGTTAAACCATATCAAATCACAACTGCGAGCGACTGGCGAGCGTGAGGTGCCGAGTAAGATGATCGGCAACCTGGTAATGGAGCAGCTGAAAAAGCTCGATAAAGTCGCTTACATCCGCTTTGCGTCGGTTTACCGCAGTTTTGAAGATATCAAAGAATTTGGCGAAGAGATTGCTCGCCTACAGGACTAAGCCATGCAGGATGAATTGTACATGGCGCGCGCGCTGAAGCTTGCTGCGCGCGGACGTTTCACTACTCACCCAAATCCCAACGTCGGCTGCGTGATTGTTAAGGATGGGGAGATCGTCGGTGAAGGATATCATCACCGCGCGGGCGAGCCGCATGCCGAAGTCCATGCCCTGCGCATGGCCGGAGAAAAAGCGCAAGGGGCAACCGCCTACGTGACGCTTGAGCCCTGCAGTCATCATGGGCGTACGCCGCCGTGCTGCGATGCGTTAATTGCCGCGGGTGTCGCGCGCGTGGTGGCCGCTATGCAGGACCCGAATCCTCAGGTAGCAGGTCGTGGCCTCTATCGCTTGCAGCAGGCGGGCATTGACGTTAGCCACGGCTTGATGATGAGCGAGGTTGAGCAGCTTAATAAAGGCTTTCTCAAGCGCATGCGTACAGGTTTCCCATATCTGCAGCTTAAGCTTGGCGCATCGCTCGATGGTCGTACGGCGATGGCCAGCGGGGAAAGCCAGTGGATCACCTCGCCGCAGGCGCGCCGCGATGTGCAACGGCTGCGCGCGCAAAGCCATGCCATTTTAACCAGCAGCGCGACGGTACTGGCCGACGATCCTCAGCTTACCGTGCGTTGGTCGGAGCTTGGAGAGTCAACCCAGGCGAGTTACCCGCAGGAAAACCTGCGCCAGCCGATCCGCATTGTCCTTGATAGTCAGAATCAGGTCACGCCGGAGCACCGTATTGTGCAACAGCCGGGAGAAACCTGGATTATCCGAACGAAAGACGATACCCGCAGTTGGCCGGAGTCAGTTCGCAGTATTAAGATACCGGAACATAACGGGCATCTGGATTTGGTCGTGCTGATGATGCAACTGGGCAAACAGCAAATTAACAGTATTTGGGTGGAAGCTGGCCCAACGCTTGCGGGCG
This sequence comes from Citrobacter sp. wls615, assembly GCF_005281355.1. Taxonomy (NCBI): domain Bacteria; kingdom Pseudomonadati; phylum Pseudomonadota; class Gammaproteobacteria; order Enterobacterales; family Enterobacteriaceae; genus Citrobacter; species Citrobacter sp. wls615. The sequence continues at coordinate 325,528 of NZ_SZXM01000027.1, read as the reverse complement.
CGTTATTACAGGCCGGTTTGGTGGATGAGCTAATCGTGTATGTTGCGCCTAAACTGTTAGGCAGTGATGCGCGAGGATTATGTGTGCTGCCAGGGCTTGAGAAACTGGCCGACGCCCCCCATTTCAAATTCAACGAGATACGCCAGGTGGGCCCGGACGTTTGCCTGCATTTAACCACTGCGTGAGGCTTTCTGAATTAGAGGAAGCAGCGCCCAGAATATTATGATAAAATCCGCCCCCCTTACGGGGCCATAAATCGAACCCGAAGGAAGAATATGAACATTATTGAAGCTAACGTTGCTACTCCGGACGCTCGCGTCGCCATCACCATTGCGCGTTTCAACAACTTTATCAATGATAGCCTGCTGGAAGGTGCGATCGACGCCCTGAAACGTATTGGCCAGGTTAAAGATGAAAACATTACCGTCGTTTGGGTTCCAGGCGCATATGAGCTGCCGCTGGCGGCTGACGCACTGGCGAAAACCGGTAAATACGATGCGGTGATTGCGCTCGGTACAGTGATCCGTGGTGGTACCGCGCACTTCGAATATGTGGCTGGCGGTGCAAGCAATGGCCTGGCGCATGTCGCTCAGGACAGTGGCATTCCGGTAGCCTTCGGTGTTCTGACCACCGAAAGTATTGAACAAGCCATCGAACGTGCTGGCACGAAAGCCGGCAACAAAGGCGCAGAAGCTGCACTGACTGCGCTTGAAATGATTAATGTATTGAAAGCCATTAAGGCCTGATTTTTGTAAGGGGAAATCCGTGAAACCTGCTGCTCGTCGCCGCGCCCGTGAGTGTGCCGTCCAGGCGCTCTACTCCTGGCAGTTGTCCCAGAACGACATCGCTGATGTTGAATACCAGTTCCTGGCGGAACAGGACGTTAAAGATGTCGACGTTCTGTATTTCCGTGAACTGCTGTCCGGGGTGGCGACTAACAGCGCGTACCTGGATGGATTAATGAAGCCTTACCTGTCTCGTCTGCTGGAAGAGCTGGGACAGGTAGAAAAAGCCGTACTGCGTATTGCGCTGTTTGAACTGTCTAAGCGTAGTGATGTGCCGTACAAAGTGGCCATCAACGAAGCGATTGAACTGGCGAAAACCTTCGGTGCCGAAGACAGCCATAAATTCGTTAACGGCGTACTGGATAAAGCAGCACCTGTGATTCGCCCCAACAAAAAGTAATCCCGAGGCCGGCGGAGAGTGGAACGTGTTTCCGCTGTCCCCGGCTTTTTCTTTTTTTCTGCTGAGGCATAACGTATGGCATGCGGCGAATTTTCCCTGATTGCCCGTTATTTTGATCGCGTAAGAACGTCTCGTCTTGATGTCGAAACCGGTATTGGCGACGATTGCGCACTCCTGAACATCCCTGAAAAACAGACATTGGCGATCAGTACCGATACGCTGGTGGCAGGCAATCACTTCCTCCCCGACATTGATCCTACCGATCTGGCCTGGAAAGCCCTGGCGGTGAATTTGAGCGATCTGGCGGCGATGGGTGCCGATCCTGCGTGGTTGACGCTGGCGCTCACGTTACCTGACGTTGATGAAGCCTGGCTTGAAGCTTTCAGCGATGGCCTGTTTGAACTCCTTAATTACTACGATATGCAGCTGATTGGCGGTGATACCACGCGTGGACCGCTGTCGATGACGTTGGGTATTCATGGCTACGTTCCCGTTGGGCGTGCCTTAAAACGTTCCGGGGCAAAACCGGGCGACTGGATTTATGTGACCGGCACGCCGGGCGACAGTGCGGCGGGGCTGGCGATTTTGCAGGACCGCTTGCAGGTGACTGATCCAAAAGACGCGGAGTATCTGCTGCAACGCCACCTGCGCCCAACCCCGCGTATTTTACAGGGACAAGCCCTGCGCGATCTGGCCAGTGCGGCTATCGATCTCTCCGACGGCCTGATTTCCGATCTGGGGCATATCGTCAATGCCAGCGGCTGCGGCGCACGGGTTAACGTCGACGCGCTGCCTTATTCCGCGGCGTTCGCCCAACATGTTGAGCCGGAACAGGCGCTGCGCTGGGCGCTCTCGGGTGGTGAAGATTATGAGTTATGCTTTACCGTACCGGAAATCAACCGTGGCGCGCTGGACGTTGCGCTGGCGCACCTCGGGACCTCGTTTACCTGCATCGGGCAGATGAGTGCGGATGTGGAAGGCGTTCATTTTACGCGCGATGGAAAACCCGTCACGTTCGACTGGAAAGGATATGACCATTTTGCCGCGCCTTAAAAAAGATGTCGCCAAAAGCCGCCTGAGTATGCGCAATCCGTGGCACCTGTTAGCCACCGGTTTTGGTAGCGGGTTGAGTCCCATTATTCCTGGCACCATGGGATCGCTGGCGGCGATCCCTTTTTGGTATTTAATGACGTTTCTGCCATGGCAGCTGTATTCGCTGGTGGTCATGCTGTCGATCTGTATCGGCGTTTACCTGTGTCATCAAACGGCGAAAGACATGGGCGTGCACGATCATGGCAGCATTGTCTGGGACGAGTTTGTTGGGATGTGGATAACCCTGATGGCGCTACCGACCCTCGACTGGCAGTGGGTTGCCGCCGGATTTGTGATTTTCCGTATTCTGGATATGTGGAAACCGTGGCCGATCCGTTGGTTCGATCGCAATGTGCATGGTGGAACTGGGATCATGATCGACGATATTGTCGCCGGGATACTCTCTGCCGGAATTTTATATTTTATCGGTCATCACTGGCCGGTAGGCATCATTTAAAGGGTTTGCCGGATGGCGGCGTAAACGCCTTATCCGGCCTACGTCCCAACAATATGTCGATTTCGTAGGCCCGATAAGCGCAGCGCCATCGGGCAATGGCAGATTATTTAAACCCCACCACCGGATGCTGTTTGTACGGTGTTTCCAGTTCGGCAATTTGTTCCGGCTTCAGCGTTAAATCCACCGCATTAAGCAACTCATCCAGCTGTTCCTCGCGCGATGTGCCGATAATCGGCGCTGCCACCCCCGGTTTGCTCAGCAGCCATGCCAGCGCGACCTGCGCCCGCGTGACGCCCAGCTCTTCGCTGACGCCAGCCAGCCGTGCGGCAATTTGCGCGTCGTTTTCGTCGCTCTCGCTGTATAAATTTTTACCAACTTCATCGGAAACCAGGCGAGCGGTTGTTTCTCCCCACGGGCGGGTCAGACGACCGCGTGCCAGCGGACTCCATGGGATCACCGCGACGCCTTCCTGATAGCAGAGCGGCAGCATTTCGCGTTCTTCTTCGCGGTAGATCAGGTTGTAGTGATCCTGCATGCTGACGAACTGCGCCCAGCCGTGTTGCTTCTGTAGGGCCAGCGCCTGAGCAAACTGCGAAGCGTGCATTGACGAGGCACCGATATAGCGAGCTTTACCGGCTTTTACTACGTCGTTGAGGGCTTCCAGCGTTTCTTCGATTGGCGTGTTGTAATCCCAACGGTGAATTTGCAGGATGTCCACATAGTCCATGCCCAGGCGTCTGAGGCTGTCGTCGATTGAGCGCAGGATTTGTGCACGGGATAAGCCTTCCGGCAGATCGTCAACCTGATGGAACACTTTTGTCGCCACCACCACCTCATCACGACGGGCGAAATCACGCAGCGCGCGGCCGACAATCTCTTCGCTGCTGCCAGCGGAGTAGCTGTTGGCAGTATCGAAAAAGTTAATGCCGCCCTCAAGGGCGCGTTTGATTATCGGGCGGCTGCTCTCTTCAGGCAGCGTCCAGGCGTGATTACCGCGATTGGGTTCGCCAAACGTCATGCAGCCCAGGCAAAGGCGGGAGACCCGGAGGTCGGTTTTTCCTAAAGTGTTGTATTGCATATTCGCTCCTGCTTAGCGTGTTATTCATTAAGCATAGCAGGAGCGGGGAGGGGATTATGCCAGCCAGGCCTTGATTTTGGCCTCAATGCCAGCGGCATCAAGACCCAGATCGGCGCGAGCCTCATCCTGAGTGCCTTGCGGGATGAAGAAGTCAGGCAGGCCAATGTTCAGCACCGGAACGGGCTTGCGATGGGCCATCAGCACTTCGTTTACGCCACTGCCTGCGCCGCCCATAATGGCGTTTTCTTCAATGGTAACCAGCACGTCGTGTTGGGCTGCCATCTCGAGGATCAACGTTTCATCCAGCGGTTTCACAAAGCGCATGTCGACCAGCGTGGCGTTCAACGACTCTGCGACCTGAGCGGCTTCCGGCATCAGGGTACCAAAGTTAAGAATTGCCACTTTTTCCCCGTGACGTTTCACGATGCCTTTACCGATTGGCAGCTGTTCCAGCGGGGTCAGCTCAACGCCCACCGCATTACCGCGTGGATAGCGCACGACCGATGGCCCATTGTTGTAGTGATAGCCGGTAAACAGCATCTGGCGGCATTCGTTCTCATCGCTCGGGGTCATGATGACCATTTCCGGGATGCAGCGCAGGAAGGAGAGATCGAACGCCCCCTGGTGGGTTTGCCCATCAGCGCCAACGATACCAGCCCGGTCAACGGCGAACAGTACCGGCAGTTTCTGGATGGCCACATCATGCAGCACCTGATCGTAGGCGCGTTGCAGGAAGGTAGAGTAAATAGCCACGACCGGCTTGTAGCCGCCAATCGCCAGACCTGCTGCAAAGGTCACTGCGTGCTGCTCGGCAATCGCCACATCGAAGTAGCGGTCCGGGAACTTACGTGAGAATTCCACCATACCGGAGCCTTCGCGCATCGCCGGGGTGATCGCCATCAGCTTGTTGTCTTTCGCCGCGGTCTCGCACAACCAGTCACCGAAGATTTTTGAATAGCTCGGCAGGCCGCCGCTGCTTTTCGGCAGACAGCCGCTGGATGGATCGAATTTGGGTACGGCGTGGAATGTGATAGGGTCTTTTTCCGCTGGCTCATAGCCACGACCTTTTTTGGTCATGATGTGCAGGAACTGTGGACCTTTAAGATCGCGCATGTTCTTCAGCGTGGTGATAAGTCCCAGCACGTCGTGCCCGTCCACCGGGCCGATATAGTTAAAGCCCAGCTCTTCAAACAGCGTGCCCGGCACGACCATGCCTTTAATGTGTTCTTCGGTACGTTTGAGTAGTTCTTTAATCGGTGGTACGCCGGAGAAGACTTTCTTCCCGCCTTCGCGCAGCGAGGAGTAGAGTTTGCCAGAGAGCAGTTGCGCCAGGTGATTATTCAGCGCGCCGACGTTCTCTGAAATCGACATTTCGTTGTCGTTGAGGATAACCAGCATATCGGGCTTAATATCACCCGCATGGTTCATCGCTTCAAACGCCATCCCGGCGGTGATAGCGCCGTCGCCAATCACACAAACGGTACGACGATCTTTGCCTTCTTTCTCGGCGGCAACCGCAATACCAATGCCAGCGCTAATAGACGTTGAAGAGTGCCCAACGCTCAGTACGTCATACTCGCTCTCACCGCGCCACGGGAACGGATGTAAACCGCCTTTCTGACGAATGGTGCCGATTTTATCGCGGCGTCCGGTCAGAATTTTGTGCGGATAAGCCTGATGTCCCACATCCCAGATTAACTGGTCAAACGGGGTGTTATAGACGTAATGCAGCGCGACGGTAAGTTCCACCGTGCCCAGACCAGAGGCGAAGTGCCCGCTGGAACGGCTCACGCTGTCGAGCAAATAGCGGCGCAGTTCGTCGCAAAGCTTTGGCAGACTCTCTTTTGGCAGTAGGCGTAACTCCTGGGTGGAGTCGACCAGCGCCAGGGTCGGGTATTTGGCTATATCAAAACTCATCGCAAGCTCATGGGATATGTTGGTTTATTTATCACGCTGGATTATGTAGTCCGCTAGCGCTTCCAGTGCCGAGGTATCGAGTGACTGCGCGGCCAGCAAATTTAGCGACTGGCGGGCATCCTCGATTAAATCCCGGGCTTTATTCCGGGCTTGCTCAAGACCCAGAAGTGCAGGATAGGTACTTTTGCCAAGCTGCTGGTCAGCACCCTGACGTTTACCCAATGTTGCAGTATCGCCTACCACATCCAGTATGTCATCCTGAACCTGGAAGGCCAGACCGATGCTTTCTGCGTATTTGTCGAGAATTGGCAGGCATTCTCGCCCTTTATCGCCTGCGCTTAATGCCCCCAGACGCACGGCGGCGCGAATCAACGCCCCGGTTTTATGGCGGTGAATACGCTCCAGCGCATCCAGCGCAACCTGCTGACCTTCCGCTTCCAGATCCAGCGCCTGGCCACCGCACATACCGGCGATACCGCTGGCCTGGGCCAGTTCAGAGATCATCGCGATGCGGTCCCGGTCGGTGACTTCTGGCATGGGCGCGTCGCTGATAATGGAAAACGCCAGCGTTTGCAGCGCATCTCCGGCCAGGATCGCGTTTGCCTCGCCAAATTTTACGTGGCAGGTTGGCAGACCGCGGCGCAGGTCATCGTCGTCCATCGCGGGTAAATCATCATGCATCAGCGAATAGGCATGGATGCACTCGACGGCGGCAGCGGGAGCATCAAGCGTACTCAGGCTGACGCCAAACATCTGACCGGTCGCATACACCAGGAATGGGCGCAGACGTTTACCGCCTAATAATGCGCCATATTGCATGGTTTCGACCACGGGAGTGTTCTGAAAGGGCAGTGGCGCGATAAAACGGCTCAGTGCCTGGTTGGCCTGCTCAACGCAAGCCTGTAGCTGCTGCGTAAAATCCATTTACTCATTATCCGGTGTAAAAGGCGTAAGGGCGGCGTCTTCGGTGTCTGACAGCAGGATTTGTACGCGCTGTTCAGCCTGTTGCAATTTGACCTGTCCCTGACGCGCCAGTTGTACGCCACGTTCGAATTCGTTCAGCGCTTCTTCCAGCGGCAGGTCGCCGCTTTCCAGGCGGGTAACAATCTGTTCCAGCTCGCTCAGCGCTGTTTCAAAACTGGCTGGCGCTTCATTTTTCTTCGGCATAATGAATGTCTGACTCTCTGTATTGGCAGCACAAGACTATGGTAACGGACTCGTACTGATAAGCAAATAACGCGCAATGGTAAGGCGATGTGCACAGGATGACCATGATGGTGGTATACTTGCGCGCCTGGATGCAGCCGCAGGGTATGGGCTGCTGTATTTTTTTCCATTACAAGTCATTCAGACTTGCCAAAGAACCATTGCCGCCATGAAGTTTATCATTAAATTGTTCCCAGAAATCACCATCAAAAGCCAATCTGTGCGTTTGCGCTTTATAAAAATTCTGACAGGGAACATTCGTAACGTTTTAAAGCACTACGATGAAGACCTTGCCGTTGTCCGTCACTGGGATCACGTTGAGGTTCGCGCTAAAGATGAAAGCCAGCGCCTGGATATTCGCGACGCGCTGACCCGTATTCCGGGTATCCACCATATTCTCGAAGTAGAAGACGTGCCGTTTACCGACATGCACGATATTTTCGAGAAAGCGCTGGTGCAGTATCGCGATCAACTGGAAGGAAAAACCTTCTGCGTACGCGTTAAGCGTCGCGGTAAGCATGAGTTTAGCTCCATTGAGGTGGAACGTTATGTTGGCGGCGGGTTGAACCAGCATATTGAATCCGCGCGCGTGAAGCTGACGAAACCGGATGTTACGGTAAATCTTGAAATCGAAAATGATCGTCTGCTGCTGGTTAAAGGCCGCTATGAAGGTATTGGCGGTTTCCCGATTGGTACGCAGGAAGACGTCCTGTCGCTGATCTCCGGTGGTTTCGACTCCGGCGTATCCAGCTACATGCTGATGCGTCGCGGCTGCCGCGTACACTATTGCTTCTTTAACCTCGGCGGCGCCGCGCATGAAATCGGCGTTCGTCAGGTGGCGCATTATCTGTGGAACCGCTACGGTAGCTCGCATCGCGTGCGTTTTGTCGCGATCAACTTTGAGCCGGTGGTGGGCGAGATCCTGGAGAAAGTCGACGACGGTCAGATGGGCGTGGTCCTTAAACGTATGATGGTACGTGCGGCGTCGAAAGTCGCTGAGCGCTACGGCGTACAGGCACTGGTAACCGGTGAAGCGTTGGGCCAGGTGTCCAGCCAGACGCTGACCAACCTGCGCCTGATTGATAACGTTTCGGATACCCTGATCCTGCGCCCGCTTATCTCCCATGATAAAGAGCACATCATCAACCTGGCGCGTGAAATTGGTACCGAGGACTTTGCGCGTACCATGCCGGAATACTGCGGCGTTATTTCAAAAAGCCCAACGGTGAAGGCGATTAAAGCGAAGATTGAGGCCGAAGAAGAAAACTTCGATTTCTCTATCCTCGATAAAGTGGTCGAAGAAGCGAACAATATCGATATTCGCGATATCGCCCAGCAGACTCAGCAGACCGTGGTGGAAGTGGAAACCGTGAGTGGTTTCGGCTCAAACGACGTGATTCTGGATATCCGTTCTGTGGATGAACAGGATGACAAACCGCTGAAAGTTGACGGTGTGGACGTGGTTTCTCTGCCGTTCTACAAACTGAGCACTAAATTCGGTGATTTGGACCAGAGTAAAACCTGGCTGCTGTGGTGTGAACGCGGGGTGATGAGCCGCCTGCAGGCGCTGTATCTGCGCGAGCAGGGCTTTGAAAACGTGAAGGTGTACCGCCCGTAATTGAGGCCTGCCCCGGCTTTATGCGCCGGGGCTTCGCTAATCTTGTGGCTGAAGTGATGCTATGCTGTTGACCAGTTGGTTGGCAATTTGCGGAATGGCTTCGGCACTAAAAAAACCCATTGTTACAGCAATTGCAATGAGCTCACCTTTACTATTCTGAAGCGGACAAGCGATAGATTGCGCTCCAGGGATCCCCTGAGTTGGGTTGTAACGCACGGCGTATCCCTGCGATATTATTTGTCTAATCAACTGTTTCTGCGCCAGATTTTTCGCCTGATAATCAGAAAAGCTCATAAAAATTTGCCCAGCAGCACTGGCATGAAGTGGAACCTGCGTATTGGGCAGAAAATCGATATCGACGTTTCGAAAGCTGCGATTGTAGTGTTTGAGTATTAATCCATTTTCAGAAGCAACGACGACCCCGGTGGAGTGGTTAAAGGTATCGCGAAAAGTGACCAGCATAGTATTGAGCTCGTCAATTGCGTCGCGTGCGCCGGTTTGGCCTCCAGTCAGTTGTAGTGTGGTTGCTCCCAGGCAGTAAAGCCCTTTTTCGTTTTGGCATAGCATGCCGGTGCGACAAAGTGAGATAAGATATTTATGTAAACGGCTTTTCGACAAACCACACCCAGTAGCGATATCGATTGCCCTCGCTTGACCATTCTGACTGGCGACAAATGTCAAAATGCTGACGGCTATATCAACCGAATTAATCCCTTGTGATGTTTCAGTCATATGCGTTCTCTTATTAAATACTTCTCGATTATATCATTGAGTTCAGAAAGCAGTGCTGCTTTCATAGTTCAAAAAGATCGTTACCTCTAAATGATTAGATCATGACTCACCTCAAGTTAATTATTGGTGAATTTTAGTTCACTAATGATGAACTTTATTGGAGGAAAGATCATGGATGCTTTGAGCAATATACGTTTAAAAAGAAGAACCCTGTTAAAAGGGCTAGGTGTGGTGGGGCTGGCTTCATTAGGTCCAACCTTTCTAGGGTTGCGTCAGGTCAATGGCGCACCGCTGCCTCGGTTTCGTCTGCAGCAATCGGATTACCAGACATTTCGTTCGACCTGTGCAATGGAATGTTTGCATTGCAACCTGACGGCATATGTCTGGAAAGATCGTTTGATGAAAATTGAAGCGACAAAAGGCTTTAACGTGAAATGTTGTTTACGAGGGATTAGCCGAACGAAATGGGTGTATCACCCGCTACGACTGACGCAACCCTTGCTGCGTACGGGAGAAAAAGGTGAAGGAAAATTTAAGCCGATTTCTTGGGATGCCGCGCTTGAGCTTATTGAAAAGAAAATCAGAGAAACGATCGCTACCGATGGCAATAAAGGCCTGTTGCTAACAGCAGCTTCAGGGAATATGGACTCTATCAAAAATGATATGGGGAAGGCATTTTTTGATTATCTTGGCGGATCGACAAAACATGTTGGTTCGTTATGCTGCGCAGCCGTCACTGCTGCGATGATGCCAATGGTGGGCTTACGGTATGCTGATACCCGCGACACAATAAAGGAAAGTCGCTATATCCTTTGCTGGGGGAACAACCCGGCCATTACGATGCATGCTTACTTCAAAGATTATTCAAATGCGCAGCGTAACGGAGCGCGAATGGTGGTAATCGATCCCCGATTTAACGAAACCGCAGCAAAAGCGGATGAGTGGGTGCCTATTGTGCCGGGAACGGATATCGCGCTGGCGCTAGGGATGATCAACATCATTATGCAGGAGAAGCGCTATGATGCAAATTTTCTGCGAAAACATACCGGCGCAGTTTATTTGGTGGATGCTAAGCAGAAACTAATGCGAGCCGATCCGCATGATGCAGACAGTTATCTGGTGTTTGATACTCTGACACAAAGCGTGAAGCGACATGATGTGCCGGGCGTTCTTCCTGCATTGCTAAATGATGAACTGCCCAACGGGAGTGATTTTACTACCGTACTGGATAACGTTTGGGCGCAGGCGAAGCCCTGGACGACACAGAAAGTTGAGCAGGAAACGGATGTGCCAGCGCAAACGGTGTTACGCCTGGCACGAGACTATGCTTCCACGCAACCTGCGATGATTATTCAGAATATGTCTGGTGCGCAGAGAACTGAGTTTGGCACTTACGTTGCCGCCAGCCAATTCTATCTGGCGCTGATAACCGGCAATATCGGTAAGCCTGGTGCAGGGGTCTGTGATGCGGGCGGGGTCAGGCAGATGGCGAAATTTTCGCCCATTATCCCCCCCGCGCCAAATGCTGCCAAAATCCCATCGATCCCCATTTCCAAAATTGGAGACTGGATCGTTCACGAAAAACCACATCCGATTAAATTCTGGTGGAACATGACGCTGGGGGCGATGACGCAGTTGCCGAATACAAATCAGGTCCGAGAAGCCTTTAAAAAAGTGCCATTTGTGGTGGTGGCGGACAACCTGATGAGTTCGTCTGCACTGTATGCCGATCTGGTACTTCCCGTGACGACCATTTTTGAAGATGTCAGTTTAATGGCGGGGGTCCGTAGCCATTATGTACAGTTGATGGAAAAAGCGGTGGAGCCCCCGGGAGAAGCTAAACCTGATTACTGGATTTTTGCGCGCCTGGCCGAGCGTTTTGGATTTGGTGAAGTTTTTAACCAGCCTATTGAACATTACATTGATGCTTGCCTCAAGGGGTCAGGCATCACCCGTGAGATGCTTAAAAAAGGGCCGGTATGCCCCGTTAAAGAAGACTGGATTCCCTTTAAGGATGGGCAGTTTTGTACTTCAACCGGAAAGGCACATTTCTATATTGAGGAGTGGGCAAAAAAAGACTTCCTGCCGGTGGTAACCTGGAAACAGGTGAAAGAGTCAGTGAAAGGTTCACCTGAACTGGCAAGTCATTATCCGTTAATGGCGGTACAGCGCAAACTGGCACGTAGCGTACATTCGAGCCACGGTATGAATGAATGGATCCTTGAGGTTCAGCGTAATCGTCCAAACGTTATGATCCACCCTGAAGATGCTCATAATCGTCAGATCCAGGCCGGGGAATGGGTCGTGGTCTTCAATCACCGTGGAGAGCACAGGGCTATTGCCGACGTAACAACGCATATAAAACGGGGAGTTGTAAGCCTGGATAATGGCTGGTGGGAGCAACAGGGAGGAAGTAGCAGCCATGTCACCAACGATCAGGTAGAGCTGTTGGGTAATGGACACTGTTGTAACAGCACGTTGGTTGACGTGAGAAGGGAGGCATAATCATGACGAAACAGTATGGATTTCTTATTGATATGCAAAACTGCTATGGCTGTAAAACCTGCAGCATGGCTTGCAAGTCAGAAAATATGACGCCGCTTGGTGTGTTATGGCGCCGAGTGCGCGAGCGCAATACGGATGAACCTAATACTCAAGCGTTTATCAGCATGTCGTGTAACCATTGCGATGATCCTCAGTGCATGAAAGTGTGCCCGGCCGGGACTTATACCAAACGAGCTGACGGGATTGTTGTACAGGATCACGAACGTTGTATCGGTTGCCGGATGTGTATTATGGCTTGCCCCTGGAGCGCGCCGGTTTACGATGCGGAAGAGGGGAAAACCAGTAAATGTAATCTGTGTGCGGAACGCCTGGATGAAGGTTTGCAACCACGCTGTGTTGAATCTTGCCCTGCGGGGGTTTTGCGATTTGGTGAGATAGAAGATCTCCGCAAAGAGCATACCACCCAATGGACTGTGCTAGAGAAGCGCTACAACTTACCCGATCACAACATCAGTAAGCCCAATATTGTAATTATTGCGCCACGGGACTGAGGAGAGAGAAATGGAACACTATGAATTGCCATTAGTCTTTTTTACGGTCTTTGCTCAATGGGGGATTGGCGGTGTCCTGGCACTAACGTTGTGTCAGAATTTTGGCACGCTGAAATTTAATGCTGAACAATATCGTCGGCTTGCGCTGCTATTTTGGGTCATCACTGTGCTGGGTTCTTTGGCATCCCTTGCACACCTGGGAACACCTACAGGCGCATACCGTTCAATGGCAGGGTTGGGAATATCTTGGCTGAGTCGGGAAGTAGTGGCATTTATAGTATTGAATGCCGTGATATTTTGCTGGTTAGTGTTATGTTGGCTCAAGCTTGGGCATCCAGGGGCGAATCTTCTGGGTGGTGTGACTGCGCTTGTTGGCCTGGTGTCAATTTTTGTGACGTCTCAGGTGTATTACCAAATGGCGCTGCACTCGCTTTGGCATACCATAGCTACGCCGCTTGGCTTCCTGGCAACGGCAGTATTGCTGGGTTTTATGAGTGTGGCGGTGGCGGGTGGCTATTGGCATAAATCCTCTTCAACGGTGTGTAATGCAGGGATCATCATTGGAATCGTGTTGACGGCAGGCGGGTTGTGGTTTCGCTATCATGTGCCTGGCGCTGATGCGTCAAGTCCTCTGCTATGGTGGCAGCTATTTGCCAGTATCTGCGTTGCTGTGTGGGGAATATCGCGTCTGAAATACGGCCAACAGAGTTGGTTATGGGTCGTATTAATGGCGACGGGGGAACTGGCGGGAAGAATGTTGTTTTATAGCAACGTTATGAGCGGAGTGCCTTGGTTTTAAATATTTTACCGGATGGTTGAAACCATCCGGCAATCATTCTTACTCGTAGTAGTTATAAATTCCCGCCGCAATTACCAGCTGTGACGCCACTTCATGAGCCTTTTCGCGGCTTACCAGTAGATCAATGATTTTTAAACCAAAATCAATCGATGTTCCCGGACCCTGGCTGGTTAACAGGTTGACGCGCGGATCCCACACGACACGCTTGTCTTGCCATTGTTCTGCGGGGATTTTGTCCTTCAACGCCGGGAAACCCGTCATATTTCCGATGGGGAAGATATCGTGTGGGACAAGTACGGTGGCGGCAGCGGCGCAAATGGCTGCGACAATACGTCCGGAACGATGAAACTGCTTCACGGTTTCGATAAGCAGAGGGCTGTCGCGAAAACACTCCGCGCCTTTAATGCCGCCAGGCAATACGATGATGTCGAAATCGCCGTCAGCAACTTCAACCAACGGTGCGTCAGCCAGCAGTTTCACTCCGCGTGAGCACACAATCGTCAGGCCGCCATCGCTGGCGACGCTTGCTGTAGTGACCTTAATTCCGCCGCGAACCAGCAGATCGATAGTGGTGACTGCTTCGGTCTCTTCACTACCAGGGGCGAGACAAACCAGTGCTTGAGCGCTCATACTCACTTTCCTTTCTCTTTACCATTTCAAACAGGTGGGCATTTTCCGGGACGGCGATGCCGTGCGCGCGGGCGCGTTTTAACAGGTAACCGGTAATATAGTCGATCTCTGTATGGCGCATGGCACGAATATCCTGCAGCATTGATGAGATATTTTCTGCCGTACTGTCAATGACTTGCTCGACATAATAGCGTAAATCATCCGCTGATGTGTGGTGGCCTTCGCGTTCAATAACCGCTGCTACTTCCTCACAGATTAGCGCTATTTTTTCCGGATGCTGACGCAGTTCGCCGTTTGGGCAGTCCCAGAGCGCCGTCAGCGGATTAATGACGCAGTTTACGGCCAGTTTGCGCCACAGTTCGGCGCGAATATTATTATGCCAGGCGACATCCGGTAGTACTTCTTGCAGTGTTTCAGCCAGATAGCTGAAATCACCGTCCTGCTCACGCGCCGGACCGATGCGCGTTGTGCCCTGAGCGACATGAATGATGACATTTCCGTCGCGACGTGCCGCGTGGGTGGTGGTGCCCATCAGCAGAGGCTGTTTAATGTTTTGCAGCTCTTCAATCGTCCCCATGCCGTTGTGAATCAGCAAAATGGGGGTAGTTTCAGGCAGAATTGCGGCCAGACCTTTTACCGCATCAGAAACCTGCCAGGCTTTAAGTGTAACCAGTAACAGGTCGCTTTTTGCCAAAAAGTCGGGGTCGTTTGCCGTCAGGGATTCATTAAAAACTGATCCATCCGTGTCGATCAGGTTCACGCTGCAGTAGGGCTGTGGTACGCGTAGCCACCCTTGCACCTCATGTCCATGTTTGCACAGCGTGGTAAGCCACAGCTGTCCTAACGCTCCACATCCCAGTACGGTAATTTTCATTCTTCCTCCTCACCTGCAACAGCACCAGGTGTTAATCCATATCGGCCGTACCCCTTTATTGTTCGCAGGTAACAGTTCCGCGTACAATTAAAGGATACAGCCTAGTATAGCGCTGTCTGTTGGGTAACTTTGCAGGTATTATGCTTCGCATCAAAAATGAAGGGAGAGGAAAAGATGCCATCTTTCGATATTGTCTCTGAAGTTGATCTTCAGGAAGCCCGTAACGCGGTGGATAACGCCAGCCGCGAAGTAGAGTCACGCTTTGATTTTCGTGGCGTTGAAGCGACTTTTGAGCTGAATGAGTCAAATAAGACGATTAAGGTGCTGAGCGAGTCTGATTTCCAGGTCAATCAACTGCTGGATATTTTGCGTGCCAAGCTACTGAAACGCGGTATTGAAGGCACATCGCTGGACGTACCGGAAACCTTCGTGCACAGCGGTAAAACCTGGTTTGTGGAAGCGAAGCTGAAGCAGGGCATCGAAACCGCGGTGCAAAAGAAAATCGTTAAGCTGATTAAAGACAGCAAACTGAAGGTGCAGGCGCAGATTCAGGGTGAAGAAATCCGTGTAACCGGTAAAGCACGTGACGATCTGCAATCCGTCATGGCGTTGGTTCGTGGGGGCGACCTCGGCCAGCCGTTCCAGTTTAAGAACTTCCGCGATTAAGTCGTAATGCCCGCTTATCCGGCCTACAGGTAGTACACGCTATTTGTAGGCCGGATAAGACGTCGCCATCCTGCAATCTTCACGCCTGACTTATCGCCTGCTCAACTTCGAATCGATTGGTCACTTTGCTGTCGATTTTTACGTAAGCCGAATGCTCTTGCGCCACAATTAATACTTCGCTTATCCCTTCTTTAGCCAGAAGACGCTGCTTCAGGGTGTCATCCGCGGCAATCTCCGGTGGGATTTCCACGCGCAGGCTGCTAACGTACGGCGGTTCTTTCATTGTGCTGGCCACCAACAACCACACTGCCGCCAGAAGCGCGCCGGCCAGGAATACCGCCTGACCATCAAACATGTCGACTACCCAACCGCCCAGCGAGCCGCCAATTGCCACGCCAAGAAACTGGCTGGTGGAGTAAACGCCCATCGCCGTACCTTTATAGCCCGCCGGAGATTCTTTACTGATAAGCGAGGGGAGTAGGGCTTCCATCAGGTTGAAGGCGAGGAAGAATATCTGCACGCCCGCAATCAGCCCCCAAAAACGAATGTTTGCGCTCCACAATACAATTTCTGCGACAAGAATCAGTAACACGCAGGCGAGGAACACGCGTTTCATTCGGCGTTTCACTTCGGCGTAAATGATGAACGGCACCACGGAAAAAAAGGACAGCAGCATCGTCACCAGATAAATTTTCCAGTGTTCGGCGGCGGGGAAGCCCGCTTTTGCCAACTGACCTGGCAAGGCGACGAAAGTGGACATCAGTAAAATGTGCAGACACATGATGCCGAAGTTAAGCTTCAGCAGTTTTGGTTCCGCCAGCACTTTGCTGAAGCTGCCTTTTACCATGCCTGATTCGCGGTTCAGTACGTGGGTCGTGCTATTGGGAACGACCCAAATAGTCAGCACGATACCTGTTGTCGCAAGGGCCGCGATCATCCAGAACAGCGCGTGTAGCCCCAGCGCGTGGGTAACGATCGGCCCCAGCACCATCGCAATGGCGAAGGTGATACCAAAGCTGACGCCAATAAACGCCATTGCTTTGGTTCGGTTTTGCTCGCGGGTTAAGTCGGACAGCAGCGCCATTACGGCGGCGGCAATCGCGCCAGAGCCCTGGAGGGCCCGACCGAGAATAATTCCCCAGATTGAATCTGAGAGGGCGGCAATCACGCTACCGACAACAAATACCGCCAGTCCGCCGACAATAAGCGGCTTACGGCCGATGCGGTCTGAAAGCAGACCAAAGGGGATCTGGAAGATGGCTTGCGCCAGGCCATAAATACCGATAGCAAGTCCGATCAATGCTTCGCTGGCACCCTGTAGTGACATACCATACGTGGTCAGAACCGGCAGGACCATAAACATGCCAAGCATGCGCAACGAAAATACGGTCCCTAAACCCCAGGTGGCGCGCAACTCACCGGGCGTCATTTTGTAATCGTTCATTCCCACCTCTGTATTAATTTCGCGCCTAGTGTAAAGCGGGAAGAGGGCCGGGTAAATATGCGCTTCATTAACAAATGTTGTGATTGTGAGAAGAGGGGGAATGCAAAACAACAAATAAAAAAGGGTGCCAGAGCACCCTTTTCATATAAGCAGATTCTTACCAGACGTAAGTCAGCAGGTTCTGCGAGTTTGGCACCATAAAGTCGACGGACATCATCACGGAAAGTGCGGTAATGGCGATGATGGAGAAGCCGAACAGCTTGCGCGCCCAGACTCTGTCATCTTCCACTTTATAACCGCGCAGCGCCATGCCCAACCACCAGACGCTCACCGCCGCAGCAACAATCAGGTATTTATAACCTGCATAGCCGCCCAGGGTTAGCATCAGTGTGGCGATAGCAAATGCCACGATATACAGCGTGATATGGTTCTTCGCGACCGAAATACCTTTTACCACCGGCAGTACCGGGATATTGGCAGCCTGATAATCCTTAAAGCGGAAAATCGCAATCGCGTAAGAGTGCGGCATTTGCCACAGGCTGAAAATAGCCAGCAGAATCAGCGCACCGCTATCGAACTCACCGGTTACGGCGCAGTAGCCAATCACCGGCGGCGCAGCGCCGGAGAGTGAGCCAATCAGCGTCCCGTAAACGGAATGGCGCTTCATATACAGGCTATAGACGCCCACATATACCACGAAGCCCATCACCCCCAGCCAGCAGGCCAGAGGGTTGGCGCCAAACCACAGCAGCATAAAGCCAGCAATACCCAGCAAGGTGGCGTATACCAGCGAGACGGCAGGAGAAATCAGACCTTTAACCAGCACGCGGTTTTTGGTCCTCTCCATCTTCCTGTCGATATCCCTGTCGATATAGTTGTTAAATACACAACCCGACGCCACAACCAGTGACACCCCAACCAGCGTGTAGATAAACAGGGGATAGTCGATGCTGCCTTTCGAGGCCAGCAGGAACCCCCCAATCACCGAGATCAGGTTGCCAAAGATGATGCCTGGTTTCGTAACTTGCAGGTATTGCTTAAACATCATAATCGCCGCTCTTAGTGCATCATCATGTTGTAGTTAAGGTTCCACATAATCCAGATGGAGCCCACAACCAGAATGGCGATGATTAGCACAGTAAAGACAAAGGCCGTCATGTTCCAACCTTCATCAGATTTGCTATTCATGTGCAAGAAGCACACCAGGTGCACCAGAATCTGTACCACTGCCATTGCCAGAATAGTTCCCAGAATGACGGCCGGAGAGGCAGAACCTGTCATTACCATCCAGAACGGAATGACCGTCAGGATGATCGACAGGATAAAACCTGTCATGTAGGTTTTTACGCTGCCATGGGATGCGCCGCCGCTCTCGTTAGAATGACTCATTACATCGCCCCCATCAGATAAACAACAGTGAACACACAGATCCACACCACATCCAGGAAGTGCCAGAACAGGCTCAGGCACATGATGCGGGTACGGTTAGTACTGGTCAGGCCGCGACGGGCAACTTGCACCATCAGCACCGCCATCCAGATAAGACCGGAGGTGACGTGCAGACCGTGCGTGCCGACCAGCGCGAAGAACGCAGACAGGAAGCCGCTGCGATCCGGGCCCATACCGTTAACAATCAGGTGATGGAATTCATAGAGTTCCATCCCGATGAATCCGGCACCGAACAAGAAAGTCAACGCCAGCCAGGAGATGACCTGGCTCTTGTTGTTCTTATACATGGCGATCGCCGCCATGCCGTAAGTAATGGAGCTAAATAACAGCAGGAATGTTTCAACCAGAACGAACGGCAGTTCAAAAATGTCCTTACCTGTCGGGCCACCTGCGGTGCCGTTCACCAGAACGGCATAGGTTGCAAACAGAATTGAGAACAGAATGCAGTCGCTCATCAGGTAGACCCAGAATCCGAAGATCTTGGTCTGGCCTGCATCGTGGTGCCCGTGTTCGTGCGCGTGGGCAGTCGCGTGCGTTAAAGTATCAGTTGCCATTTTTCAGCCCTGCCTTAGTAATCTCATCGAAATGCTGGTTTTCCAGTTTTTCGACTTCCGGGACCGGCACGTAGTAATCCACGTCTTCATCAAAGCTTTTCACAATCCAGCTGATGATCATGCCTGCGAAGCTTGCAATCGCCAGCCACCAGATATGCCAGATCATGGCGAAACCAAACAGTGTTGCGAAGGCGGTAATGACGATACCGGCACCGCTGTTCTTCGGCATATGAATCTCTTCATAGTGCGTAGGCTGCTTGTACGCTTCACCTTTTTCTTTCATTTCCCAGAAGGCATCACGCTCGTGAACGTGCGGCACAACGGCAAAGTTATAGAATGGAGGCGGGGAAGAGGTTGCCCACTCCAGCGTACGACCACCCCATGGGTCACCGGTCAGGTCACGGTTCTGCTCGCGGTCGCGAATAGACACGTACATCTGGATGAACTGGCACAGGATACCCAGTGCAATCAGCGCGGCGCCACAGGCGGCAACAACCAGCATCGGATGGAACTGCGGGTCAATCTGCTGGCTGAGGCGACGGGTCATACCCATAAAGCCCAGCACGTACAGCGGCATAAATGCCACGAAGAAGCCGATGATCCAGAACCAGAATGCGCGTTTACCCCAGGTTTCGTTCAACGTGAAGCCAAACGCTTTTGGCCACCAGTAGGTCATACCCGCGAAGCAACCAAATACCACGCCGCCGATGATAACGTTATGGAAGTGCGCAATCAGGAACAGGCTGTTGTGCAGTACGAAGTCCGCACCCGGCACCGCCAGCAGTACGCCGGTCATGCCGCCGACTGAGAAGGTGACGATAAAGCCAATCGTCCACAGCATTGCTGAGTGGAATACGATACGGCCCTGATACATGGTGAACAGCCAGTTGAAGATCTTCACCCCGGTCGGGATGGCGATAATCATGGTGGTAATACCGAAGAAGGCGTTTACGTTTGCGCCGGCACCCATGGTGAAGAAGTGGTGCAGCCAAACAATGAACGACAGAACGGTAATACACACGGTTGCCCACACCAGCGAGGTGTAACCAAACAGACGCTTACGCGAGAAGGTTGCTGCGACTTCGGAGAATACCCCGAATACTGGCAGGATCAGAATGTACACTTCCGGATGGCCCCAGGCCCAAATCAGGTTGATGTACATCATCATGTTGCCGCCCATATCGTTGGTAAAGAAATGGGTGCCCAGATAGCGATCCAGGGTCAGCAACGCGACGGTAACCGTCAGAATTGGGAACGAAGCGATAATCAGGATGTTAGCGCACAGAGATGCCCAGCTAAATACCGGCATCTTGAACATGGTCATTCCTGGCGCACGCATCTTAATGATGGTCACAAAGAAGTTGATACCGGTCAGGGTTGTACCAATACCGGACAACTGGACGGCCCATATCCAATAATCGACCCCGACGCTTGGACTGTACTCTATCCCCGAAAGAGGCGGATACGCCAGCCAACCGGTCTGCGCGAATTCACCGACGCCCAGAGACAGGTTAACCAGGATTACGCCAACAACGGTGAACCAGAAGCTCAGGTTGTTCAGGAACGGGAATGCAACGTCACGTGCGCCAATCTGCAGTGGAACCACGAGGTTCATCAGACCGATAACAAATGGCATTGCCACGAAGAAGATCATAATCACGCCGTGAGCCGTGAAGATCTGGTCGTAGTGGTGAGGTGGCAGGAAACCCGCTTCACCTGCAGAAGCCAGCGCTTGCTGACTACGCATCATGACGGCATCGGCAAAGCCACGAATCAACATCACGATTGCGACGATGACATACATGATGCCAAGGCGTTTGTGGTCAACCGAAGTCAGCCACTCTTTCCACAGGTAGGTCCACTTACCGAAGTAAGTGATAAGGCCGAGTAAGGCCGCACCACCGATGATAATGGCAGCGATCGTAACCATGACGATTGGTTCATGGAACGGAACTGCATCAAGTGTCAATTTTCCGAACATCGTATTCTTCTCAACCCCTTGAGTTGGCGGATTCCGCGTGGCTCATGTCCATGCCTTCCATACCTTCGTGTGCGCTGTGCTCACCTTCTGGTTGGGTCATGTCCATGCTCTTACCGTGAGCCATAAATTTGTTAATAACATCTTTAAACAAATCAGGTTTCACGTTGGAGAAGTATTCCACCTGGTTGTATTCGCTTGGCACAGCCACTTTTTCGAACGCTGCCATGTCGTTCATGGTGTTCGGAGACTGTTTAGCTTTAGCAACCCATTGGTCGAATTCGGCGCGGTCCTTTGTTGCAATAGCCTTGAATTTCATACCGGAGAAGCCTGGTCCGCTATAGCTTGCGGAGATACCATCATAAGTACCGACTTCGTTGGCGATCAGATGCAGTCGAGTCTGCATACCGGCCATGGCATAAATCTGGCTACCCAGACGCGGGATAAAGAAGGAGTTCATCACGGAGTTGGACGTCACTTTGAATTCGACCGGAGTATTCGCCGGGAAGGCGATTTCATTCACGGTAGCGATACCCTGTTCCGGATAGATGAAGAACCATTTCCAGTCCATGGAAACCACTTCGATGGTAATGGGCTTCTCGTCATGCGCCAGCGGTTTGCTTGGCTCAAGAGCGTGGGTGGTTTTCCAGGTCAGTACGGCAAGGAAAATGATGATTAAGATCGGCACCGTCCAGACCACAGCTTCCACTTTATTGGAATGTGACCAGTTCGGGCTGTACTTCGCATCTTTATTGCTTGCACGATACTTCCAGGCAAAACCAACAGCCATCAAGATGGCAGGAATAACGACAATCAACATCAGGCCAAATGCCGTCAGTATCAATGAACGTTGTTCCAGTCCAATCTGTCCTTTAGGGTCAAGCAGCGCAGAATTACAGCCACTGAGTAACGCAGTGCCTGCAATTAATGACAACCATCCCAAACTTTTATTGTATTTCCTGAGTCTCATTTAACGACCTCAATTCCACGGGACCGGGTGGCGTTTAAAGTGTGAGGTCATTTTACGGGAAGGTTACATTACTGTAAACATCATTGGATCTGTGTTACTGGGTTCTGCCGGGCGTGTCACATATGTTGCAATATATGTCGGGTTGGCTTTAAGAACCTGTTGCAACATCACGTTATAACGAAAGCAGGCGGGCGAGGGACATGCAGAGGGCAATTGGTATAACCAATACGAATATAAAACAATTAATTAACAATTAATTATCAATAAAAAGACAATTTAAGAACAAACAATAAATTTTTCATGGCTGAATCGAGTAAGGAAAATAGCATGTATAAAAAGCGTCAATAATTTCCAAATTCTATGGCGCACAAAATAACAAATAATATTTTTATCAGTTGTTGTTTATTTAGCCGTTATAATTACGCAGGGTGATTACAACGGCAAAATATGCTCGTCATACTTCAAGCTACGGGTGTGTTGGCTTTCCTCGCTCACCCCAGTCACTTACTTATGTAAGCTCCTGGGGATTTGCTGCGTCGCCGCCTTCCCGTAACTCGAATTATTTAGAGCATAAATATGCAACATCACGCCAGACGGGTTTTGCGCAATGCCAGATAATCCAGCAATCCGCCGAATACCACTCCGCAGACCGCGACTACCACCGAGACTTCAAGCAGTTCCGGCAGGAAGGAGAAATTGGTGTAGTCCAGTGCATTCAGGGTCAGCAACAATAACCAAACTGCCAGCAAACAGCAGCCCGCGACCAGCGTCATTAATGCCAGACCGTACGCGCCACGAAATTCCGTGCGCGGAATAAAGCTTTCATTTTGCCAGCTATGTTCCAGCGTCTGACGGCAAACCAGCAGCAGCAGGAGTCCGGGCAGTGCGGCAAACACGGAGAACAGATAAAACGTTGGCCACCCGTGCGCTTCGACAAACCAACCCGCTACCGGACCTACGTACACGCGGCCAACCGCTGAAAGCGCGGAGAGCAGGGCGAACTGAGTCGCTGAGAAGGACTTATTGCATAGCGTCATTAATAAGGCGACAAACGCCGCGGTGCCCATCCCGCCACACAGGTTTTCAAAGAAAACGGCGGCGGCCATACTGAACATGTGTTTGTCAGTGACGGACAGCAGCCAGTAACCTGCGTTTGATGCCCCTTGCAGAATACCGAAAATCAACAATGCGCGGAACAGCGAGAGACGCTGCATCAGGATCCCGCCGTACAGCGCGCCAACGATGGTTGCCAGCAGCCCCAGCGTTTTATTCACCACGCCGACTTCACCCGCATCAAATCCAACTCCGCGGATTAAAAAAGTGGTGGTCAGACTCATCGCGAAGGCATCACCGAGTTTATACAGCACGATCAGGAGCAGAATCAGCCAGGCATTGTTCCGGCCAAAAAAGTCTCGCAGCGGAGCCGCAACTGCCTGTTCCAGCGATTTAGGCACCGGAATAGCATCTGTCGGTTCTGGCGCTAATAGGGTCGCGATGATGCAAGGGATCAGCAGCGCCGCCATCAGCCAATACATTCCCTGCCAGCCGAGCCAGCGGTCGGCCATCCACAGGGCCAGCCCACCGGAAACCAGCATCCCTAAACGGTAACCAAGCACGCTGATTGCTGCACCTGCACCACGCTCTTCGGTGGGCAATACGTCGGTTTTCCAGGCGTCAAAGACGATATCCTGCGATGCCGAACAAAACGCGATCACCACCGCCAGCGCGGCCATCCAGCGTAGCTGCGTACCCGGCTCCAGAAAGCCCATCGCGGCGATAGAAATCAATAGCAGTACCTGGGTCGCCAGTAGCCAACCGCGACGTCGGCCCAAAAACGGCGGTGTATAGCGGTCCATCAATGGAGACCAGAGGAACTTAAATACGTAGGCCTGGCCAACCAGAGAAAAGAAACCGATGGTTTTAAGATCGATATTCTCGACCGTCATCCACGCCTGGAGCGTACCGGATGTCAGTGCGAGCGGTAATCCGGAGGCGAACCCCAAAATGAGCAGGATAGCTGAACGTGGTTGCTGAAAAATACGTAAGTAATGACTGGACATGGGCTTCTATAGGCCCGACGAACGCCGGGCCATAAGGGCAGAAATTAACGAGCGTTCTGCTTGATGAAATCGTGAACGCTGGTGTCCTGAGACATATCAGCGATGGTGTCGGTCAGGACGCTGTTAACGGCATCAGCAATATTTTTGTTGGAGGCCTGCAGCGCGCCTTCAACAGAGTAGCTTGCGCGGTAGTTTTTGGTCATCTTATTACCGTTAGCGGCGGTCGCGATAATGGCGATGTCTGCTTTGGTGGCGATGTTGTAACGCACGCTACCCTGAGACACGTCCGCATACAGCTGGCTAACGATGATTTGCAGGTTTACTGCACCGTTCGGACCAATCATATAACCACGCGCGGTCATCTGTTTTTCCAGCACTTCTTGCAGCAGGAAACGCAGATCGCGAGAAGCGGTCAGGGTAACCTGCTGGTTGTCGCGGGTGACTTTTGCCAGCGCCTGATCCTGACGCTGGTCGGCGCCGTTGATACTCACGGTCACGCCCATCAGGCTCGGATCCTGCTGCGGCAGGGTGATTTTGGGGGAGACTTCAATGGTGGTTGGCGGCGTTGCGCATCCTGCCAACATAAACATTGCAACTAACGGGAAGAGGATTTTTTTAAACATGCCAGGGCTCTCAGCGAATCTAAATTGTGTGGTTAGAGAAAATTCCCGCCATCATAACATCGCCAACGATGAGGGGAAGTGGGTAACGCATGTAAATTCATTGTGTTGTCCGTTTTATGACTTTATGAAGACCATAAACGGACTTTTTGCCATAAATCGAAGTGAGGATTTAGTGAACTTCATCCATTTGGCTGAGAAAATCAGATAAGCGCTAATTTTTTGTTGCTAAGGTGTAATGAAAACGGTAAAAGCGGCTAGTATTTAAAGGGATGGGTGACATCTCAGCGTTGTCGGAGGAAAAATTTCATGATGATTCGTGAGCAAATAGAAGAAAAATTAAGGGCAGCGTTCGAACCCGTATTCCTCGAAGTTGTGGATGAAAGCTATCGTCACAATGTCCCGGCTGGTTCTGAAAGCCACTTTAAGGTTGTGCTGGTTAGCGATCGCTTTACAGGTGAACGTTTTCTTAATCGTCATCGGATGATTTACGGCACGTTAACGGCGGAACTCTCCACTACCGTACATGCGTTAGCCCTGCATACCTATACCATTAAGGAGTGGGAAGCGTTGCAGGACACGATCTTTGCGTCGCCTCCTTGTCGTGGAGCCGGGAGCATCGCGTAGAAAAACGGATTTGCAACAACCGACGCTTTTCCAGTATGTTGCTACAGAATATGTGAAAACGGCCTGCGGGCCGTTTTGTTTTGTCTGAATTCTGGGGCTGTCGTACAGTATTCAGACAAAAATTAGCCGGGAATTGTGAAAAAAGCCGCAGCAACGCGCGATAACCGTTCTCGACTCATAAAAGTGATGCCGCTATAATGCGCGTCTTATTTTTCGGAATGTCTTCGGGATGATTCTGACGACAGGGAATGTGATTGCTTATGAGAACATCCCAGTTCCGCGAAGCCAACAACCTGTGCTTGCGGAGAAGAGTTGACCGAGCACTGTGATTTTTTGAGGTAACAAGATGCAAGTTTCAGTTGAAACCACTCAAGGCCTTGGCCGCCGTGTAACGATTACAATCGCTGCTGACAGCATCGAGACCGCTGTGAAAAGCGAGCTGGTCAACGTAGCGAAGAAAGTGCGTATTGACGGTTTCCGCAAAGGAAAAGTACCGATGAATGTTGTTGCTCAGCGTTATGGCGCTTCCGTGCGTCAGGACGTACTGGGCGACCTGATGAGCCGCAACTTCGTTGACGCGATCATCAAAGAAAAAATCAATCCGGCTGGCGCACCGAACTACGTTCCGGGTGAATACAAGCTGGGTGAAGATTTTACTTACGCGGTAGAGTTCGAAGTTTACCCGGAAGTTGAGCTGACTGGCCTGGAAGCAATCGAAGTTGAAAAACCGGTTGTTGAAGTCACCGACGCTGACGTTGATGTAATGCTGGACACCCTGCGTAAGCAGCAGGCTACCTGGAAAGACAAAGACGGCGCTGCTGATGCAGAAGATCGTGTAACCATCGACTTCACCGGTTCTGTAGACGGCGAAGAGTTCGAAGGCGGCAAAGCGTCTGACTTCGTACTGGCGATGGGCCAGGGTCGTATGATCCCGGGCTTTGAAGAAGGCGTTAAAGGCCACAAAGCTGGCGAAGAGTTCACTATCGACGTGACCTTCCCGGAAGAGTACCACGCTGAAAACCTGAAGGGTAAAGCTGCTAAGTTCGTTATCAACCTGAAGAAAGTTGAAGAACGCGAACTGCCGGAACTGACTGAAGAATTCATCAAGCGTTTCGGCGTTGAAGATGGTTCCGTAGCTGGTCTGCGCGCTGAAGTACGTAAAAACATGGAACGCGAGCTGAAAGGCGCAGTGCGTAACCGCGTTAAGTCTCAGGCGATCGAAGGTCTGGTAAAAGCTAACGACATCGACGTACCGGCTGCTCTGATCGACAGCGAAATCGACGTTCTGCGTCGTCAGGCTGCTCAGCGTTTTGGCGGTAACGAAAAACAAGCTCTGGAACTGCCGCGTGAACTGTTCGAAGAACAGGCTAAGCGTCGCGTAGTTGTAGGTCTGCTGCTGGGCGAAGTTATTCGCACCAACGAGCTGAAAGCTGACGAAGATCGCGTTAAAGGCCTGATCGAAGAGATGGCTTCTGCTTACGAAGATCCGAAAGAAGTTGTTGAGTTCTACAGCAAAAACAAAGAGCTGATGGACAACATGCGTAACGTCGCTCTGGAAGAACAAGCTGTTGAAGCCGTTCTGGCGAAAGCGAAAGTGACTGAAAAAGCCACTTCCTTCAACGAGCTGATGAACCAGCAGGCGTAATTCGTCGCTTTTGTAGCACGAATTTCGTACGCAAGCCCGTCACCTTTTGGTGGCGGGTTTTTTTTTGTCACGCATTTTGCATGGGAAGAGTGCGAAAACAGCGTTTCAGTGTTAGCGTTACAACAAAAGATTGTTATGCTTGAATTATGGCGATGTCGTACCCATTACTGAGGGACTAGCTGATAATCCGTCCATAAGGTTACAATCAGCACAGCAGGTTTTTTCAAATTTTATCCAGGAGACGGAAATGTCATACAGCGGCGAACGAGATAACTTTGCACCCCATATGGCGCTGGTGCCGATGGTCATTGAACAGACCTCACGTGGTGAGCGCTCTTTTGATATCTATTCTCGTCTACTTAAGGAACGCGTCATTTTTATGACTGGCCAGGTCGAAGATCATATGGCTAACCTGATTGTGGCGCAGATGCTGTTCCTGGAAGCAGAAAACCCGGAAAAAGATATCTACCTGTACATCAACTCCCCTGGTGGGGTGATCACTGCCGGGATGTCTATCTATGACACCATGCAGTTTATTAAGCCGGACGTTAGCACCATTTGTATGGGCCAGGCGGCCTCAATGGGCGCGTTCCTGCTGACTGCCGGGGCAAAAGGCAAACGTTTTTGCCTGCCTAACTCTCGCGTCATGATCCATCAGCCTCTGGGCGGTTACCAGGGCCAGGCAACGGATATTGAAATTCATGCCCGCGAAATCCTGAAGGTAAAAGGGCGCATGAACGAACTTATGGCGCATCATACGGGTCAATCTCTTGAGCAGATTGAACGTGATACCGAGCGCGATCGCTTCCTCTCCGCTTCTGAAGCGGTAGAGTACGGTCTGGTCGACTCGATTTTGACCCATCGTAATTAATGCCCAGTGCGCAGGTGTGCCGCTATAATTACCTGGAGCGGCACAACGCTGACTAGCGTCTTGCGCCTGAGAATGGCATTTGCGTCGTCGTGTGCGGCACAAAGAACAAAGAAGAGGTTTTGACCCATGACAGATAAACGCAAAGATGGCTCGGGCAAATTGTTGTACTGCTCTTTTTGCGGCAAAAGCCAGCATGAAGTGCGGAAGCTGATTGCCGGTCCATCCGTGTATATCTGCGACGAATGTGTCGATTTGTGTAACGACATCATTCGCGAAGAGATTAAGGAAGTAGCACCGCACCGTGAACGCAGTGCGCTGCCGACGCCACATGAAATTCGCAATCACCTGGACGATTACGTTATCGGTCAGGAACAGGCGAAGAAAGTGTTGGCGGTCGCGGTATACAACCATTACAAACGTCTGCGCAACGGCGACACCAGCAATGGCGTCGAGTTGGGCAAAAGTAACATCCTGCTAATTGGCCCGACGGGTTCCGGTAAAACGCTGCTGGCGGAAACGCTGGCGCGCCTGCTGGACGTTCCGTTCACCATGGCCGATGCCACCACGCTGACCGAAGCCGGTTATGTGGGTGAAGATGTTGAAAATATTATTCAGAAGCTGCTGCAGAAGTGCGACTACGACGTGCAGAAAGCGCAGCGCGGGATCGTCTATATCGATGAAATCGACAAGATTTCTCGTAAGTCTGACAACCCGTCCATTACCCGCGATGTTTCCGGCGAAGGCGTACAGCAGGCCCTGCTGAAGCTGATTGAAGGCACCGTGGCGGCCGTTCCGCCACAGGGCGGGCGTAAACATCCGCAGCAGGAGTTCTTGCAGGTTGATACCTCTAAGATCCTGTTTATCTGCGGCGGCGCGTTCGCTGGTCTGGACAAAGTGATTGCTAACCGTGTTGAAACCGGCTCAGGCATTGGTTTTGGCGCGACGGTAAAAGCGCAGTCTGATAAAGCCAGCGAAGGTGAGTTGCTGTCGCAGGTGGAGCCGGAAGATCTGATCAAATTTGGTCTGATCCCTGAGTTCATCGGTCGTCTGCCGGTGGTGGCAACGCTGAGCGAACTGAGTGAAGAAGCGCTGATCCAGATCCTGAAAGAGCCGAAAAACGCCCTGACCAAGCAGTACCAGGCGCTGTTCAACCTTGAAGGTGTCGATCTGGAGTTCCGTGAGGAAGCGCTGGATGCTATCGCCAAGAAAGCGATGGCGCGTAAAACCGGTGCCCGTGGTCTGCGTTCTATCGTTGAAGCCGCGCTGCTCGACACCATGTACGATCTGCCTTCTATGGAAGACGTCGAAAAAGTGGTGATCGATGAGTCGGTGATTGGCGGTCAGAGCAAGCCATTGCTGATTTACGGTAAGCCGGAAGCACAGCAGGCATCTGGCGAATAATTCATCAATTCATACAGACATTTAATTAAAAAGGGGGGATTTTATCTCCCCTTTTATTTTTCCGTAAACATGGCGTTGAATGTGTGGGAAACATCCCCATATACTGACATACATGTTAAAGGTGGTGTGAAGCACAGTCGTACCACCTGATTACCTGGCGGACACTAAACTAAGAGAGAGCTCTATGAATCCTGAGCGTTCTGAACGCATTGAAATCCCCGTATTGCCGTTGCGCGATGTGGTGGTTTATCCGCACATGGTCATACCCTTATTTGTAGGGCGGGAAAAATCTATCCGTTGTCTGGAAGCGGCTATGGACCATGATAAAAAAATCATGCTGGTCGCACAGAAAGAAGCGTCAACGGATGAGCCGGGTGTAAACGATCTTTTCACCGTCGGGACCGTGGCCTCTATTTTGCAGATGCTGAAACTGCCTGACGGCACCGTAAAAGTGCTGGTCGAGGGGTTACAGCGCGCGCGTATTTCTGCGCTGTCTGACAACGGCGAGCATTTCTCTGCGAAAGCGGAGTACCTTGACTCGCCAGCCATTGATGAGCGCGAACAGGAAGTGCTGGTGCGTACCGCTATCAGCCAGTTCGAAGGCTATATCAAGCTGAACAAGAAAATCCCACCAGAAGTGCTGACGTCGCTGAACAGCATTGACGATCCTGCGCGTCTGGCGGACACCATCGCTGCACACATGCCGCTGAAGCTGGCTGACAAGCAGTCCGTGCTGGAGATGTCCGACGTTAACGAACGTCTGGAATATCTGATGGCGATGATGGAATCCGAAATCGATCTGCTGCAGGTTGAGAAACGCATTCGCAACCGCGTGAAGAAGCAGATGGAAAAATCCCAGCGAGAGTACTATCTGAACGAGCAGATGAAAGCCATTCAGAAAGAACTCGGCGAGATGGACGACGCGCCGGACGAAAACGAAGCGCTGAAACGTAAAATCGACGCGGCGAAAATGCCGAAAGAGGCAAAAGAGAAAGCGGAAGCAGAACTGCAGAAGCTGAAAATGATGTCTCCGATGTCGGCGGAAGCGACCGTAGTGCGTGGCTACATCGACTGGATGGTACAGGTACCGTGGAATGCGCGTAGCAAGGTCAAAAAAGACCTGCGTCAGGCGCAGGAAATCCTCGATACTGACCATTACGGTCTGGAACGCGTCAAAGACCGTATCCTTGAGTATCTCGCGGTTCAAAGCCGTGTGAACAAAATCAAGGGGCCAATCCTGTGTCTGGTTGGGCCGCCGGGGGTAGGTAAAACTTCTCTGGGGCAGTCCATCGCCAAAGCGACCGGACGTAAATACATCCGTATGGCGCTGGGCGGCGTGCGTGATGAGGCTGAAATTCGCGGTCACCGCCGGACCTATATCGGTTCTATGCCGGGTAAACTGATCCAGAAAATGGCTAAAGTGGGCGTTAAAAACCCGCTGTTCCTGCTCGATGAGATCGACAAAATGTCTTCCGACATGCGAGGCGATCCGGCTTCCGCACTGCTTGAGGTGCTGGATCCAGAGCAGAACGTGGCGTTCAGCGATCACTACCTGGAAGTGGATTACGATCTCAGCGACGTAATGTTTGTTGCGACCTCGAACTCCATGAATATTCCGGCGCCGTTGCTGGATCGTATGGAAGTGATCCGACTGTCCGGTTACACCGAAGACGAGAAGCTGAACATTGCTAAACGTCACCTGTTGCCGAAACAGATTGAGCGTAACGCGCTGAAAAAAGGCGAGTTGACGGTCGACGATAGCGCCATTGTGGGCATTATTCGTTACTACACCCGTGAAGCTGGCGTGCGTAGTCTGGAGCGCGAAATCTCCAAGCTGTGCCGTAAAGCGGTGAAGCAGTTGCTGCTCGACAAATCACTGAAACATATTGTGATCAATGGCGACAACCTGCACGACTACCTGGGCGTACAGCGCTTTGACTATGGTCGCGCGGACAACGAAAACCGCGTTGGTCAGGTGACCGGTCTGGCGTGGACGGAAGTGGGCGGCGATTTGCTGACCATCGAAACCGCCTGCGTACCGGGTAAAGGCAAGCTGACCTACACCGGTTCATTGGGTGAAGTGATGCAGGAGTCCATTCAGGCGGCGCTGACCGTGGTGCGTGCGCGTGCGGAAAAACTGGGTATCAACCCGGATTTCTACGAAAAACGCGACATCCACGTTCACGTACCTGAAGGGGCGACGCCGAAAGACGGCCCGAGTGCCGGTATTGCCATGTGTACCGCGCTGGTTTCTTGTCTGACCGGTAACCCGGTACGCGCCGATGTGGCGATGACCGGCGAGATCACCCTGCGTGGTCAGGTTCTGCCAATCGGTGGTTTGAAAGAAAAACTGCTGGCGGCGCACCGTGGCGGCATTAAGACGGTCTTAATTCCAGATGAAAACAAACGTGACCTGGAAGAGATTCCGGACAACGTGATTGCCGATCTGGACATCCATCCGGTGAAACGCATCGAGGAGGTTTTGACTCTTGCGTTGCAAAATGAACCGTCTGGAATGCAGGTTGTGACCGCAAAATAGTGACCTCGCGCAAAGAGCACTAATAAAAACAGGGCTGGCAGACCATTTCGGACTTGCCAGCCTTTTTTTGTATAGCTAATTTAGATGACGGATTAGGCTTGCCATCATTAACGGGTGTTGTAAGGGCATGGCAGGCCTGATATAACTGCTGCGCGGTCGCACTTTGAAGGATTCAGGTGCGATATAAATTATAAAAGAGGAAGAGAAGAGTGAATAAATCTCAACTGATCGACAAAATTGCTGCAGGGGCTGATATCTCTAAAGCTGCGGCTGGACGTGCGTTAGATGCAATTATTGCTTCTGTTACCGAATCCCTGAAGGAAGGTGATGACGTAGCGCTGGTAGGTTTTGGTACTTTTGCCGTTAAAGAGCGTGCTGCCCGTACTGGTCGCAACCCGCAAACAGGTAAAGAGATCACCATCGCCGCGGCTAAAGTACCGGGCTTCCGTGCAGGTAAAGCACTGAAAGACGCGGTAAACTAAGTGATTTCCCCTTTGGGGATGTGACGAAGTACAAGGGCGCATCAACTGATGTGCCTTTTTTATTTGTGATTCCGGTACTTTCTACGCGTTGTGGGCTGACAATTGCCCCATTTTCTTGTCACAATAGACCTTTGTGCGCAGCGTTCAGGAAACGCTATGCTGCGTGAAGCATATATACTCAACATCCTTGCCGCCGTGGTTGTAACAACGCGCAGGCGGCTTGAAGGATAACGCGTATAGTCATCTACAGCGGAGTGTGGTTACACCATGATGGACAGCTTACGCACGGCTGCTAACAGTCTCGTGCTCAAGATTATTTTCGGTATCATTATCGTGTCGTTCATTTTGACCGGCGTGAGTGGTTACCTGATTGGCGGGGGCAACAATTACGCCGCCAAAGTGAATGGCCAGGAGATCAGCCGCGGGCAATTCGAGAATGCGTTCAATAGCGAACGTAACCGCATGCAGCAGCAGTTGGGCGATCAATACTCTGAGCTGGCGGCGAATGAAGGCTATATGAAAACGCTGCGTCAGCAGGTGCTGAATCGTCTTGTAGACGAAGCGCTGCTGGATCAGTACTCCCGCGAGCTGAAGCTCAATATCAGCGACGATCAGATTAAACAGGCTATTTTCGCCACGCCTGCTTTCCAGGTGGACGGCAAATTTGATAACAACCGCTACAACGCGATTGTGAATCAAATGGGAATGACCGCCGACCAGTACGCCCAGGCATTACGTAATCAGCTCACTACTCAGCAGTTGATCAACGGCGTTGCCGGTACGGACTTCATGCTGAAAGGCGAAACCGACGAGCTGGCGGCGCTGGTCGCACAGCAGCGTATCGTTCGCGAGGCGACCATTGACGTTAACGCGCTTGCCGCGAAGCAATCCGTTACCGAGCAGGAAGTTGCCAGCTACTACGAGCAGAATAAAAACAACTTTATGACGCCGGAACAGTTCCGCGTGAGCTACATCAAGCTGGACGCTGCTGCACTGCAGGAGACGGCCAGCGATGCTGATATTCAGTCTTACTATGACCAGCATCAGGACCAGTTCACTCAGCCACAGCGTAACCGCTACAGCATCATTCAGACTAAAACGGAAGATGAAGCCAAAGCGGTACTGGATGAGCTGAGCAAAGGCGCTGATTTCGCTGCGCTGGCGAAAGAAAAATCAGCCGACATCATCTCTGCCCGTAAAGGTGGCGATATGGGCTGGCTGGAAGATTCCACCACTCCGGATGAGCTGAAAAATGCCGGCCTGAAAGACAAAGGCCAACTGTCCGGTGTGATTAAATCTTCTGTTGGTTTCCTCGTTGCGCGTCTTGATGACGTACAGCCTGCGCAGGTTAAACCGCTGAGCGAAGCCCGTGACGACATTGCGGCGAAAGTGAAGCAGGAAAAAGCGCTGGATGCGTACTATGCGCTGCAGCAGAAAGTGAGCGATGCAGCCAGCAACGATAACGAATCTCTGGCGGGTGCGGAGCAAGCTGCTGGTATGAAAGCGGTTGAAACGGGCTGGTTTAGCCGTGACAGCCTGCCGGAAGAGCTGAACTTCAAACCGGTCGCTGACATCATTTTCAATGGTGGTCTGGTTGGCGAGAACGGTACGCCTGGCAGTAACTCGGACATCATTACCGTGGATGGCGATCGCGCATTTGTGCTGCGTATTGCAGAGCACAAAGCCGAAGCCGTTAAGCCACTGGCTGAAGTGAAAGAGCAGGTTACTGCGCTTGTTAAGCACAATAAAGCAGAGCAACAGGCTAAGCTGGATGCCGATAAACTGCTGGCAGACCTGAAAGCCGGTAAAGGCGATGAAGCGATGAAAGCAGCAGGTCTGAGCTTTGGTGAGGCGAAAACACTGAGCCGCACGGGTCAGGATCCTCTGAGCCAGGCAGCCTTTGGTCTGAGCCTGCCAGCAAAAGACAAACCGAGTTACGGCGTGGCGAACGATATGCAGGGCAACGTTGTTCTGCTTGCGCTGGACGAAGTGAAAGCGGGTTCTATGCCTGAAGCGCAGAAGAAAGCGATGGTTCAGGGGATTACTCAGAACAACGCGCAAATTACCTTTGAAGCGCTGATGAGCAATCTGCGTAAAGCCGCAAAAATTAAAATCGGTGACGCGCTGGAACAGCAGCAATAACCGAGGCAGCTCGCAAAAAATTGCAAAAAGTTGTATTAACCAAAGGCCGCTTTCGCGGCCTTTTCCATTTCTGATATTTGCCGTTTGTCTGCTGTTCTGCACCTCGCTATCGTGATTCCACTGTTAACAAACACGGAGAAAACAGTATGAAACATGGAATCAAAGCCCTGCTTATCACCCTTTCATTGACCTGCGCCGGTATGGCCCAAAGCGCATTGGCTGCTGAGCCTGTTACCAAAAGCCACGCGACTCAAACCAAAGCGGATGCCTCAGGGGCGGCGCAAAGCAAGGCTACGCAACCCGCTAAAGCAAGCGATGATGAAGGCACCAGGGTAAGCATCAATAGCGCTTCTGCGGAGGATTTAGCGCGAGTGATGAATGGGGTCGGACTGAAAAAAGCCCAGGCGATTGTCAGCTATCGTGAGGAGTATGGGCCATTTAAAACGGTCGATGATTTAAAGCAGGTGCCGGGGATGGGCAGTTCTTTGGTAGAGCGTAATTTGGCAGTTTTAACACTTTAATAACTTGCGCAGTGGCCAATATTTGCCACACTAGAGAGGTCATACCAGTTATGGCCTCACTACCCTGAATATATTCCTATAAAAACGTAAGGTTCCTGCGCTATGCAAACACAAATCAAAGTTCGTGGTTTTCATCTTGATGTCTATCAGCACGTCAACAATGCTCGTTATCTTGAGTTTCTGGAAGAAGCACGCTGGGATGGACTGGAAAACAGCGACAGTTTTCAGTGGATGACCGCTCACAACATCGCTTTTGTGGTTGTGAATATTAATATCAACTATCGTCGCCCGGCGGTGCTGAGCGACCTGCTGACTATTACCAGTCAGGTGCAGCAATTAAATGGCAAAAGCGGCGTGTTGAACCAGACTATCACCCTGGAGCCGGAAGGACAGGTGGTGGCAGATGCGTTGATAACCTTCGTCTGTATTGATTTGAAAACGCAAAAAGCACTACCGCTGGAAGGGGAGTTGCGCGAAAAACTGGAGCTGATGGTGAAGTAGCGGAAAATGCCCGGTGGTACTTGCGCTTACCGGGCCTACAATGGTGGTCAGTCCCGTAGGCCGGATAAGCCCCCCGCGTCGCCATCCGGCAAAACCTAACGTATTACTTAAGACCGGTTTTCTGCTTCATCGCCGCCATTACCGCCGGTTTATCCGCCAGATAATGGTTCAGACCGTTGGCGCGCAGATTACAGGCCGCGCAGTGACCACAACCGTCACCTTTGATGCCGTTATAGCAGGTCAGCGTTTCTTCGCGTACCAGGTCCAGCTTGCCCCAGTAATCGGCCAGCGCCCAGGTTTCGGCTTTATCGATCCACATCAACGGAGTTTCAAAGCGGATATCTTTTGCCATCCCCAGGCTCACGGCATGGTTCAGGGCCTTGACGAACTCATCGCGACAGTCCGGATATCCAGAGAAGTCGGTTTCGCAAACGCCAGTAATGACCGCCTCTGCTTGCACCTGATAGGCGTAAATCGCCGCCAGCGTTAAAAACAGAATATTGCGCCCGGGCACAAAGGTATTGGGAATGCCGTTCGCATCCGGTTCGTAATCCGGCACCGGAATGTTATCGCGGGTCAGGCTGCTGACGGCCAGTTCGCTAAGTAGCGTGACATCAAGCACTTTGTGTGCACGCGCGCCGAGTTTAAAGGCCAGATCACGTGCGACATCAATCTCAGCGCGATGACGCTGACCATAATCAAAGGTCACGCAGTGCACTTCATCATACTGATGTAGCGCTTGCGCCAGACAGGTCGTGGAGTCCTGACCTCCACTGAATACAACAACGGCACGTTTCATGGCTTTTCCTGACAAATAACGAAACCCATATGGTAGCGCCTGGACGTGGTGTCCACCAGCTTCTTCATGCTGAAGGGGGCGGTAACCAGGCTTCGGTGAACTCAAACCAGCCGCGAGGATTCAGACGCACGCCGTTCACGCCCGGTGGCGCACTAATACGATAGTGATAATTGAACAGCGGAGTCAGCGTGGCATCATGCATCAGCGTGGCGAACACTTGCTGTAACGCTGCGTGACGATCATCTTCATTGGCCTGGACTTGAAGGGCATCCAGAGTGGTCTGCAAATGTGTGTATTCAGGGGCATTCAAGACATGTGACCAGAGTTGATCGCAGCGTAACCACTGTTCGAGGGTATATTCAGGCGCTTCGCCAATCAGCCTGTCACCCATCATCAGGTCGGCCTGCGCTAAAGGATGATTACCGTCCCAGTTTTTTGCATTATGAAATATAAGCGTTAATTCACAGCCGAGTAGCGCCAGCGCCTGGCGAAGCTGTTCAGCCATGGCATGTAGTTCAACCGGCAGGTGATATGCCAGCGTCAGTTTTTCCGGTAGCGCTACCTCGTCCAGTTCATCCCATTGCGGGATCGTCCATCCAGGCAGCAGCGCATTGCTCGGGGTTATCAGATTTTCATCTACCTCAAGCGTTTGTAGCAGGGAAGAACGGTGGATAATATTGACCAGTCGGCGGGCCTGCAGGGTATTCAGGCGTGCGCTTTTTCTGAGCGTGAGATAGCAAAAACCGAGGCTTATTCCGCTGCTCACCTGGCTGAGCATGGGCAATTCTTCAGGTTTACCAATCGCAATTTGCACCGGATGGCGACAGCTGGTGCCCAAATCCTGGGAGAAGAGTTGCGGAGTTATCCAGTATTCAATCGCTTTCAGGAGTGGATGACTCAGGTGGTAGTGATCGTGACTCTCGATACGCACCAGCTCAGGGGTAAACAGCGTCAACCGGAACGGGCCGGTACCCACAAACGGGTGCTCAGGATGCGCCAGGTGACTGCTGTAGCTTGCCAGACGGTGCGCCAGCCAGAAGTCGGGACGATGCAGAATAAAGGTCAGACACTGGGGATGCGTCACCTCAATGCGCTTTACGCTGATAAACAGCTTATTCAGCGCGGGCAGCTCAAGTAGCCTCAACAGTTGTTGATGTAACTGCGTGCTGCTGACGGCATCGCCGTTATGCCAGTACAGGGTGGAGCGAATATAGAAATCCCAACGCAGGCCGTCGGCGGAGATATTCCAGTGGTGAGCTAAATCACCGCAGGGGCGTTGCGTATGCGTGTCAAACCGGGTCAGGCCAGAAAATACCTGCCCGGCGAGATGTTGCTCTGCGCGGCCAGGGAGAAATCCGGGGTGCAAAGGGTCAAGTTGACGGTAATAGGGGATACGCAGGGTTGGCGTGTCGTTTTGCCACTGACCGCCCATAAATGGCTGTAGCAGGGCTCTTAATTCACCCGGCGCCAGTTGGGCCAGCTCCAGCACGTTAAGCTGTTCCCCCTTTTGTAGCGCCTGCTCCATCATGGTATTACGTAGCGATTCTGGCGTAACCAAAAAACATAGCTGCCCGCGTTTACCCCGCCCTGACTGGGCGTGCCACTCCAGCCAGCCTGCATCCTGCGCTTGTTTTAACAGGGTTCGCACGTGGCGCTCGCTGCAAAAACAGCGTTCAGCCAGTTCGCCCACGGTCACAGACTGTGGTTCGCCGTTCGACGGTTGCCACAGGCGTTGGTATTGATTTAGTCGGTTCAATAGTCGCATATAAACCCGGAACAATTAATTTTATCTATTCACTATTACTTCCGTATATCTCAGGTGATACTGAATCACAAGTTAACCGCCTCACAGTGTGGAGAAAGAGATGGCTCGTCTGGCTGCATTTGATATGGATGGCACCCTTTTGATGCCGAATCACCATTTAGGTGATGAAACGCTTTCAACGCTGGCGCGCCTGCGTGAACGTGATATCACTCTGACATTTGCCACCGGTCGTCATGTGCTGGAGATGCGCCATATCCTGGGTTCCATTTCGCTGGACGCCTTTTTGATCACCGGTAACGGTACGCGTATTCACACGATCGAGGGCGATGTGTTGCACCGCCAGGATCTGGATCCGAATGTTGCAGATACTGTGTTGCACCAGAAGTGGGACACCACGGCCAGCATGCATGTCTTTAATGACAACGGT
Source organism: Citrobacter sp. wls615 (assembly GCF_005281355.1). Taxonomy (NCBI): domain Bacteria; kingdom Pseudomonadati; phylum Pseudomonadota; class Gammaproteobacteria; order Enterobacterales; family Enterobacteriaceae; genus Citrobacter; species Citrobacter sp. wls615. The sequence goes on along the minus strand of NZ_SZXM01000027.1, from coordinate 287,423 downwards.
TGGTTCACCGGACAAGAAATTCCAGCGCTGCTTCAGGCACATGTGTATAGCGGATTTCGCTATCAGATCGTGGATGTGAAACGTATTCCCGCCCACCAGGTCACGAAGATCTGTTTCTGCGGCGATCATGACTCGCTGATCCGTCTGCGTATTCAACTCAATGAGGCGCTGGGTGAGCAGGCGAATCTCTGTTTCTCCGCAGTTGATTGCCTCGAGGTACTGCCGCTGGGTTGTAATAAAGGTTCTGCGCTGGCGGTATTAAGCAACCACTTAGGTTATTCAATGGCTGAGTGTATGGCGTTTGGCGATGCCATGAACGATCGCGAAATGTTAGGCAGCGTAGGGCGCGGCCTGATTATGGGTAACGCGATGCCGCAACTGATTGCTGAACTGCCTCATCTATCGGTGATTGGGCATTGCCGCAATCAGGCAGTATCACACTTTTTGACGCATTGGCTGGACAATCCGCATCTACCTTATTCCCCCGAATGAGAGATCCCTTCCAGCAAGCCAGACTTCGCGTCTGGCTTTTTTTTGTCTGATTAGTGGGTATTCAGGAGTTGAGCCAGCTCCGCTTTCCACGGCGTTAAATCACCGATGTGCGTGTCGACCCACTGCGGGTTGTAATAGGTTTCCAGATAACGTTCGCCGCTGTCGCACAGCAGCGTCACCAGCGATCCCGTTTCTCCTGCGTCGCGCATACGGGCGGCAAGTTGTAATGCTCCCCACATGTTGGTACCGGTTGAGGCACCAACTTTACGGCCCAGCTGTGTTTCCAGCCAGTGCGCGGTAGCCACGCTTGCGGCATCCGGCACGCGCAGCATTTCATCGACCACATCAGGAATAAAAGACGGTTCTACGCGTGGGCGACCGATACCTTCGATTTTGCTACCTACCGGGCTGCGTAATGTTGCATCGCGATTTTGCCAGAAGGGCAGAAAGACCGAGTTTTCCGGATCCACCACCATCAAATGAGTATCGTAGCCCTGACAACGAATATAGCGGCCAATGGTTGCCGAGGTGCCGCCGGTTCCGGCGCTCATTACGATATGCCGGGGAACGGGATTGGGCTCGCATTGCATCTGACGAAAGATACTGTCGGCAATATTGTTGTTACCACGCCAGTCGGTGGCACGCTCTGCGTAAGTGAACTGATCCATATAATGGCCGTTCAGCTCACGAGCCAATTGTTCAGAAGCCGCATAAATTTCGCAGGCGCTTTCCACGAAATGACAGCGCCCACCGTAAAACTCAATCTGTTCAATTTTACGTTTCGCAGTACACGAAGGCATAACGGCGATAAACGGTAAGCCTAACAGACGGGCGAAATAAGCTTCGGAGACCGCCGTTGAGCCGGATGATGACTCGATGATGGTGGTGCCTTCTTTGATCCAGCCATTGCACAGTCCATACAGAAGCAGTGAGCGGGCCAGACGATGTTTCAGGCTCCCGGTCGGATGTGTGCTCTCATCTTTTAAATAGAGCTGAATGCCCGGAAACGCCGGGAGCGACAGACGAATGAGATGCGTATCCGCAGAACGCTGATAATCCGCATTGATTTCATTGATGGCGTTTTTAACCCAGGAGCTATTCATCATTAAAAGATATCCATTTGTCATTTTGTGCCCAGAATAGCGAAAAGCACGGAAAAAATTGTTGCCATTTAGCCTTTAAAATAGAATGTAAGGAGAAAATTCTTCTCTGTGGAGTGGATATGTTAGACAAAATTGACCGTAAGCTGCTCGGCTTACTGCAAAAAGACTGCACCCTTTCTTTGCAGGCGTTAGCAGATGCCGTTAATCTGACGACCACCCCTTGCTGGAAACGCCTCAAACGGCTTGAAGATGATGGTATCCTGCTGGGGCGAGTCGCCCTGCTGGATCCCGAAAAACTGGGGCTGGGCTTAACCGCGTTTGTGTTGATCAAAACTCAGCACCACAGCAGCGAATGGTATTGCCGCTTTGTCACCGAAGTCACCGGAATGCCGGAAGTTCTGGGATTCTGGCGTATGGCAGGGGAGTATGACTACCTGATGCGGGTCCAGGTCGCCGATATGAAAAGCTACGATGAATTTTATAAGCGCCTGGTGAACAGCGTGCCGGGCCTGTCTGATGTTACCTCCAGCTTTGCGATGGAACAGATTAAATACACAACTGCTCTACCGATTGAATAATTCTTCCGGCGCTCATTGCCGGAAATCTTGTCAGGACATAACGCGTGCGATTATTTGCTCAATTAAGCTGGTACTTCCGCCGGGAGTGGCGTCGCTACCTCGGGGCAGTGGCCTTGCTTATCATCATCGCTATCCTTCAGCTTATTCCGCCGAAAGTGGTCGGGATCATTGTGGATGGCGTGACGACTCAACGCTTCACCACCGAACGGCTGCTGATGTGGGTGGGGACAATTGCCCTGATTGCCGTGGTGGTTTATTTGCTGCGTTATGTCTGGCGCGTGCTGCTGTTTGGCGCATCCTACCAACTGGCGGTTGAGCTGCGGGAAGATTATTACCGTCAGTTGAGTCGCCAGCATCCAGAATTTTATCTGCGTCACCGTACGGGCGATCTGATGGCGCGTGCCACCAACGATGTCGATCGAGTGGTGTTTGCCGCTGGCGAAGGCGTGCTGACGCTGGTGGATTCGCTGGTAATGGGGTGTGCGGTGCTGATCGTGATGTCAACGCAGATAAGCTGGCAACTGACGCTCATTGCGCTGCTGCCGATGCCGGTGATGGCGTTGATGATCAAACGTTACGGTGATCGACTCCATCACCGTTTTAAGCTGGCGCAGGCGGCGTTTTCCAGCCTCAACGATCGTACTCAGGAAAGCCTGACCAGTATTCGTATGATCAAGGCTTTTGGGCTGGAGGATCGGCAGTCGGCATTATTTGCCGCAGATGCTGAAGATACCGGTAAGAAAAACCTGCGGGTGGCACGTATTGACGCCCGCTTTGATCCCACGATTTATATCGCCATTGGGATGGCTAACTTGCTGGCGATTGCCGGGGGAAGCTGGATGGTGGTGCACGGTTCGCTGACGCTCGGCCAACTGACCAGCTTTATGATGTATCTCGGACTAATGATTTGGCCGATGCTGGCGCTGGCCTGGATGTTTAACATCGTCGAACGTGGCAGCGCCGCGTATAGCCGAATTCGCGCCATGCTGGCTGAAGCGCCGGTGGTGGATGACGGTACTGAACCGGTGCCGGAAGGACGCGGCGAGCTGGCGGTGGCGATTCGCGAGTTTTGCTACCCACAAACCACCCACCCGGCGCTGGAAAATGTGAATTTCCAGCTTAAACCTGGACAGATGCTGGGCATCTGTGGTCCGACTGGCGCGGGAAAAAGTACGGTGCTGTCGCTGATCCAGCGTCATTTTGATATCACCCAGGGCGATGTGCGCTTTCATGATATCCCGTTAACGCGCTTACAGCTGGATAGCTGGCGCAGCCGACTGGCGGTGGTTAGCCAGACGCCATTCCTGTTTTCAGATACCGTCGCCAATAACATCGCCTTAGGACGCCCGCAGGCCACGCAGGAAGAGATCGAACATGTGGCGCGCCTTGCCAGCGTTCATGAGGATATTTTACGTCTTCCTCAGGGCTATGACACCGAGGTGGGTGAACGCGGGGTGATGCTGTCCGGTGGGCAAAAACAGCGAATCTCTATTGCCCGTGCGCTGCTGTTGAACGCTGAAATTCTGATTCTGGATGATGCGCTGTCGGCAGTAGATGGTCGTACCGAGCATCAGATCCTGCATAACCTGCGCCAGTGGGGCGAAGGCAGAACCGTGATTATCAGCGCTCACCGTTTATCGGCTTTGACGGAAGCCAGCGAGATTATCGTGATGCAGCATGGGCATATTGCTCAGCGCGGTGAACATGAATCGTTAGTGCAGCAGCCTGGCTGGTATCGCGATATGTACCGTTATCAGCAGCTGGAAGCGGCGCTGTCCGATGCGCCAGAGATAAACGGGGAGGCGGCTAATGCGTAGTTTTGGGCAACTATGGCCGACCCTGAAAAGGCTGCTGAAGTACGGTTCGCCATGGCGAAAACCGCTGGCGATTGCGGTAGTCATGCTGTGGGTGGCGGCTGCGGCGGAAGTCAGCGGCCCGCTGCTGATTAGCTATTTTATCGATAACATGGTGGCGAAAAACAACCTGCCGCTGGCGATGGTCGCCGGGCTGGTTGCGGCGTATGTGGGATTGCAACTGCTGGCGGCGGGTCTGCATTATGCGCAGTCACTGTTATTTAATCAGGCGGCGGTTGGCGTGGTGCAACAGTTGCGCACTGATGTCATGGACGCTGCGCTGCGCCAGCCGCTCAGCGCCTTTGATACTCAGCCCGTCGGGCAGCTTATCTCACGTGTGACCAATGACACGGAAGTGATTCGTGACCTGTATGTGACGGTTGTGGCAACGGTTCTGCGCAGTGCGGCCTTGATCGGCGCGATGCTGGTGGCGATGTTCAGCCTGGAGTGGCGCATGGCGCTGGTCGCGATGATCATTTTCCCGGCGGTGCTGGTGGTGATGGTGATTTATCAACGTTACAGCACCCCGATTGTGCGCCGGGTGCGCGCTTATCTGGCGGATATTAACGATGGGTTTAACGAAGTCATCAACGGCATGAGTGTTATCCAGCAGTTCCGCCAGCAGGCGCGATTTGGCGAAAGAATGGGCGAGGCCAGCCGTTCGCACTATATGGCGCGGATGCAGACCCTGCGCCTGGATGGCTTTTTGCTGCGTCCGCTGCTTAGCCTTTTCTCGGCGCTGATCCTCTGCGGTTTATTGATGCTGTTCAGCTTTACCTCTGGCAGCTCCATCGAGGTTGGTGTGCTGTATGCGTTTATTAGCTATCTCGGGCGGTTGAACGAGCCGCTTATCGAGCTGACAACCCAGCAGTCAATGCTGCAGCAGGCGGTTGTCGCCGGTGAACGTGTGTTCGAATTGATGGATGGGCCACGTCAACGCTATGGTGACGATGACCAGCCGCTAAAGAACGGGGATATCGAGGTAGATAACGTTTCATTTGCCTATCGTGACGACAATCTGGTGCTGCAAAACATCAGTCTGTCCGTGCCTTCGCGTAGCTTTGTGGCCCTGGTCGGGCACACCGGCAGCGGCAAAAGTACGCTGGCCAGCCTGCTGATGGGGTACTACCCGCTGACGCAGGGGGAAATCCGCCTTGATGGGAGACCGCTGTCTTCGCTGAGCCATGGTGTATTACGCCAGGGCATCGCGATGGTGCAGCAGGATCCGGTGGTGATGGCGGATACCTTCCTGGCAAATGTCACGCTGGGCCGCGATATCTCAGAAGAGCGGGTATGGCAGGCGCTGGAGACCGTGCAACTGGCGGAGCTGGCGCGCGGCCTGAGCGAGGGGATTCATACCCGGCTGGGCGAGCAGGGCAATAATCTCTCCGTTGGGCAAAAACAGCTGCTGGCGCTGGCGCGAGTGTTGGTTGAAACGCCGCAGGTACTGATCCTCGACGAAGCCACGGCCAGTATTGACTCCGGCACGGAACAGGCGATTCAGCAAGCGCTGGCGGCGGTGCGTGAACACACCACGCTGGTGGTGATTGCGCATCGCTTATCGACGATTGTCGATGCGGACACCATTCTGGTGCTGCACCGTGGACAGGCGGTTGAGCGAGGTACGCACCAGCAATTACTGGCGGCACAAGGCCGTTACTGGCAGATGTATCAACTGCAACTGGCGGGCGAGGAGCTGGCAGCCAGTACGCAAGAGGATTCCATTATTGCCTGATAGCTGAGACCAACCCGGTATCGTAGGCCGGACGGCAATCAACAATCTGGTGCAAAAATGTAACGCACTATGCACCGTTATAGTGCGTTTTTTCTTTTTCCCCCTCAACCCTCCTCGGCTAGCCCGAACCATCCTGCCATTTTCATTCCTGGCACACCCCTTGCAGTATTCATCTGGTGTATCTGCAGCCACTACTGAATTCTGACTGGAGGGGATCTATGAAGCTGGTTACCGTGGTAATCAAACCGTTCAAACTGGAAGACGTCCGCGAAGCCTTGTCGTCTATTGGTATTCAGGGGCTGACCGTCACCGAAGTGAAGGGGTTTGGCCGACAGAAAGGTCATGCCGAGCTGTACCGTGGGGCTGAATATAGCGTCAATTTTTTGCCCAAGGTGAAGATTGATGTGGCGATTGCCGACGACCAACTGGATGAAGTGATTGATGTCATCAGCAAGGCGGCCTACACCGGAAAAATTGGCGACGGCAAAATCTTTGTCGCCGAGCTGCAACGCGTGATTCGTATTCGTACCGGCGAAACTGACGAAGCCGCACTGTAACGTCTGGCACACAGTGATAGGAAACCAAAAAATGAAGATAGCAACGATGAAAACAGGTATTGCTTCACTGGCGCTGTTGCCGGGACTGGCGATGGCGGCACCGGCGGTCGCGGACAAAGCGGATAACGCTTTTATGATGATCTGTACCGCGCTGGTGCTGTTTATGACCATTCCTGGCATTGCGCTGTTTTACGGCGGTTTGATTCGCGGTAAGAACGTGTTGTCGATGCTGACTCAGGTGACGGTGACATTTGCCCTGGTCTGTATTTTATGGGTGGTTTATGGCTACTCTCTGGCCTTTGGCGAAGGGAATAATTTCTTCGGCAACTTCAATTGGGTATTGCTGAAGAACATCGCGCTGACGGCGGTCACGGGGAGCTTCTACCAGTACATTCACGTTGCTTTTCAGGGCTCTTTCGCCTGTATCACCGTTGGGCTTATCGTTGGGGCGCTGGCTGAGCGTATTCGCTTCTCGGCGGTACTGATTTTTGTGGTGGTGTGGTTAACGCTGTCTTACATCCCAATAGCCCATATGGTCTGGGGCGGCGGTTTGCTGGCTTCTCACGGTGCACTGGATTTTGCCGGCGGGACGGTTGTACATATCAACGCGGCGATTGCCGGTCTGGTGGGTGCTTATCTGATTGGCAAACGCGTTGGTTTTGGTAAAGAAGCCTTTAAACCGCATAACCTACCGATGGTCTTCACCGGCACCGCCATTCTCTACATTGGCTGGTTCGGCTTTAATGCCGGTTCTGCGGGCATGGCGAATGAAATCGCTGCACTGGCTTTCGTCAATACCGTGGTCGCCACCGCTGCCGCCATCCTCGGGTGGATCTTCGGGGAATGGGCGCTGCGCGGTAAACCGTCTCTGCTGGGGGCCTGTTCTGGGGCCGTTGCGGGTCTGGTTGGCGTAACGCCTGCCTGTGGCTATATCGGTGTCGGCGGGGCGTTGATTATTGGCGTGGTAGCCGGTCTGGCGGGCCTGTGGGGGGTGACGATGTTGAAGCGTTTTCTGCGCGTGGACGATCCGTGTGATGTGTTTGGTGTTCACGGCGTATGTGGCATTGTCGGCTGCATCCTGACCGGGGTTTTTGCCGCCAGCTCTCTGGGAGGCGTGGGGTTTGCTGAGGGCGTGACCATGGGGCATCAGTTACTGGTGCAACTGGAAAGCGTGGCGATTACCATCGTCTGGTCCGGCGTGGTGGCCTTCATTGGTTATAAGCTGGCGGATATGACGGTGGGTCTGCGCGTACCAGAAGAGCAGGAACGCGAAGGTCTGGATGTGAACAGTCACGGCGAGAACGCCTACAACGCCTGATTTCTCAATATGCCGGATGGCACTAATGTTTATCCGGCCTACAACGATGTAGTCTGTAGGCCGGATAAGGCATCAATTGCGATTACGCATTACCCCTTCCTGTACGGTAGAAGCGACCAGCACGCCATCCTGGGTATAAAATTCTCCGCGCACAAAGCCCCGTGCACCGGAGGCGGAAGTACTTTCGACGTTATACAGCAGCCATTCATTGATATTGAACGGACGATGGAACCACATTGAGTGGTCAATGGTGGCGATCTGAATCCCTTTTTCCAGGAAACCAATCCCGTACGGTTGCAACGCGACGGGCAGGAAGTTCAGGTCAGAGGCATAACCCAGCAGATACTGATGGACGCGCAGATCGTCTTGCAGCTGACCGTTGGCGCGGATCCATACCTGACGGGTCGGAGGAGCGACGTGACCTTTTAAGGGGTTATGAAACTCTACCGGACGTACTTCCAATGGGCGATCGTTGATAAATTTTTCTTTCAACAGCGGCGGTAGCAAATGCGCCACTGAGCGGGCAATTTCCGTTTCTGACTTCAACTCATCGGGACCCGGCGCATCCGGCATGGTTTTCTGATGTTCAAATCCGTCTTCCGGTGCCTGAAAAGAGGCTGTCATATAAAAAATGGGTTTACCGTTTTGGATTGCGGCAACGCGGCGTGCGCTGAAGCTGTTACCATCACGCAGGACTTCTACATCATAAATGATGGGTTTTTGGCTATCGCCGGGGCGTAAAAAGTAGCTGTGAAAGGAGTGCACCAGACGTTCTTCCGGGACGGTTTCTTTCGCGGCATATAGCGCCTGACCGACAACCTGTCCGCCAAAAACCTGACGTAATCCTAAGTCTTCACTTTGGCCGCGAAAGAGTCCTTCTTCTATTTTTTCCAGATTTAACAATGTCAGCAAATTTTTCAGTGCCAGACTCATACGTGCTCTCCAGGTGATATCGATGTCGCGCGAGGTAGGCAGAGTATAACGCAATTTTGAAAGTGGTCCGATGGGTGCAATTGTCTGAATTACGGGCCTATTACAGGCAAAAACAGCTGTCTTGTGCCACACTTAATCACGTTATGTTTTTGTTAACCACTCTTCTGGCGAGGAAAGTTCTCGCTGGTGCATAGATGATAAGGAGAATTTAATGAAACTCGTGCACATGGTAAGTGGTTTAGCGGTTGCAGTCTCTCTGGCAGCCTGCGCCGATAAAAGTGCAGATATTCAGACACCTGCGCCAAGCCCTAATACGTCAATTTCTGACACACAGTCTAAAATTCAACAGCCCAATGTCTCTGGTACGGTATGGATCCGCCAGAAAGTGGCTCTGCCACCGGATGCGGTGCTGACCGTCACGCTGTCGGATGCGTCGCTGGCCGATGCGCCGTCAAAAGTGCTGTCGCAAAAAGCGGTGCGTACTGAAGGTAAGCAAGCGCCATTCAGCTTCGTATTACCGTTTAACCCGGCAGATATTCAGCCCAACGCGCGTATTCTGCTGAGTGCCGCAATTACGGTGAATGGCAAACTGGTCTTTATTACCGATACCGTTCAGACGGTTATCAATCAGGGCGGGACGAAAGCCGACCTGACTTTGGTTCCCGTGCAGCAGACCGCAGTCCCGCTTAATGCTGGCGGCGGCGCAACCACCACGGTGCCTTCGACCTCACCAACCCAGGTGACCCCGTCTTCTGCCGTTCCTGCTCCCACGCAGTATTAAGGCAGTCGTAACCCTCTCCATGAGGAGAGGGTTAGTACACCCAGCGATAGCGCTGTAAATCGATTTGCCCGCTGCCGGAAACGACAATGCCTTCTGCCAGCAACGCCTGACGTTGTCGTTGCAGATCGGGGCCCGTCAGTGAAATAGCACCGTGGCGATTGACGACCCGATGCCAGGGCAGGGAACTACCTTCGGGGAGACGCTTAAGCACGCCGCCTACCTGGCGCGCAGCGCGCGGCGATCCGGCAAGTCTGGCGACATCGCCATAGGTGGTGACGAATCCTTCGGGGATTGACGCGACAATTTGCCAGACGCGTTGGGGGAAAGTGTCTTGTATATCCATCATTTATTCCTGCGCTAATCCTTCAGCATAATCCTGAATGGCGAGTGAGTGAAGCCGCATTGCGCAAGAAAACAGCATCCGATGCTGGATGGGTTGCATTTACAGGGTGCAGCAGTGATAATGCGCCTGCGCGTTGGTTAACAACGCTCTCAATGGGGGCTCTGTTGGTTCTCCCGCAACACTACTCTGTTTACCAGGTCAGGTCCGGAAGGAAGCAGCCAAGGCAGATGACGTGTGTGCCGGGATGTAGCTGGCAGGGCCCCCACCCAATTCTGCCGTCCGGCAATTTCTTCGTATTGCTCCCGCCTGGTGTGATGCCAGGGCAAAATTAAATTATTTTGCGCATTTTCCCGCTGCTGGCCTGCAAACGCAGGTTATCCCAAATGGGTTGCAACACCCTGAAGGCGGCGCGTGCTGTATCATCCGGCAATGTGAAGGGCATGCGCAAAAAACGATCGAATGCGCCATCGAGGCCGAAGCGCGTACCGGTTCCTAACTGAATCCCCGCGCTTTCGGCGCGTGCAGCAAAGAGCGTCGCCAGCGTATCGGGCAGTTCGACCCAGAAAGAGAGTCCTCCTTGTGGTTGGGTAAACTGCCATTCCGGGAAATGTGTATACATCAGACTGGAACACAGATCGCGCTGCGATGTCAGCAACCGTCTTCTGTCAGGCAGAAAGCGCTCAGCGTTATCCAACAACCAACGGGTGGCGAGTTGTTCAAGTACCGGAGAGCCCAAATCGAAGGTGTCGCGGGTTTGTACCAGGGCGGCAATTGTTCGTGACGAAGTCCGAATCCAACCCAAACGTAATCCTCCCCAAAAGCTTTTCCCTGCCGAACCCAGTAAAATGATTGGGGCATCGCGATTGAACGCGGCAAGCGGCGGTGGTGGCGGGGCGTCGTACCACAGGTTCACCATCGTCTCATCGACTACCAACGTGGTACGCGTTCTTTCGGCAATATCTGCGATAACCTGGCGGGTTGCGGCGTCCATGCAGCGCCCGGTCGGGTTATGAAAGTCTGGCATCAGGTAGGCCATTCTGGGCGCCGTTTGCGCGATGGTGGCGACCAGACCGGCCGTATCCCAACCCTGCTCGGGTAGCGACACGCCAACAGGCCGACAAGATGCGCCCTGAATAGCGGCAATCGCCAGCGGATACGTGGGGTGATCAACGACGACGCGATCGCCAGGACCTGTCAGCAAACGCAGGATCAGCGCCAGACCGCTGACCGCGCCATTCACCACCATTATTTCATCGGGCTGCGTGGGGAGTCCGCGCTCGCAATAATGCCAGGCGATGGATTCACGTAAAGCTGCCAGCCCCTGCGGCAGATACCCGGAACTCAGCAGATGCTGCGGCATCGCGAACAACGCTTGCTGATAAGCCTGATGAATTTCGGGACCGGCACTGAGCGCTGCCGTGGACAAATCAAGCGCAGTGCCAGCGCTGGTTCGCGTTGGCACGTGGCGAATGTGTTCCGGCAGAATAACCCGTGAACCGCTCCCATGACGGCTCTCCAGATAGCCTTCCTCACGCAGTTGCGCCATAGCACTGGCAACGGTGGTTCGGCTCACTTCCAGAACGGCAGCGAGTTCACGCTCGCCAGGCAAGCGGCTATCCAGCGCCAGACGACCATCGAGAATCAATAGACGTAGCGCTTCTGCCAACTGTCGCCAGAGGGGCGTTCGCGAAGGGCTTTCCTGCCAGTGGCCGAGCAGGCGCTGCAAAGACTGACTTCCATAACGGCGAGATGACATAGCAGTCCACTTTTTGAAAACTGGACATTAATCATAGTGCCAATTACGGGGAAGATGAAAGCTATCTGAGAGTGAGAGGGAAAAAGCATGCTGCGTCGTTTACTTCAGCTGTATATCGGTCTGGCGCTGTACGGTGTGTCGACAGCCATGTTTGTTCGTGCCGATTTAGGGGCCGATCCGTGGAACGTATTTCACCTGGGCGTGGCCAATTTACTGTCGATGAATATCGGCGTGGTGATTATTGTCGTAGGCGTGTTGGTGCTGCTGGCGTGGATACCGCTACGCCAGCGTCCCGGATTTGGCACCCTGAGCAATGTCATTATGATTGGGCTGGCTGCAGATGCCGCGCTGGTGGTGATCCCGGGATTTGAATCCCTGCTGGCGCGCAGCGGCCTGCTGGTGACGGCGGTGATACTGAATGCATTAGCCACCAGTTTATACATTGGCGCTGGTTTTGGCGCGGGCCCACGGGACGGTCTGATGACCGGTATTCACGCACGTACCGGATGGCCAGTACGACGCATTCGCACCGCTATTGAAGTGTCCGTGTTGCTTATCGGTTGGCTGTTGGGGGGAACCGTGGGGGTTGGCACGGTATTGTATGCGCTGGCTATTGGGCCGTTAATTCAGATTTGCCTGCCGTGGTTTCGCCACCAGCCACAGTCGCGCATTCGTGTCAGGAGTGAGTCTGGGGCACGATCGTCCGCTGGCGACTAAACTTAACCTCGACTGACGCGGTCAGAATCGGCTTGCCGCGCAGTAAACTTCGGAGGTTTTTCTCATGAAGTATGTTGATGGTTTTGTGGTTGCCGTACCCGCTGAAAATAAGGAGGCGTACATTGCGATGGCGGCAAAAGCAGCTCCGCTTTTCAAGGAGTTCGGCGCATTACGCGTGGTGGAGTGCTGGGCTGATGATGTCCCCGACGGCAAATTGACCGATTTTCGCATGGCAGTGAAAGCGCAGGATCATGAAGAGGTGGTATTCAGCTGGATTGAATACCCATCCAAAGAGGTCCGCGATGCGGCGAATCAGAAGATGATGTCCGATCCCCGTATGAAGGAATTCGGTGAATCTATGCCATTTGATGGCAAGCGAATGATCTACGGTGGATTTGCGCCCATTATGGACGAGTGATGTGACTGGCTGTGCGGCGTGCCGCCAGCCATCTCAACATCAACAGCCCTGTTAAAGCCGTTTTTCAGCCCACAGAATAAATTCCGCTTTTGGCAGTGCCTTACTGTAAAGCCAGCCCTGACCATACTGCACGCCATGTTGTCGTAGCCAGGCTTCCTGATTTTCAGTTTCGATACCTTCTGCCACCATTTCCAGCTTCAGCGTTTTGGCAATCTCAATGATATGCGGCGTCACGTTGTTGTACTCCAGGGCATCAACAAAGGATTTATCTATCTTCAGGATGTCCACATCCAGATCCTGTAAATAGCTCAGGCTGGAATAGCCGGTCCCAAAGTCATCGATGTATATCGAGTGTCCCGCCTGACGATATTTAGCAATAAACGGCGCGCTGTTTTTCGGATCGGCAAACTCGCGTTCGGTCAGTTCCAGCGCGATTTGCGCTGGCTTAAGCTGCCAGTGTTTTACCTTCTGGCCTAACAGAGCGGGAAGCGTTTCAGAAGCCAGATCGGCTGACTCAAGGTTAATGGAGATATGCTGATCCGGATGTTGACGCAGCCATTTTCCTAAATCGTCAAACACGCTTTCAATTATCAAACGCGTGAGGGGTTTTGTCAGTCCGGTCTCCTGCGCCATCGCGACAAAAATTTCGGGCGACAAATAGCTCCCATCGGCCTGCTGCCAACGGGCCAGCGCTTCTGCCCCGACCACTTTTCCCGTTGTGAGTGAGATAATCGGCTGGTAATGGACCTTGATATCCCGATTCTGGATGGCATCCTGCAACTGGTGATGGGGGGACTGTAAGCGGCGCAAAATGCGCAGAATAAAGGCGGCGGTAAGCAGGCCGATGATAATCCCTGCCGGGACCCAGATCAGGGCCTGTCGGTGCCAGGTTTTCTGTAATGGTAGGGTAGATGCCCAGGTGACGATCGTGATGCCCAGTTCGGGGAAGGGGCGAGCATTAAAAATACTGCTACCTTTCTGAAAATGAGTGATCGAATGTTCTTGTTTCACGTGTTGCAAAACGTCTGATGGCAGCGCGGCGCTACTGGCAACCACCACGTTGCGCGCGGTGCCAATGATTGTGACTTCTATCGGCCATGAGCCAAACGGGATGACGTCAATAAAGGAGCCCGGATCGACCATTACAACATAATGCTCGCTACCTAAAGCTGCCATAAAACGCTTGATGCCCAAATCATTTTGCGTAGTAAGCCATGCGCGATATCCATCCGGCGTGACTTTCATTGCCGGTGGAAATGCGGCAGCCTGGCTGCTTTTTTCCAGAGAAGAACATTGTGGAACATTATCTTTGAGATACAGCACTTCCTGAATATAGCGATAGCTATATGACAAGCGACGCATTTCCAGCAGATGCTCGTCACTACAAGGCACCCCCTGAAAGGATTCTATGTGGCGTAATGCTTTCCTGGCCTGCTCGCCGACGCGTTCCGTGCGCAATGCGGCTCGTGTTGAGAACATATCGAGTTCATCGATAAATTTTGTTTCGACCTGACGATGTGCCAGCCACAAGCTTAAACCTACGGGCGCGAGAATAGAAAGAAACAGCACCCCGGTTACCAGGCTTATCAGATGTCGTGTTGTCACAATGATATCCTTATTAACACAGCGTAAGGAAAGTATATCTGAAAGCCGAAAAAGCTATTCGATTGGCATCATATATTTAGGGCCACTTATCATCCCGTTTGTTTGTCCGTAGCGTAAATCAGGTTGTGATTTAAACAAGAGTGGTGTATTTTGGTGGTTATGTTATAACGTAACAATTGAGGTTGCCATGAAACCGGATATCCATCCTTTTTATCGTACCGTGGTGTTTCACGATACCAGTGCCAATGAATATTTTAAGGTCGGTTCGACCATCAAAACCGAACGTGAGATTGAGTTCGAGGGGAAAACGTACCCGTATGTGACCCTCGATATCTCCTCTAAGTCACATCCATACTACACCGGAAAACAAAAGACCTTTGATAACGAAGGTAGCGCAGCGCGCTTCCAGAAACGTTTTGGTCATTTTATTGGTGCTAAGCGAGGTTAAAATGCAGGTACTCAATTCGCTTCGCAGCGCAAAACAGCGGCACCCTGACTGCCAGATAGTGAAACGCAAAGGGCGCTTGTATGTTATCTGTAAAACGAATCCGCGATTTAAAGCGGTACAGGGTCGTAAAAAAAGACGTTAGTTTCATTGCCAGCATTCAGGGATTAAAGTGCGTTTCCTTTACAGGGACGCACTTTTTTATGGTAACGGCGAAATTACTGGCTGGCCTGCGGGCGGGTGAGCGTAAACACATCGTAGAACGAGAGTTCGCCTTTACGTGAAATCATCTTTTGCAACTGTGCTTTATGTTCGCTATCAACTGAAGGGGAGTGCAAAATAGAGTCGATCAGTGAGGATGGAACAAAACGCGTGTTGTACCATTCACCGTTATAGCAAACTCTGAAATCCAGGACGTCGATGTCTTCATAGCGATAGCGCGGCGCCACGTCGAAAAAGAAAAAGCCGTTAAGTATGACAAACAGTACTACCAGCAGCCATACCGAATCGACCAGCGTTTCTGACTGTAGCATTACCGCCAGCGTAGCAAACCACGCCACATACATACCGATAAACAGCCCCGGATGTTTGCGAATAAAGCTGATGCTAAAGCGCGGTTTGTTGTCGCGCTTCTCGCGAATATTTAAGTCGTCGATTGTTTCGGTAAGCAGGCGCTGTATTTCTGTCATCTCTTGCCTTCGTGATATCTGCAAAATTCAGGAGGGATCGCCCTATTTTAAAAGGGGACACCTTCTGAAGAAAGTAACAGATTAACCACAATTTAGCATAACAGTTACATTTAAGATCACAGTGTTTTGATGATCCTCGCGGGATTACCGCCGACTACGCTGTTTGCCGGAACGCTTTTCGTCACCACCGCGCCAGATGCTACAACGACATTATCTCCGAGCGTTACGCCTGGATTTATTACTGCACGTCCGCCTATCCAGACGTTGTTGCCAATAGTGACGGGTTTTCCCAGCTCCAGACCGCTGTTGCGTTCGGTCGCATCAAGCGGATGCGTGGCTGTGTAGATATGGACGCCGGGTGCCAGCATGCAGTTATCGCCAATATGGATTGGACAGACATCAAGCATGACGCAGTCGAAGTTGGCGTAAAATTCTTTACCGAGGTAGATGTTATAACCGTAATCACAGCGGAAAGAGGGTTCAATATACGCGCCCTCGCTTTGACCCAACAGATCATGCAGGATGGCCTGACGCTCACTTTTTGCGTCTGGCGCAGTGAGATTGTAGCGATGGGTCAACTGACGAGCGCGTAGTCGGTCGTCGCGCAACGTTTCATCTGCCGGGCGATAGAGTTCACCGGCGATCATTTTCTGCTCTTCTTTACTCATTACGAATTCCCTGTGTACTGATGAACATTTCAGCACAGTAAAACGCAATGCAAATAAGGGGAACGTTCCCGTTACTTCACTGTGATCGTTGTCACGTGATTTGAATTAAATAACCATTGTAAGTGCGAAAATGGTCAGTCAGACAAATGTACCGCTATACCTGACTTAACCTTGAGAACAATTAGCGAATGAATTTCCAAACGGAAGTTGGAATCTTGTCGTAGAGCTTATTCATGGTCAATTCAGCAAGGCGGTGATCCGCTGCTGAGTAAAATACAGCCAGTTCGTTGTCGGACAATTCATATTTATTTTTTTCAATAACGCGCTCAAGCGTGTCAATTGTCTGGCAGCGTCGCAGCCGCATCAAATAATCTGTTTTAGTTAATGGTTTATCAGACATAACTCTTACCTATGATTGTAATAATTTTTAACAAGACAAACTAACAGGATTAGCCCTGGTGGCATTGACAAAACAGCGAAACAGTCGATTACCTGATTTCCGCCATTTCTGCAGATCCTGCGTATTAATACCATAACTGCTGAACAACATAAAAGTGTCATCCAGGTATTCATCTATCTGCGCAATCAGCTTATTGTCCTCATTGTACTTAATTTTATAATTAAGTGCGAAGGTTGCAATATGCTCTATCAGTTCATTGAGCTGTAAGCTGGTTGCAGAGGTAGGGTCGTTAACCCAGCCATGGTTACTTTGTTCAAGGTTTGCAAGACAGTCATGATACAGAGTTTCGCAGAGAAATTTAAGCTGCGCGATATCATGTCTTTTGGGTGAGTATTCATCCATAACGCATCCCCTTCTTCGTGGCTTAAACTAACCGAACACCTTCGGGATGGATACAACAAACTACCTGGAACTTGCCCGCGACTCCTGATGATTTAACTATAATCTACTCTAAAAAAGATTTCATCGTCATATCACGAAAAATTACAATTATGCAAAATTATGATGTAGCGTCATTTTTACATTTTAACAGATAAATGCAGTTATTCGAAATCGGACAAATTCTTTATTCTTCGGGCAATCATCGGGTTATCTTGATTAGCTATAGCAACAACAGGCAACAACCGACAAGATCGACCGATAGCTAGGAATAATCTTAATATTTATTAACGTAAATAAGAACTCTCAACACTTTTTAAGAATAGCCTTTAAGGCTACAGGGATTATATCGCTTATTTAAGCTGGAGCAAATAAACAGAATCGCAATAAGTGGATTTTATGATTTTTCCAGAAAAAAGGCCGCTTGCGCGGCCTTATCTTTAGAGAGGTATCAATGATGATCGACTGAGTGGCTATGCTCAATATCTTCATTTTTGCGGCTAAAGCGGCGGCGTACCACCACAAAGAACACCGGAACAAAGAAGATAGCCAACACGGTTGCCGTCACCATCCCGCCCATTACGCCAGTACCAACGGCGTTCTGCGCGCCGGAACCTGCGCCGGAACTGATTACCAGCGGCATTACGCCCAGAATAAAAGCCAGTGACGTCATGAGGATCGGACGTAAACGCATGCGGACCGCGTCCAGCGTTGCCTCAATCAGTCCTTTGCCCTCTTTATCCATCAAGTCCTTGGCGAATTCGACGATAAGTATCGCGTTCTTCGCCGACAACCCAATGGTTGTGAGCAGGCCTACCTGGAAGTAAACGTCGTTAGTCAGGCCACGGAACGTTGCCGCCAGCAATGCGCCTATAACCCCCAACGGTACCACTAGCATTACGGAGAACGGAATAGACCAGCTCTCGTACAATGCCGCCAGGCACAGGAAGACGACGATCAGTGAAATGGCATACAGAGCAGGGGCCTGGTTGCCAGACAGTCGTTCCTGATAGGACATACCTGTCCAGTCATAACCGATACCGGATGGCAGTTTGCTGGCCAGTTGCTCCATCATTGCCATCGCTTCACCGGTACTTTTACCCGGTGCGGCCTGGCCTAAGATCTCCATGGAAGGCAGACCGTTATAGCGTTCCAGACGCGGTGAACCATATTCCCAACGTGAGGTAGAGAAGGCGGAGAATGGGACCATCTGTCCATCGCTGCCGCGGACGTACCAGTTGCCAATATCTTCCGGTAACATACGGTATTTCGCTTCAGACATGACGTAAACTTTCTTCACACGACCACGGTCGATGAAGTCATTCACGTAGCTTCCGCCCCATGCTGCACCCAGCGTTGTATTAATATCACTAATGGAAACACCCAGAGCCTGCGCTTTTTCCTGATCGATATCGATCTTGAACTGCGGCGTATCTTCCAGACCGTTAGGACGTACGCCGACTAACAGATCAGGATGTTTCGCAACTTCACCAAACAGCTGGTTACGTGCCTGGGTCAGTTTTTCATGGCCCAAACCTGCCTGGTCAATCAACTGGAAGTCAAAACCGGTGGCGGTACCTAACTCCACAATGGCTGGCAGGTTAAAGGCAAAGACCATTGCATCTTTAATCTGCGAGAATGCGCCCATCGCACGCTCGGTAATCGCCTCAACTTTATTCTCTTTACCTGGGCGTTCACTCCAGTCTTTCAGCGAGACGAACGCGATACCGGTGTTCTGACCACGACCCGCAAAACCGAAGCCGTTAACGGCGAATACCGATTCAACGTTCGCTTTTTCTTTCGTCAGATAGTAATCCGTCATTTCGTCCAGCACCTTCTGGGTACGCTCTTGCGTTGCACCCGCTGGCAGCTGAGCCATGGACAGGAATACCCCCTGGTCTTCATCTGGCAGGAACGAACTTGGCAGACGAACGAACAGATAGGCCATGCCCACGACGATGATCAGATACAGCGCCAGATAACGACCGGTACTGCGCAGAATACCGCCCACGCTGTCGGTGTAATGGTGCGTGCTCTTATCGAACATGCGGTTAAACCAGCCGAAGAAGCCTTTTTTACCTTCTCCGTGATCGCCTTTAGCAATCGGTTTGAGCATGGTCGCACACAGAGCAGGGGTCAGAATCAATGCCAC
The DNA here is from genome assembly GCF_005281355.1 of Citrobacter sp. wls615. Taxonomy (NCBI): domain Bacteria; kingdom Pseudomonadati; phylum Pseudomonadota; class Gammaproteobacteria; order Enterobacterales; family Enterobacteriaceae; genus Citrobacter; species Citrobacter sp. wls615. The sequence goes on along the minus strand of NZ_SZXM01000027.1, from coordinate 268,442 downwards.
CAGTACTGACAACGCCATCGCGGAAACAATGGTGATGGAGAACTGACGGTAAATTGCACCGGTAGACCCCCCGAAGAATGCCATCGGGATAAATACCGCTGACAGCACCATCGCGATACCCACCAGCGCGCCCTGAATCTGGCCCATTGATTTACGTGTCGCTTCCTTCGGCGGTAGTCCTTCTTCCGCCATAACACGCTCAACGTTCTCGACCACCACGATGGCGTCATCCACCAACAGGCCAATGGCGAGCACCATCCCGAACATCGTCAGGGTGTTTATCGAGAAGCCGAAAATCGCAAGGACGGCAAAAGTACCCAACAGCACCACCGGTACGGCGATAGTCGGAATCAACGTCGCGCGGAAGTTCTGCAGGAACAGATACATGACCAGGAACACGAGGATGATCGCTTCCGCCAGCGTTTTCACCACTTCGTGAATAGAGATTTTCACGAACGGTGTGGTGTCATATGGGTAAACGATCTTCAGACCTGACGGGAAGAACGGTTCCATCTTCTTCAGTTCGTCGCGGATAGCATTTGCCGTGTCCAGGGCGTTAGCGCCTGTCGCCAGCTTGATACCCAGACCGGATGCCGGTTTACCGTTGAACTTCGCAATGATGTCGTAGTTCTCGCCGCCCAGCTCTACTTTCGCCACGTCACGCAAACGAACCTGGGAACCATCCTGATTTACTTTCAGCAGAATTTTGCTGAACTCATCGGCGGAGGTCAGACGGGTCTGCGCGATGATCGACGCGTTAAGCTGCTGGCCTTTCACCGGCGGCGTACCACCTAACTGACCGGCTGCAACCTGGGCGTTTTGCGCTTTGATTGCGTTGATGACATCAACCGGTGTCAGCTGGAAATTGTTCAGTTTGTTCGGATCCATCCAGATACGCATTGCGTACTGCGAACCGAACAGCTGAACGTCGCCCACGCCTGAAGTACGGCTAATGGCATCCTTCATGTTGGCGCCAACGTAGTCGGAAATATCCTCCTGCGTCATGGTGCCATTGGTGTTGATAACACCGACGACCATCAGAAAGCTGCTGGATGACTTCTCAACGCTAACCCCTTGCTGCTGTACTTCCTGCGGCAGTAACGGCATAGCCAGCTGCAGTTTGTTCTGCACCTGTACCTGCGCAATGTCCGCATCAGTACCAGACTGGAAGGTTAGGGTGATCTGCACGGTACCCGTGGAGTCACTGTTTGAGGACATGTACATCAGGTTATCGATACCGTTCATATTCTGTTCGATAACCTGCGTAACAGTATCCTGTACTGTTTTGGCATCAGCGCCAGGGTAGGTCGCGGAGATCGTCACTGCTGGCGGTGCAATAGTCGGATATTGCGCTACCGGCAATTTGAGGATCGCGAGCCCCCCTGCCAACATGATGATAATGGCGATCACCCACGCAAATATTGGGCGATCGATAAAGAAATTAGGCATGTCTTAACGGCTCCTGTTTAAGTTAAGACTTGGACTGTTCAGGTTGGCTACCGCTTGCGGCTTGCTGGTTATTATCCGCGGTAATCTCCTGGGCTTTTACCTGCGCGCCAGGACGTACTTTTTGCAACCCAGTGACAATCACGCGGTCGCCCGGCTTAAGTCCATCAGTGACTAACCATTTATCGCCAATCGCTTGTGCGGCGACAATTTGACGCATTTCAACTTTGTTATCTGCACCGATAACCAAGGCACTGGCATCACCACGCGGTGTGCGGGTAACGCCTTGCTGCGGAACCAGTAATGCAGTTGGGTTAGTCCCTTCTTCCAGACGAGCACGGACGAACATTCCCGGCAGTAAGGTGTGATCCGGGTTAGGGAAGATTGCGCGTAACGTAATCGAACCGGTGGTTTGATCTACCGTAACATCGGAAAATTCCAGCGTACCGGCCTGCGGGAACTTAATGCCGTCATTGGTCACCAGCTCGACTTTCGCTTTACCGTTCTCTTGCTTCAGCGTGCCGTTGGCCAACTCTTGTTTCAGGCGCAGGAAATCGTTACTTGACTGCGTCACGTCCACATAGATAGGGTCCAACTGCTGAACGGTAGCCAGTGCGGTCGCCTGACCGTTTTGCACCAGAGCACCTTCCGTAACGGATGACTTACCAATGCGGCCGCTGATCGGCGACGTCACTTTGGTATAGGCCAGATTGATGCGTGCAGTTTCTACCGCGGCTTTCGCGGCGACGACGGCGGCGTTCGCCTGCTGTGCGTCTGCCAGCGCGCTATCGTAATCCTGTTGACTGATGTACTTAGTACCCAACAGTTTCTGATAACGTTTAACCGTCAGTTGAGCGATATTTGCTGCGGCTTGTGCTTTGGCCAGATCGCCTTTTGCGCTCTCATAAGCGGCCTGATAAGTCGCAGGATCAATCTGATAGAGAGATACACCCGCTTCGATGTCACCACCTTCCGTGAAATTACGTTTCAGGATGATGCCGCTAACCTGAGGACGAACTTCAGCAATGCGATACGCACTGGTGCGACCCGGGAGTTCGGTTGTTATCTGTAGAGGTTCAGTTTTGAGCGTAACAACTCCAACCTCTGGCATCTGCTGGCCCCCTTGTTGGGCCTGTTTGTCGTCACATCCTGTTAGCGCTAAGCTGCCTGAGAGCATCAGAACGACTGCCAGAGGCGTTAACCCTCTGTTTTTGTTCATATGTAAACCTCGAGTGTCCGATTTCAAATTGATCAATGGCTTAAAGCCCATAAACCCATTGCTGCGTTTATATTATCGTCGTGCTATGGTACATACATTCACAAATGTATGTAAATCTAACACCTGTAAATTCACTGACCTATGGCACGAAAAACCAAACAACAAGCACAGGAAACACGACAGCACATTCTCGATGTTGCTCTGCGTTTGTTTTCGCAACAAGGGGTATCATCCACCTCGCTTGCGGAGATCGCAAAAGCCGCTGGTGTCACGCGCGGCGCAATCTATTGGCATTTCAAAAACAAATCGGATTTATTCAGTGAAATTTGGGAGCTAGCAAAACCTAACATTGATGAGTTAGAGACTGAGTATCAAGCAAAATTCCCCGACGATCCACTATCAGTATTAAGAGAAATTTTAATTTACGTTCTTGAAGCTACCGTGACAGAAGAACGTCGACGTTTGTTGTTGGAAATTATATTCCACAAATGCGAATTTGTCGGGGAAATGGCCGCTGTTCAGCTAGCTCAACGCAGTCTGTGTATTGAGAATTACGACCGTATCGAACAAACATTGCGGCACTGCATGAATGCCAACATGCTGCCGGAAAATCTGAACACGCGGCGCGTGGCGGTGCTGCTGCGTAGCTATGTTACCGGAATTATAGAGAACTGGTTATTTGCCCCTGAATCTTTTGATCTGAAAAAAGAAGCGCGTGAATACGTCGCAGTGCTGTTGGAGATGTGTCTTCTCTGCCCAAGCCTGCGGGTTAATGTGGCGAAATCCTGCTAACTTTTGCGGTCTGAACCAGGAATTATCCTGGTCGTTTTGCCTGCTGCTATTCTGCCGCTCACAGCCGTGATATTCTTGCCGCTTGACTATTTCCGGTCACTTTTCCGGTTCAGAAACGTTCATTCTCATGACTATGTTGCAGCTCTATAAACGTTCACAGCATCTTATTGCTATTACCTTTCTTTTCTTCATTCTATTGCTTTCTTGCCAGTCGTCAGCATTTGCACGGGCGCAACAGAGTGGAGATCTGCCGACGAAAGCGGATATTCAGAGCCAACTGGACGCGCTGAATAAACAAAAAGATCTCTCCGCGCAGGATAAGCTGGTTCAGCAGGATCTGACCGATACCATCGCCACGCTGGATAAAATCGATCGCGTGAAAGATGAGACCGTACAGCTTCGGCAGAAAGTTGCCGAGGCGCCGGAGAAAATGCGTCAGGCGACGGATGCGCTAAATTCGCTCAGCGATGTTGATAATGACGATGAAACGCGAAAAACGCTGAGTACGCTCTCCTTACGCCAGCTGGAGTCGCGCGTGGCGCAGGTATTGGATGACCTGCAAAGCGCGCAAAACGATTTGGCCGCTTATAACAGCCAACTGGTATCACTGCAGACTCAGCCAGAGCGCGTGCAAAATGCGATGTACACCGCGTCGCAGCAAATGCAGCAAATCCGCAATCGGCTTGATGGTAATAACGTGGGTGAGGCGGCGTTGCGCCCCAGCCAGCAGGTCCTGCTGCAGGCACAGCAGGCGCTCTTGAACGCGCAGATCGATCAACAACGTAAAAGCCTTGAAGGTAATACGATTTTGCAGGACACCTTGCAAAAACAACGCGATTACGTGACGGCAAACAGCAATCGTCTTGAACACCAGCTCCAGCTCCTGCAAGAAGCGGTAAACAGCAAACGACTGACGTTAACCGAAAAGACGGCGCAGGAAGCGGTATCGCCTGACGAAGCTGAGCGTATTCAGTCTAATCCGTTAGTGAAGCAGGAACTGGACGTCAACCATCAGCTTAGCCAGCGTCTAATCGCCGCGACCGAAAACGGCAATAACCTGATGCAGCAAAACATTAAGGTCAAAAACTGGCTCGATCGCGCGCTGCAATCCGAACGCAATATTAAAGAGCAGATCGCTGTCCTGAAAGGCAGTCTGCTGCTGTCACGTATTCTGTACCAGCAGCAACAAACGCTGCCGTCGGCAGATGAGCTTGCCGATATGACTAACCGGATCGCCGATTTGCGTCTGGAGCAGTTCGAGGTCAATCAGCAACGTGACGCCCTGTTCCAGAATGATGCGTTTGTCGCCAAACTGGAAGAAGGGCACAGCAGCGAAGTCAACGGTGAAGTTCATGATGCCCTGCTGCAGGTCGTGGATATGCGCCGGGAGCTGTTGGATCAGTTGAATAAGCAACTGGGTAACCAGTTGATGATGGCGATTAACCTGCAAATCAACCAGCAGCAGTTGATGAGCGTGTCGAAAAACCTGAAAGGGATCCTCACCCAGCAAATTTTTTGGGTTAACAGTAACCGCCCAATGGACTGGGACTGGATCAAAGCCTTCCCGCAAACGCTGAAAGACCAGTTTAAGTCGATGAAAATCACGGTGAACTGGGAAAAAGCCTGGCCAGCGGTATTTATTGCCTTCCTCGCAGGGTTGCCGCTGCTGCTCATCGCCGGGTTAATCCGCTGGCGTTTGAAATGGCTGAAAGAATATCAGGCGAAATTAGCCGCTGCGGTAGGCAACCTTCGTAATGACAGTCAGCTCAATACGCCAAAAGCGATACTGATCGATCTCATCAGAGCGCTGCCGGCCTGTCTGATTATCCTCGCCGTGGGTCTGATTCTGCTTACCATGCAGCTGAATATCAGCGACCTGCTGTGGGCGTTCAGTAAGAAGATGACCGTCTTCTGGCTGGTGTTTGGTCTGTGCTGGAAGGTGCTGGAAAAAGATGGCGTGGCGATACGCCATTTTGGCATGCCTGCAAAGCAAACCAGCCACTGGCGTCGTCAGATTGTGCGTATTAGCCTGGCGTTGTTACCGCTTAACTTCTGGTCGGTTGTTGCTGAACTGTCACCGCTCAATCTGATGGACGATGTGCTTGGTCAGTCCGTCATTTTCCTCAACCTGTTGCTGATCGCCTTCCTGGTATGGCCAATGTGCCGTGAAAGCTGGCGTGACAAAGAGTCGCATGGTCTGCGTCTGGTCACCATTACCGTGCTGTCTATTATCCCTATCGCATTGATGGTGCTGACGGCGACAGGGTATTTCTATACCACGCTGCGCTTGTCGGGGCGCTGGATTGAAACGGTTTATCTGGTTATTGTCTGGAACCTGTTGTATCAGACGGTACTTCGCGGGTTGAGCGTAGCGGCGCGGCGTATCGCCTGGCGTCGTGCGTTAGCGCGTCGTCAGAACCTGGTGAAAGAAGGGGCGGAAGGCGCGGAACCGCAAGAAGAACCGACCATTGCGCTGGAGCAGGTTAACCAGCAAACCTTGCGTATCACCATGCTGGTGATGGTTGCCCTGTTTGGTGTTCTGTTCTGGGCAATTTGGTCCGATCTGATCACCGTGTTCAGTTACCTCGACAGCATTACGCTCTGGCATTATAACGCGACAGAAGCGGGGGCCGCAGTGGTGAAAAGCGTCACCATGGGCAGCCTGCTGTTTGCGATTATTGCGTCAATGGTCGCGTGGGCGCTGATCCGTAACTTACCCGGCCTGTTGGAAGTATTGGTGCTCTCGCGACTGAAGATGCGCCAGGGGGCGTCGTATGCGATCACCACCATTCTTAACTATGCGATCATCGCCATCGGTGCGATGACGGTCTTCGGATCGCTCGGCGTCTCGTGGGATAAACTACAGTGGCTGGCCGCAGCTTTGTCGGTTGGTCTTGGTTTTGGTTTGCAGGAGATTTTCGGTAACTTTGTTTCCGGTCTGATTATTCTGTTTGAGCGCCCGGTACGTATCGGCGATACCGTGACCATCGGAACATTCTCGGGAACGGTCAGCAAGATCCGTATCCGTGCCACCACTATTACCGACTTTGATCGCAAAGAGGTGATCATCCCGAACAAAGCCTTTGTGACGGAGCGTTTGATCAACTGGTCGCTTTCCGATACCACTACGCGTCTGGTGATCCGCATTGGTGTGGCCTACGGTTCGGATCTGGAGAAAGTGAAGAAAGTGCTGCTGCAGGCGGCGATGGAACATCCGAAAGTGATGCACGATCCGGAGCCAGCGGTGTTCTTTACCGCCTTCGGTGCCAGCACGTTGGATCATGAGCTGCGTTTATACGTGCGTGAACTGCGCGATCGTAGCCATACGGTTGACGAACTTAACCGTGCGGTCGATCGTTTGTGCCGTGAAAATGACATTGATATCGCCTTTAACCAGCTCGAAGTGCACCTGCATAATGCGAAAGGGGACACTGTGACCGAGGTTAAGCGTGACATCATCAAGGGTGACGATCCGACGCCTTCGGTAGGTTAATAGAAAAAATCATCAGGCCTGCGAGCTTTCATTCATTCGTAGGCCTGATAAGTGCAACGCTATCAGGCATTTCAGCTATAGCGCTTTTTTAGAAGAAGAGAGCTGCTTCCTTTCGTAATCCCGTTTAATAATCTCTAGCGCCTTCAGCACGGTCTCAGGCGCAACCTGATTTTCCTCAAGTAAAACAATCAGGTCGACGGCCAGTTTGACCTCGTCCGGGGCGTTCTCTAATGACATAAATTCTCCGGGGATTAGCGGGTTAAACGCGCCAGCACATTTTCTATTCTTGCCAGTGCATGACGACAGCGCGCGAGTCGCGCTTCGAATGCTTCTACTTCACGATGCAGCTTTTGCTGTTCTTCAAAGCCAGTAGCCTGAGCCAGGCGCTCTTTGCGTTCACGCGTCATTTCAACCAGCCGGCGTTCAAATTCCTGGTGTTGAACCCGCTTGCGCTGCCAACGCGCCAGACCGGGAGAGGCGCAGTCCCACTCTCTGAGCGACCAGCTGGTGGTTTCGCGTGAAATCGCCTCTAACTGTGAGGCAAGATGTTCCGCAAGCCAGCTAATTTGTGGTAGTTGTTGCTGATCAACCGCGCGGCGTAGGGCCTTAAGATTTTCTTCTGCTTCATCCAGACACGCCTGCAGCAACGTACTGCGAGTGTGAAACAGATGCCTGTCAAAGCGGGCGCTCAGCGTTGTATGGTGCGCCAACGGGGCACAACGCTGCCGCAGGCGGTTAAGCTGGTTTTCGAGCGTCTGTAGCAGCATGACGGTTTTCACGACAACACTCCGATGAAAATGAGAACTGTTATGCTAAAGTAGCGATTCTCTGTGTTAAGTACTCATATTATGCAACGCATTATTCTAATCATCATTGGCTGGCTAGCGGTAGTATTAGGAACGCTGGGCGTGGTATTGCCGCTATTACCCACGACGCCATTTATCCTGTTGGCTGCCTGGTGTTTTGCCCGCTCATCGCCGCGTTTTCACGATTGGCTGCTGTATCGTTCGTGGTTCGGCGGGTATCTGCGCCATTGGCAAAAACACCGCGCGATGCCGCCGGGCGCAAAGCCGCGCGCTATTTTGCTGATATTGATTACGTTTGGTATTTCACTGTGGCTGGTCAATATGATGTGGGTACGCGGCCTGCTGCTGGTTATTCTCGCCTGTTTACTGATTTTTATGTGGCGGATCCCGGTGATTGATGAAAAACAACAAAAGCAATAAAGCGCAATAATCGCTGTTGCAATTGTCGCTCACAGCCAGTAAATTCGACCGTTTTCGAGCACAGGCGCAGGTGGTCAAAGGTTAAGCAAATGTAACCCTGGCCCTTAATATAGACACAAAATCATTCAAGACACGTCGAGGATGAAGTGTATAGTGCGCCGTGAAGTAATACCGAATTAATCAGGCACAAACTTATGACCGCGACTGCACAGCAGCTTGAGTTTCTCAAAAATAGCATCAAAAGCATCCACGACTACCCGAAACCGGGCATTCTTTTTCGCGATGTCACCAGCTTACTGGAAGACCCGAAAGCCTACGCCCTCAGCATTGAATTGCTGGTTGAACGCTACAAAAATGCGGGTATCACTAAAGTGGTTGGCACCGAAGCGCGTGGCTTCCTGTTTGGCGCGCCGGTAGCATTGGGTCTGGGCGTCGGCTTTGTTCCGGTACGTAAACCCCGCAAGCTTCCGCGTGAAGTGATCGCCGAGAGCTATGAGCTGGAATACGGCACCGATCAGCTGGAAATCCACGTTGATGCCATCAAACCGGGCGATAAGGTCCTGGTAGTGGACGACCTGCTGGCAACCGGCGGCACGATTGAAGCCACCGTGAAACTGATCCGCCGTCTGGGTGGCGAAGTGACCGATGCTGCTTTTATCATTAACCTGTTTGACCTGGGCGGCGAACAGCGCCTGGAAAAACAGGGGCTGACCTGTTATAGCCTGGTTCCGTTCCCGGGCCACTAAGTCGGCTATCTCATCTCGGCTGAAGTAATACCGAGACACACAACCTCGCCGTCGCTGCGAGGTTGTGTTAGCATTATCCTCCTGTGAATCCACCCTCCAGCCTTTCAGAGCCTGCCAATGAGTTATCAGGTCTTAGCCCGAAAATGGCGCCCCCAAACCTTTGCTGACGTCGTCGGCCAGGAACATGTGCTGACGGCACTGGCGAACGGCTTGTCGTTAGGGCGTATTCATCATGCTTATCTGTTTTCCGGCACCCGTGGCGTCGGAAAAACCTCTATCGCCCGTTTACTGGCGAAGGGACTAAACTGTGAAACCGGCATCACCGCCACGCCGTGCGGCGTGTGCGATAACTGCCGTGAAATTGAGCAGGGGCGTTTTGTCGATCTGATTGAAATCGATGCCGCCTCACGCACCAAAGTCGAAGACACCCGCGATCTGCTGGATAACGTTCAGTACGCGCCTGCGCGCGGTCGCTTCAAGGTCTATTTGATCGACGAAGTGCACATGCTGTCGCGCCACAGCTTTAACGCCTTACTGAAAACGCTCGAAGAGCCACCTGCGCACGTTAAATTCCTGCTGGCGACCACCGATCCGCAGAAGCTGCCGGTGACTATCCTGTCGCGCTGTCTGCAATTCCATCTTAAAGCGTTGGATGTTGAACAGATTCGCCATCAGCTTGAGCATATCCTCAAAGAAGAGCATATCGCCCATGAGCCACGCGCCTTGCAACTGCTGGCCCGCGCCGCGGACGGCAGCCTGCGCGATGCGCTGAGTCTGACCGATCAGGCGATTGCCAGCGGCGATGGTCAGGTGTCGACCGACGCAGTGAGCACCATGCTCGGCACATTGGACGATGACCAGGCACTCTCGCTTGTTGAAGCGGTTGTCGCGGCTGACGGCGAACGCGTTATGACGTTGGTGAACGATGCCGCCGCACGGGGTATTGAATGGGAAGCGCTGCTGGTTGAGATGTCGGCTTTGCTGCATCGCATTGCTATGGTACAACTTTCGCCCGCTGCGCTCGGCAGCGATATGGCCGCCATTGAACAGCGTATGCGCGAACTGGCGCGAATCGTGCCGCCAACCGATATACAGCTTTACTATCAAACCCTGTTAATTGGGCGCAAAGAACTGCCGTATGCGCCGGACAGACGAATGGGTGTCGAAATGACGCTACTGCGTGCGCTGGCTTTTCATCCGCGCATGCCGCTGCCGGAGCCTGAAGTCCCACGCCAGTCGTTTGCCCCCGTCGCGCCCACTGCGGTGATGACCCCGACGCAGATATCACAGCAGCCTGCGCCAGCGCAGCAGCAACAGAATGTGCCGCTCTCTGATGCCACCAGCCAGGTGCTGGCGGCGCGCAGCCAGCTGCAACGCGCTCAGGGAGCATCCAAACCAAAAAAGAGTGAACCGGCAGCCGCTTCCCGCGCGCGGCCGGTGAATAATGCTGCGCTGGAAAGACTGGCTTCGGTGTCGGAACGCGTTCAGGCGCGCCCTGCAGTTTCTGCGCTGGAAAAAGCGCCAGCGAAGAAGGAAGCGTATCGCTGGAAAACGACCAATCCCGTAGCCGAAGTCAAAGAAGTCGTTGCCACGCCGAAAGCGCTGAAAAAAGCGCTTGAGCATGAAAAAACGCCGGAACTGGCGGCAAAACTGGCGGCAGAAGCCATTGAGCGTGATCCCTGGGCTGCTCAGGTGAGCCAGCTTTCGCTGCCTAAACTGGTGGAGCAGGTGGCGCTGAATGCCTGGAAAGAAGAGTATGGCAACGTGGTTTGCCTGCACCTACGTTCCACACAACGGCACCTTAATTCCAGCGGCGCGCAGCAAAAACTGGCCGAAGCATTGAGTACCTTAACGGGGTCAACGGTTGAATTGACCATCGTTGAAGATGATAATCCAGCGGTGCGCACGCCGCTGGAGTGGCGTCAGGCCATTTATGAAGAGAAACTCGCGCAGGCGCGTGAGTCGATTATTGCGGATAATAACATTCAGACGTTGCGTCGTTTTTTCGATGCAGACCTGGACGAAGAGAGTATTCGCCCCATTTGATCGTCAGCCTGATGGTTGGACGGTCGTCATCCCTTAACGTGATTGAGAGAGAAGCCTATGTTTGGTAAAGGCGGTCTGGGTAACCTGATGAAACAGGCCCAGCAGATGCAGGAAAAAATGCAGCAGATGCAGGAAGAAGTCGCCAAGCTGGAAGTGACCGGCGAATCTGGTGCGGGTCTGGTAAAAGTGACTATCAACGGCGCGCACAACTGCCGTCGCGTGGAGATCGATCCAAGCCTGCTGGAAGACGACAAAGAGATGCTGGAAGACCTGGTTGCTGCGGCATTCAACGACGCGGCGCGTCGCATTGAAGAGACGCAGAAAGAGAAGATGGCTTCTGTTTCTTCCGGAATGCAGCTGCCGCCTGGCTTTAAGATGCCGTTCTGATGCAAACCAGCCCGCTGTTAACTCAGCTTATGGAAGCACTGCGCTGTCTGCCGGGCGTTGGCCCGAAGTCTGCGCAGCGCATGGCGTTCACGCTACTTCAGCGCGATCGCAGCGGCGGGATGCGTCTGGCGCAGGCGTTAACGAAGGCGATGTCGGAAATCGGCCACTGTGCCGATTGCCGCACCTTCACAGAGCAGGACGTCTGTAACATCTGTTCGAACCCGCGTCGTCAGGAAAATGGTCAGATTTGCGTGGTGGAGAGTCCGGCGGACATCTATGCCATTGAGCAAACCGGCCAATTTTCTGGACGTTACTTCGTGCTGATGGGGCACCTGTCACCGCTGGACGGTATTGGCCCTGATGATATCGGGCTGGATCGTCTCGAACAGCGACTGGCGTCTGAGCAAATCAACGAACTGATCCTCGCGACCAATCCCACGGTCGAAGGAGAGGCGACCGCCAACTATATTGCTGAGCTTTGCATGCAGTATGGCGTTGAAGCCAGCCGTATCGCCCATGGCGTACCGGTCGGCGGCGAGCTGGAAATGGTCGACGGCACCACGCTGTCGCACTCTCTGGCCGGGCGTCACAAGATTAAATTCTGAACAAACGGAGGCCGCGACGGCGGCTTCCGCTTGAAATCTTTCCCGCTTGTCCCCATTTCACCCTCAACGTGTTTTTACCATTGAAAATGGCATTGTTGAGGTAGATCTACATGAAAGGACAAGAAACTCGTGGTTTTCAGTCAGAAGTAAAACAGCTTCTGCACCTGATGATCCATTCTCTGTATTCCAATAAAGAAATCTTCCTGCGTGAGCTTATCTCTAACGCCTCAGATGCAGCAGACAAGCTGCGTTTCCGTGCACTGTCTAACCCGGATCTGTACGAGGGTGACGGTGAACTGCGCGTGCGTGTTTCCTTCGATAAAGATAAGCGTACGTTGACCATTGCTGATAACGGCGTGGGGATGAACCGTGATGACGTCATCGATCATCTGGGGACCATTGCGAAATCCGGTACCAAATCTTTCCTCGAATCCATGGGCTCCGATCAGGCGAAAGACAGCCAGTTGATCGGTCAGTTCGGGGTTGGCTTCTACTCGGCGTTTATCGTGGCTGATAAAGTGACCGTACGTACCCGCGCGGCGGGCGACAAGCCTGAGAACGGCGTGTTCTGGGAATCTGCGGGCGAAGGCGAGTACACCGTTGCCGATATCACCAAAGACGATCGCGGCACCGAAATCACTTTGCATCTGCGCGAAGGTGAAGACGAGTTCCTGGATGACTGGCGTGTACGTTCCATCATCAGCAAATATTCCGACCATATCGCGCTGCCGGTAGAGATCGAAAAATCCGAAGAGAAAGACGGCGAGACCGTGGTTTCCTGGGAAAAGATCAACAAGGCGCAGGCGCTGTGGACGCGTAACAAGTCGGAAATCAAAGACGACGAGTACAACGAATTTTACAAGCATATCGCCCACGACTTTACTGACCCGCTGACCTGGAGCCACAACCGTGTGGAAGGTAAGCAGGAGTACACCAGCCTGCTGTACATTCCGTCGCAGGCGCCGTGGGATATGTGGAACCGCGATCACAAGCATGGTCTGAAACTGTACGTTCAGCGAGTGTTCATCATGGACGACGCCGAGCAGTTTATGCCGAACTATCTGCGCTTTGTGCGCGGTCTGATAGATTCCAACGATTTACCGCTGAACGTTTCCCGCGAGATCCTGCAGGACAGCACCGTCACCCGTAACCTGCGCAGCGCGCTGACCAAACGCGTGTTGCAGATGCTGGAAAAACTGGCGAAAGATGACGCCGAAAAATACCAGACCTTCTGGAAACAGTTCGGCCTGGTGCTGAAAGAAGGTCCGGCGGAAGACCACGCCAATCAGGAAACTATCGCTAAGCTGATGCGCTTCGCGTCTACGCACACAGACTCCTCCGCACAGACCGTGTCGCTGGAAGACTATATCTCCCGCATGAAAGAAGGGCAGGAGAAAATCTACTACATCACTGCAGACAGCTACGCGGCGGCGAAGAGCAGCCCGCACCTGGAACTGCTGCGTAAGAAAGGCATTGAAGTCCTGCTGCTTTCTGATCGCATTGATGAGTGGATGATGAACTACCTGACCGAGTTCGACGGCAAGCCGTTCCAGTCCGTTGCGAAAGCCGACGAGTCCATCGATAAACTGGCGGATGAAGTGGACGAGAGCGCGAAAGAAGCGGAAAAAGCGCTGACACCGTTCGTTGAACGCGTGAAAACCCTGCTGGGCGATCGCGTCAAAGAAGTGCGTCTGACCCACCGTCTGACTGACACGCCGACCATCGTCACCACCGATGCGGACGAAATGAGCACCCAGATGGCGAAACTGTTCGCTGCTGCGGGTCAGGCCGTACCGGACGTGAAATATATCTTTGAACTTAACCCGGACCACGTGCTGGTAAAACGCACGGCGGATACCCAGGACGAAACGCAGTTTAAAGAGTGGGTTGAACTGCTGCTGGATCAGGCTCTCTTCGCCGAACGCGGCACGCTGGAAGATCCTAACCAGTTCATCCGTCGTATGAACCAGCTGCTGGTGTCCTGATCGTCATCATCTAATGCCGGATGGCGCTAACGCTTATCCGGCCTACGATTAAAAAGATATTGTAGGCCGGATGAGGTGTTTACACCGCCATCCGGCAATTTCACTCCTTATTTTCAATTTTCCCTCCATTAACCGTTTCAGCGTCGGGCGTCTTCCTTGAGCCAATTGCGTGATGGTGGTATCGTTTAGCGCTTTTTAAAAAATATCGACAACCTTTAAGGGGATTTTCGTAATGCGTATCATTCTGCTTGGCGCTCCGGGCGCGGGTAAAGGAACTCAGGCTCAGTTCATCATGGAGAAGTATGGTATTCCGCAAATCTCCACCGGTGATATGCTGCGTGCCGCCGTGAAATCTGGCTCCGAGCTGGGCAAACAAGCGAAAGACATCATGGACGCCGGTAAGCTGGTGACTGATGAGCTGGTGATCGCGCTGGTAAAAGAGCGTATTGCTCAGGAAGACTGCCGTAATGGTTTCCTGCTGGATGGCTTCCCGCGTACTATTCCGCAGGCTGACGCCATGAAAGAAGCAGGTATCAACGTGGACTACGTTCTGGAGTTTGACGTACCTGACGAGCTGATCGTTGACCGTATCGTGGGCCGTCGCGTACACGCTGCTTCTGGCCGCGTTTACCACATCAAATTCAACCCGCCTAAGGTTGAAGGTAAAGACGACGTGACTGGCGAAGAACTGACTACCCGTAAAGACGATCAGGAAGAGACGGTGCGTAAGCGCCTGGTGGAATACCATCAGATGACCGCGCCGCTGATCGGCTACTACTCTAAAGAAGCGCAGGCGGGTAACACCAAATACGCGAAAGTAGACGGCACTCAGGCCGTGGCTGACGTGCGCGCAGCGCTGGAAAAAATCCTCGGTTAAGTTTTAGCGCAGTCAATGCCGGATGGCGGTGTAAACACCTTATCCGGCCTATGATTTTTTTGTAGGCCAGATAAGCGCAGCGCCATCAGGCAAATTCATGTCTTACCTCTCGCAGCAATTAGTTCTTCTTCATCACTTTTCCGCTACAATTATCAACAATTTGAATCGATAAGAGGCGGTAATGCGTCAGACGAAAACCGGTATCCTGCTGGCAAACCTCGGCACTCCCGATGCCCCCACTCCTGAAGCTGTTAAACGCTACCTGCGCCAGTTTTTAAGCGATCAACGTGTAGTCGATACTTCCCGCCTGCTGTGGTGGCCGTTGCTGCGTGGGGTGATCCTGCCGCTGCGTGCGCCACGCGTGGCAAAGCTGTACCAGTCAATCTGGATGGAAGACGGTTCGCCGCTGATGGTCTACAGCAAGGCACAACAGCAGGCGCTGGCACAACGCCTGCCCAATACGCCTGTTGCGTTGGGCATGAGCTACGGCTCGCCTTCGCTTGAGTGCGCAGTCGACGAACTGTTGGCAAGTGGCGTTGAACACATTGTCGTGTTACCGCTGTACCCGCAATATTCCTGTTCGACGGTGGCGGCGGTGTGGGATGAACTCGCGCGTATCCTGGCGCGTAAACGCAGTATTCCCGGCGTCTCTTTTATTCGTGATTACGCCGATGACAGTGCCTATATTGACGCGCTGGCAAAAAGTGCCCGTGACTCCTTCGCCAAACACGGCGAACCCGATTTACTGCTGCTCTCCTACCATGGGATTCCACAACGTTACGCCGACGAAGGCGATGACTACCCTCAGCGCTGTCGCGATACGACACGTGAGCTGGTCTCTGCGCTTGGCCTGCCGCCGGAAAAAGTGATGATGACCTTCCAGTCGCGTTTTGGTCGCGAACCGTGGCTGACGCCGTATACCGACGAAACGTTAAAAATGCTGGCGGAGAAAGGGACCCGACATATCCAGGTTATGTGTCCGGGCTTTGCGGCAGATTGCCTTGAAACGCTGGAAGAGATCGCGGTGCAAAACCGGGAGATTTTCCTCGAGGCTGGCGGCCAGCAATATGAGTATATTCCGGCGCTGAATGCCACACCGGAACATATTGAAATGATGGTCAAACTGACCGCTGCCTATCGTTAAAGTTGTGCTTTGAAGTAACGCGCGCCCTCCCGCAACGCATCGTCGGCGGTTTTCATCATCCGCGAGTAGTGCAGGAAGGCGTGCAGCGTGCCGGGGTACATTTTGTACTGGCAGGGCTGCTGATGCGTCTGTAACGTCTGAAATAATAAGCGGCTGTCGTCAATCAACGGATCGAACTCCGCGCCGGCGATAAAACATGGCGGCACGTCGCGCGTCAGGTCGTTATTGAATAAGCAATAATACGGCGACTCGCGATCGTCGGCGCTACGCAGGTACGCGTTTTCGTACATCTGCAGATCCTCCCGCGATAAACCATCCCATGCTCCGCCCATCAGCCGTCGGCTGGGCGAATCCTGCAGGCCGTAAAGTCCATACCACAGCAGTACGCCTGCGACCTTGCCGCAGGCAATCTGTTTGTCCCGCAGCCACAACGCGCTGGCAAGCGCCAGCATCGCGCCAGCGGAATCACCGGCAAAACCAATATGATCCACATTCAGAGAATAGTCGCCCGCGTGCTGGTGATAATACTGACAGACGGCGACAATCTCCTCGATGGCTTGCGGGAAACGAGCCTCCGGCGAGAGCGAATAGTCGATGCCAATTACCGTGCACTGCGTGTAAAGCGCCAGTAAGCGCATAATGCGATCGTGAGTATCCAGATTACCAAGAATGAAACCGCCGCCGTGCAGATAATACAGCGTGGCCTGACTATGGGGTTGCGGAGAATAAATTCGCGTGGCAACGGGGCCGCGCGCGGTAGAAATGACGCATTCCCGGGTGTTCATCTGCGGGGCATCGGCATTCCACAATTGTCGTTCGTGGATATAGTGTTGGCGTTGGGCCACGATGTCATCGGCGGCGGGCCAGGGCGGCAGATCGTCGCGATGAAAATTCACCACGGTTTTCATTTCGTCTGAAATTCTGTCGAGTACGGGGATCTTATTTTCCGGCTTCATAAACGCTCCTTGTGAAGGTGATTTATTGTAGAAATTACCCCCGTATAAACTGCGATCCCACCGTCCGATATTGAAACTCAGCGCCGCATCGCATGCAAAGCAGGGAATGTGCTACCATGCACCGCTCAGCTAATCACCCGTAAAATCGACCATGAAATTTCCCGGTAAACGTAAATCCAAACACTATTTTCCTGTCAGCGCGCGCGATCCATTGCTGCAACAGATTCAGCCTGAAAATGAAACCAGCGCAGCCTGGGTGGTGGGTATCGACCAGACGCTGGTAGATATTGAAGCCAAAGTTGATGATGACTTTGTAAAACGTTATGGATTAAGCGCCGGGCACTCTCTGGTGATTGCAGACGATGTTGCCGAAGCGCTCTACCAGGAGCTGGTACGTGACAATTTGATCACCCATCAGTTTGCCGGTGGAACTATCGGTAACACGATGCACAACTACTCCGTGCTGGCGGATGACCGCTCGGTACTGTTGGGCGTGATGTGCAGCAATATCGAGATTGGTAGCTACGCGTACCGTTATTTATGTAATACCTCCAGCCGTACCGATCTGAACTACCTGCAGGGCGTTAATGGACCGATTGGCCGCTGCTTTACGCTGATTGGCGAATCCGGTGAGCGCACGTTCGCTATCAGCCTCGGACATATGAATAAGCTGCGGGCGGATAGCATCCCCGAGGCAGTTATTGCCGGGGCCTCCGCGCTGGTGCTGACCTCCTATCTGGTGCGTTGCGAACCGGGCGAGCCGATGCCGGAAGCGACCATGAAGGCGATCGAATATGCCAAAAAACACAATGTGCCGGTGGTTCTGACGCTGGGTACCAAATTCGTTATTGCCGATAACCCGCAGTGGTGGCAGGCATTCCTGAAAGAGCATGTCTCTATTCTGGCGATGAATGAAGAAGAGGCCGAAGCGCTGACCGGCGAGAGCGATCCGCTGCTGGCCTCCGACAAAGCGCTGGATTGGGTGGATCTGGTGCTGTGCACTGCGGGTCCGGCGGGTCTGTATATGGCGGGCTTTACGGAAGAAGAAGCCAAACGTAAAACTCAACATCCGCTGCTGCCGGGGGCTATTGCCGAATTCAACCAGTACGAATTCAGCCGCGCCATGCGCCATAAAGACTGTACTAATCCGCTACGCGTGTATTCGCACATCGCACCGTATATGGGCGGGCCTGAAAAGATCATGAACACCAACGGCGCTGGCGACGGTGCGCTGGCGGCATTGCTGCATGATATTACCGCCAACAGCTACCACCGCAGCAACGTGCCTAACTCCAGCAAGCACAAGTTCACCTGGCTGACCTATTCATCGTTAGCCCAGGTGTGTAAATATGCTAATCGCGTGAGTTATCAGGTGCTGAATCAACATTCACCACGCCTGACGCGCGGTTTGCCAGAACGTGAAGATAGTCTCGAAGAGTCGTACTGGGACCGCTGAGTTCTTGCCCGATGGTGCTGCGCTTATCGGGCCTACTCTGGTGTGGGAATACGTAGGTCGGATGGCGTAGCGCCATCCGGCACGTAATATTAACTGGCAGTAGCAACGTCACCGGCAGGTGGCGTTTCAATCAGCTCCAGCATAGTGCGGGCGATTTCACGCTCGCCCATGACGACCTGATTGGCACCGCGGTCGGTAATATATTCCACTTCATCGTCATAATGCGCGCGGGCGATAATCTCAATCGACGGGCACTTTTCGCGAGCGGAAGCGACGATTTCACCGGCTTCATAGCCATTTGGAATCGTCAGTAGCAGCCAGCGTGCGCAATCCAGATGCGCCAGATTCATAATCTCTTCGTTGGCGGCATTTCCCAGCACCGCGCGGATCCCGCGCTCACGCAGTTCATCCACCCGCGTACGTGAGGTTTCGATAACCACCAGCGGAATCCCGGCAGCCATCAATTTTTCACCCAGCAGACTACCGACGCGGCCAAAGCCTACCAGCAGAGCGTGATTGCAGATATCCACCGGAATTTGTTTCTCTTCTTCGATGGCTTCTTCCAGCGTCTGTTCTTCCAGCGTTTCGGTTTTCGCGAGATATTTTTCTAACACCGCGAACAGTACCGGATTGAGCATAATCGACAGAATAGCCCCCGCCAGCACCAGATTTTGCCCGGCCTGCGGTAGCAGGTTTAGCGCCATTCCCAGACCCGCCAGGATGAAGGCAAACTCACCAATCTGCGCCAGGCTGGTGGCAATGGTGAGCGCTGTACGTTGGGAGTGACCAAACAGGCGCACGAGGAAATAGGCGGCAACAGATTTACCAAAGACGATTATCGCCAGCGTACCCAGTACCGCCAGCGGCTGCTGGATCAAAATTAACGGATCAAACAGCATACCAACAGATACAAAGAACAATACGGCGAACGCATCGCGCAGCGGCAGGGTGTCATGCGCCGCACGGTGGCTCAGTTCGGATTCATTCAGCACCATGCCAGCGAAGAACGCGCCCAGAGCAAAGGAGACATCGAATAATTCCACTGCGCCAAACGCGATACCTAATGCCAGGGCAAGGACTGACAGAGTAAACAGCTCTCGTGAACCGGTGGCGGCGCTACGCGCCATGATCCACGGCACCAGGCGACGGCCAACCAGCATCATAATGGCGATAAACGCCACCACTTTACCGATGGTAATGCCCATATCGACGGCCAGCGAGGCAAAGCCGACATCTTCTTTTTCCAGCATGCCGGCGACGGCGGGCAGGAGAACCAGCGTCAGCACCATCATCAGATCTTCAACAATCAGCCAGCCTATCGCGATTTGCCCGCGCTGGCTGTCAATAAGCTGCCGTTCTTCAAGCGCACGCAGTAGCACAACGGTACTGGCGGTTGAAAGACACAGTCCAAAGACGATACCCACCATTAGCGACCAGCCCATCACCGCTGAAAGCGCCATACCCAGTAGCGTCGCCACAGCTATCTGGGCAATCGCGCCGGGAATGGCGATGGACTTTACCGCCATCAAATCCTTCAAGGAAAAGTGCAGCCCCACGCCGAACATCAGCAGGATTACGCCAAGCTCCGCCAGTTCGGGCGCGAGTTTGGTATCAGCAACAAAACCAGGTGTAAATGGACCGGCCAGAACGCCCGCTAACAGATATCCCACCAGAGGAGAAATACGTAGTTTATTGGCAATCATGCCTAATATAAAAGCGAGCACAAGGCCGCCGACAATGGTGGTGATAAGCGGGGTGGCGTGATGCATTCCGTCTCCTTTGGTTGCTGTGATGATCCTGAAAACCTAAATTCCGAGTAATAGTTTATGACAATTTTAATGTTTATGTTTATGAATAATTATTGAATTTTGATGAAAACGGGATTTTAGGCGTAAAAAAGCACGGATCGGAAAACTACAGGGGTATGCGGGGAGTAAAGGCTGATGGTCTCTGTAACTGAAGACGGCCAAAGTTTACTTTTGGCCGTCAGAAAATCAGGCTTTATGTCGGTTATCAGGTAAGAATATAGTGAGTATCCCCAGAAGTGGCAGGAAAGCACATATTTTATAGACCAAATCAATACTGGTATGGTCAGCAATCAGCCCTAATACCGCGGCTCCCAAGCCGCCCATGCCAAAGGCAAACCCGAAAAATAGCCCAGAAACCATGCCGATACGACCCGGAAGCAGCTCCTGCGCGTAGACCAGAATGGCAGAAAAGGCAGATGCGAGGATAAAACCAATTATCACGGTTAAAATCCCGGTCCATTCCAGTGTTGCATAGGGTAAAACGAGGGTAAATGGCGCTACACCGAGGATAGAGCCCCAAATAACATATTTTCTGCCAATCTTATCACCTAACGGTCCACCAATTACGGTCCCGGCCGCAACGGCAAACAGGAAGGCAAACAGGTGAAACTGGGCGTTTTGTACCGATAATCCGAATTTTTGCATCAGATAAAAGGTGTAATAGCTGCTGATACTCGCCATATAGAAGTATTTGGAGAAAATCAGCACCAGCAGAATGCTAACCGCCAGTACCACTTTATTACGCGGTAATGGATTAACGATCGTGACTTTCGGTTTTCCTTTGCTCATCCGATGCTGCGCAGCATACCAACGACTGATTTGTGCCAGAACCACAATCGCTAATAACGCGGCCAACACAAACCAGGCCACATTACCTTTACCATATGGCGCGATGATGACAGCCGCCAGCAAGGGCCCGAGAGAGCTGCCGAAGTTGCCGCCAACCTGGAAAATTGACTGGGCGAGGCCATGACGACCGCCGGAAGCCATACGCGCCACGCGGGATGACTCCGGGTGAAACACCGATGAGCCCGTACCGACCAGCGCCGCCGCGAGTAATACCATATGGAAACTGCCTGCCATGGCCAGCAGCACTAGCCCGCTTAGCGTGAAGCACATACCAATGGGCAGCGACCACGGCATCGGATATTTGTCCGTCCAGTAGCCGACGACTGGCTGAAGCAGCGAGGAGGCGAGCTGGAAGGTTAGCGTAATCATCCCGATCTGCATAAACGTCAGAGAGAACTCTGACTGCAAGAGCGGATAAATCGCCAGGATCAGCGACTGGATCATATCGTTTAGCAGATGAGAGAGACTGATCGCCCCTAAAATGCCAAATGAGGTGCGCGCTTTAGCAACCGACGCTGACGCGCCAGCCACTGGCGGGGTTGGTTCACTTATTGCCATAGAAAGTCACTTCTGTTTGGGTTGCGATTATGAGGGTAGTCTATTTTGTTATTATTACCTGACTAACATACCTGCGGAAGGTGTTTGAAGGAAGTCTCATTTCTGAAAACATTTTCGACTATTATTTCATATCATTGTAATTTCAGTCGTTGATTTTGGCTCAGGGAGAGAAATATGAAGTTTTTAAAACGGGGCGTGGCGCTGGCGTTATTCACCGCTTTTGCGCTGGCAGCTCAGCCTGCGCAGGCGTACGAAAAAGATAAAACCTACAAAATTACCATTCTGCATACCAACGATCATCACGGTCATTTCTGGCGCAGCGAATATGGGGAATACGGGCTGGCGGCGCAAAAAACGCTGGTGGACGGTATTCGTAAAGAGGTGGCGGAAGAAGGGGGAAGCGTACTGCTGCTTTCCGGCGGCGATATTAACACCGGCGTCCCAGAATCCGATCTTCAGGATGCGGAACCTGATTTTCGCGGCATGAACCTGATTGGCTATGACGCGATGGCGGTTGGCAATCACGAATTTGATAACCCGCTAACCGTGCTGCGCCAGCAGGAAAAATGGTCCAAATTCCCGTTTCTCTCAGCCAATATCTACCAGAAAAGCACTGGCGATCGTTTGTTTAAGCCGTGGGCCATCTTTAAGCGTCAGGATTTAAAAATTGCCGTACTTGGTTTAACCACTGACGATACGGCGAAAATTGGTAACCCGGAGTTCTTCACCGATATCGAATTCCGTAAACCTGCCGATGAAGCCAAACTGGTCATCCAGGAACTCAATATGGGTGAAAAGCCAGACATCATTATTGCGACCACCCATATGGGGCATTATGACAATGGCAATCACGGTTCGAACGCGCCTGGCGACGTAGAAATGGCGCGTAGCCTGCCGGCGGGTTCGCTGGCAATGATTGTGGGTGGTCACTCACAGGATCCGGTGTGTATGGCCTCGGAAAACAAGAAGCAGGTTGATTACGTACCGGGTACGCCGTGCGCGCCAGATAAGCAAAATGGCATCTGGATTGTGCAAGCGCATGAGTGGGGGAAATACGTGGGCCGGGCGGACTTTGAGTTCCGTAACGGCGAAATGAAAATGGTTAACTACCAGCTTATCCCCGTCAACCTGAAGAAAAAAGTGACCTGGGACAACGGGAAAAGTGAGCGCGTACTCTACACCCCGGAAATTGCTGAGAATCAGCAAATGCTCTCGCTGCTGACGCCATTCCAGAATAAAGGTAAAGCGCAACTGGACGTGAAGATTGGTAGCGTCAATGCGCGCCTCGAAGGTGACCGCAGCAAAGTTCGTTTCGTACAGACCAATATGGGACACCTGCTGTTGGCTGCGCAAATGGCGCGGACCAGCGCTGACTTTGGCGTGATGAGCGGTGGCGGTATTCGTGATTCCATTGAAGGCGGTGATATTACCTATAAGAGCGTGCTGAAGGTGCAGCCGTTCGGCAATATTGTGGTGTATGCCGACATGAGCGGGAAAGAGGTGATTGACTACCTGACCGCCGTGGCGCAAATGAAGCCGGACTCCGGGGCCTATCCGCAGTTTGCCAACGTCAGCTTTGTGGCGAAAGACGGTAAACTTAACGATCTGAAAATCAAAGGCGAACCGGTTGACCCGTCTAAAACCTATCGCATGGCAACGCTGAGCTTCAACGCCACCGGCGGCGATGGCTATCCGCGAATTGATAACAAGCCAGGTTATGTGAATACCGGGTTTATCGATGCGGAAGTGCTGAAAGAGTACGTGCAGAAAAACTCACCGTTGGATGCCAGTGCGTATGAGCCGAAGGGCGAGGTGAGCTGGCAGTAACAGGGCGGAGTGCCGGATGGCGGTGCTGGCACCTTATCCGGCCTACAGATCAGTGCGGTTTGTAGGCCTTAAAGCTGCGCGCCATCAGGCCTACATTCTAAAACCGCTTAATCCCGGCGGGCGATGTCGGCGAACTTCGCATCCAGAATTTTCGCCAGATCGCCGGCTGCCAGTTCGATATCCAGCCCGCGTTTGCCACCGGATACATAAATGGTGTCAAACGTCTGGGCGGGGGCGTCAATTAGCGTCGGCAATCTTTTTTTCTGTCCCAGCGGGCTGATACCGCCCACCAGATACCCCGTCGTTCGCTGCGCAACCAGCGGATCGGCCATATCAACCTTTTTGGCCCCTAACGCTTTGGCGACTTTTTTAAGATCCAATTGACCCGCCACCGGCGTGACGGCAACGGCCAACTGCTTCATATCGCCATTCACGGCAACCAGCAGCGTTTTATAAACCTGGTCCGCATTCAGACCTAACTTGCGCACCACTTCATCACCAAAGTTTGTTTCGGACGGATCGTGATCGTAGGTGTGGATCTGGAAAGAAATCTTGTTTTTTTCGAGTAATTTAACGGCGGGTGTCATAGCAATTTTTCCTGGCCCAGACAAAATACGACACAAGCATACGCCTGATGGCGGTCTAAAAAATAGTACCATCTTGCGCAATAGTATTGGCAGGATGATGACTTTGAGCGACAATCGACCTACACCGATGCTTTAAGCATCGGGATTATAATAATGATGAAATTCCTCTTTGACGGGCCAATAGAAATATTGGCCATTTTTTTACCGTAACATCTCCGGCAAATTACCTTCTCCGTACAGATGCAGTGCGCCTACGGCCACCACATAATGGCCAGCTGGCATCGCCCTGAGTCGATCGCGCCAGGCTACATTGCGCTGATGCATCAATACGTCATATAACGACTGGCTGAAAGTATTAGGAAGCGTCAATTCGCTATCGCGCGGCGGCGTTTTAAGCCACCAGCCCATCATTTGTTGTAGCAACCTGGCGTTGGTATGCCAGTGCGTCAGGGTATCGTCCAGAAGAGCCTGACCATTATCGGGTAACTGACATAGCAGCTCGATTTGACTGGATGAACCTTCCAGCTCGATCACCGGTTTGTGTGCTTGTTTTGCCGCTTTCAGCAGTTGGTAATCAATCCCGTATTCCGCCCGCAATCCCAGCTGTTGTGCCTGTGTCGCCTGTAATACCATGGCTATTTGCCACAAAGGTTGTGTCGATAACAGAGAAGGGGAAATGCCCAATTCATCGGTGACTTTACGCAGATTATCTAATTGCTCTTCACTGATGCGTTCTTCCAGGGCAGCAAATGTCGGAAGATTAGCAAATGGCGCATCATCGCCGGAAACATCGGCTTCGACAATCAGCGCATCGGCACGGTTGAGCTTTTTGAGTAATTTGGCAGGCAGAGGCGCCATATCGCGGCTACCCATGTGAATACTGCCAATCAGATGAAAATGGCGGTTGCCGGGTAAAGAGATATCAATGGCGGGCCAGGTATAGTGGTTGCCGCGCAGTGCAGACCATAATGTTTTTACCCGGTACAACAAATCCATACGACCTCCCTAAGTGGACTTCCATGCTAGCGTGTGGCCCGGGAAGGTGCAATGCGTGAATTGCCGGATAGCGCGGTTGATGGCGCCATCCGGCAAAGGTTTACTCTTTCGGTTTGAAGCGCAGCAGACGGTTAGCGTTGCTTACCACGGTAATGGAGGAGAGCGCCATCGCCGCGCCGGCAACCACCGGGTTGAGCAGCGTTCCGGTGAACGGCCACAGGATCCCGGCAGCAACAGGAATACCGATGCTGTTATAGATAAATGCGCCGAGCAGGTTCTGCTTCATATTGCGCAGCGTTGCCCGTGAGATAGACAGCGCATCCGCAACGCCCATCAGGCTATGACGCATCAGCGTAATCGCGGCGGTTTCAATCGCCACATCGCTGCCGCCACCCATGGCAATCCCTACATCGGCCTGCGCCAGCGCAGGCGCATCGTTGATACCGTCACCAACCATGGCAACCTGACGTCCCTGGCTTTGCAGACGCTTAATCGCCTCGGCTTTACCGTCCGGCAGAACGCCCGCAATCACCTCATCAATACCAGCCTCTTTAGCAATGGCGTTGGCGGTCGTTGGGTTATCACCGGTGAGCATCACCAGACGATACCCGGCGCGATGCAGACGCTGCAGGGCCGCCACGCTGTCACTACGCAATGGATCGCGCACTGCTAACAGGGCCGCGGCTTTACCGTCAATCGCCAGCAGGACTGGAGTTGTCCCTTGAGAGGCTTGAGCGGTAATCTCAGCTTCCATTTGAGTGGTATCTACCTGCTGTTCATTGAGCAGCGCCTGGTTTCCCAGCAACAGCGTATGGCCTTCCGTTTCACCACTGACGCCCAAACCGCGCAGCGTACGGAACCCGTTGACCTGCGGCAGCGTGACATCACCGGCTTTGTCCAGAATCGCCCTGGCCAGCGGGTGGCTGGAACCCTGTTCAAGGGCCGCAGCCAGACGAATCGCCAGCGCTTCATCGGTATTGCCAAACGTTTTGATGGCGACAACCTGTGGCTTACCTTCAGTCAGCGTCCCGGTTTTATCAAACACAATGGTATCGAGCGTACTGGCGCGCTGCAGCGCATCGGCATCGCGTACCAGTACCCCAAACTCAGCGGCGCGACCAACACCGGAAATAATCGACATCGGCGTCGCCAGGCCCAGTGCACAAGGGCAAGCAATAATCAGAACAGTGGTGGCAATCACCAGCGTATAGACAATTTGTGGCGCCGGTCCGAAGAAATACCAGATAGCTGCGCTAACCAGCGCAATAACGACCACTACCGGAACGAATACCGAGGAGATGCGGTCAGCCAGTTTGCCAATCTCCGGTTTACTGCTTTGCGCCTGGCGCACCATACGAATAATGCGCGACAGCGTGGTATGGCTGCCTACGGCGCTGGCGCGGAACAGCACGCTGCCGTCCTGTACGACCGTACCGGCGTGGACACTATCGCCTTCGCCTTTTTGTTGCGGAATCGGCTCCCCGGTTAGCATGGCTTCATCCAGCCAGGCTTCGCCCTGAGTGATTTCGCCATCGACCGGAACGCGGTCGCCGGTGGTCAGGCGCAGCAACATTCCTGCCTGAACATCTGCCAGCGGCACATTTTTTTCACCTTCATCGGTGACGACACGTGCGGTTGGTGGCGTCAGATCGAGCAGTTTTTCCAGCGCTTTGGACGAGCGTTGGCGAGCCCGCGCTTCCAGCATATGTCCGAGGTTAATCAAACCGATAATCATCGCGCTGGCTTCATAATAAAGGTGTCGTGCTTCCATTGGGAACCATTGCGGCCAGAGGTTGACGCTCATGGAATAGAGCCATGCCACCCCCGTACCCAGCGCCACCAGCGTATCCATGGTCGCGGTGCCATTCATCAGGCTTTTCCACGCATTGCGGTAAAAGTGACCGCCCGCGAAAACCATCACGGCAAGCGTTGCCAGACCAATCGCCAGCCACAGGCTACGGTTGTCGTCACTCACCATCATGTTATCGCCAATCATTCCCCACACCATGACCGGTATACCCAGCAGCAGCGCGACGGCTGCCTGCCAGCGAAAACGTTTCATGGTCGCGACGGCGGTTTCCTGCTGGCGCTCGCGGCGCTTCGCATCATCTTCTATGGCTTCAGCACCGTAGCCCGCTTTTTCTACCGCCTGCACTAAATCTGCGGCGGACGCACTGCCCATTACCAGCGCAGTGCGTTCCGCCAGGTTTACCCGTGCCTGAGTGACGCCCGGTACGCTTTGCAGGGCATTTTGTACGCGGGTTACACAGCTGGCGCAGCTCATGCCGTTTAACAGCAACTGTTGGCTGTCATCATCAGCCGTAGCTGCCGGAAGCTCGGAAGGGACCGCTGCCAGTGCTTCCGACGGGATTGATGACTCCGTCAGCGGTTTAGCCTTTGGGTGGCTTAACTCCGCGCCGTAACCGGCTTGTTTGATGGTTTCAATCAGTGCTTCAGCACTGGCGCTCCCGGTGATGTGCGCTTCAGTCACGGTGACATCCGCTTGTTCAACGTCCGGGCGTTGTTCCAGACTCTCTTTAACGCGTTTTACGCAGTGACCACAGGACAGGCCGTCCAGGGTTAGATCGATTGTTTGAGACATAACCAACTCCTTTATTGCAGGATTTACTGACTGTGATAAAGGGTAAACCTTCCATCTGGGGGAAGGTCAAGCCCGGAATCCGCATTTGTATATGGGATCTCAAGCCATTCACCGTACTGATGAATGTTTCTTGATTTTTATCAAATAATTGTCGCTGTTTTCTTCTGGTTAGCTGACTGTATTTTGACACCTCTAAATATGCTGAATGTATTTCTCTTCAGATGGCCTTTTAAATGCGATGAAGGTCTCTTTATTTAGCTTAAAGCATTAGTAAGCATAATGATTTAATAAATGTAATTAATTTTTGTATAAGTCGATTTAATGGCTTCATTTGTTGACAATTAAAGGCGCGATTTTGTACTCTGAAACTGAACTCAAACCGGTTATCTGGCAATTTGACTATTCTGTAACAATTAAGTTGGAGGCTTTATGTCTACAAAGTTATGGGGCGGGCGTTTTGATATGCCAACAAATAAATTAGTTGAATCCTATAATGCAACTATTATGTTGGAGCAACGTTTATGTCCTTTTGATATTAAGGGAAGTATTGCTCATGCCACCATGTTGGGGCGTCAGGGGATTATTACGCAAGATGAAGCAAATGCCATTATTGGCGGATTAACACAGGTAAATAAAGAAATTGAAGCAGGTCAATTCATTTTCGATACTGTCGATGAAGATATTCATATGGCTATTGAAAGAAGAATGACTGAAATCATTGGCCCTGTCGGGGGGAAACTACATACCGGTCGCAGCCGTAATGATCAGACCACCGTAGATTCTAAAATGCATATGCGAGCCACTATTCGCGAAATTCAACAGGACATTGTTAATCTACAAGAAATTATAGTAAATAAAGCAGAAAATAATATTGATGCGATAATGCCGGGCTATACGCATTTACAAACCGGTCAGCCCATTCTTTTATCGCACTGGATTATGGCTTATTACTGGATGTTACGTCGTGACTGGACTCGATTTGAAGACCTGTATCACCGTATGGGAGAATGTCCTTTAGGCGCGGCAGCTCTCGCAGGAACGACTTTTCCTATTGACCGTGACTTCACTGCCCGAGAGCTTGGTTTTGATAAACCGACTGAAAACAGTATTGATTCTGTCAGCGATCGTGATCATATGGTTGAATTCACCGCAGCTGCAGCGATGTGCTTTATGCACCTCACTCGTCTTTCAGAGGAACTGGTTTTATTCTCCAGCCAGGATTTTAAATTTATTGAGCTTTCTGATGATTTCTGTACGGGCTCCAGCATTATGCCGCAAAAGAAAAACCCCGATGTAGCTGAAAAAATGCGCGGAAAGGGGGGGCGTATGTACGGAAATCTAATGGCCATGCTGACTATCATGAAAGGAATACCGCTCGCTTATAATACGGATATGAGCGAGGATAAAGAGCAGGTCTATGATTCAATGGATACGTTACAGGCCAGTCTGAAAATTATGGCCCCGATGCTCGATAAAATGGTCATTCTTGCAGAGAATACCCGTGGCGCGGCGGCCAGAGGGTTCTCGAATGCGACTGATATGGCCGATTACCTTGTGCGTAAAGGTATTCCTTTCAGAGAGGCGCACCATGTAGTAGGTAGTGCGGTTAATTACTGTATTAAACACAAAAAAATGTTAGAAGAACTTTCTATGGATGAGTTCCGCTCATTTGATAATAAAATTGAAAATGACATCTATGAGAATATTTCTTTGGAGGCATGTATTAAAGCCAGAATGTCCTATGGTGGAACCGGACCGGATGCTGTTAGAAAACAGATTGATATAGCCAGAAAATATTTAAAATAATTCTGAATATAATAATCAATATCTCCCGGATGCAATGTCCGGGAGCTTCTTTAAGGTGAAAAAAATGGACGTTTTATTCTTTATACAATTATTTATTGTACTCGCCTGTATTGGAATTGGCGGAAGGTATGGCGGAATGGGGCTTGGTGCTGGTGGGGGATTAGGGGTCGCAATACTCGTTTTGGGTTTTGGGCTCAAACCCTCCTCACCATCCATTACGGCAATGTTAATTATTATTTGTGTTATTGGCGCTGTTAGTATATTGCAGGCTGCCGGTGGGTTAGATTATCTGGTCAGAGTAGCTGAAAAGTTACTTCGTAAAAAACCGCAGGCGATTACGTTTTTTGCGCCAATATTAACGTCGGTATTTACGTTATTCTGCGGAACCACTTATGTTGCGTTTTCCCTGTATCCTGTTATCGCAGAGGTTGCCGCTGAAGCCAAAGTCCGTCCCGAACGAGCATTATCCGCAACGGTCATCGCGGCCAGCGTTGCGGTTGCTGCCAGCCCAATGAGCGCGGCAACCGCCGGGATGCTGGCTATCCTGCATGAATATGCTGGGATCACACTGGGACAAATATTATCCATCGCCCTCCCTTCATTTTTTATGGCGGCAATCGTCACCAGCTTTTCAGTCTACAAGCGTGGGAAAGAGCTGGAAGACGATCCTGAATTTCAGCGGCGTGTTGCAGCTGGTGAGTATGAGTTCATGCATTCCGAGCAGAAACAGGAATATGTTGCGTCACCTGGCGCCAAAAAAGGTGTGGCCATCTTTGCAATCGGGGTCGTGCTGGTACTCATTTTGGGATCTTTTACAGAACTACTTCCTTCCTGGGATGGAAAGCGACTTTCAACCCCAATGGTTATTCAGATGATCATGCTAACCGCTGCATTATTCATCATGATTGTCGGCAGGGTTCCCAGCAGTACTCTGAATAGTGGTTCGGTATTCCGTGCCGGTTTGATGGGGGTCGTGGCAATACTCGGTGTGTCCTGGATGACAGCAACTTTTTTTGATGCTTACCAGTCAGAACTGATCAACGTTTTTGGTGGTCTCGTGAATGGGGCGCCAATGCTGTTTGGTATTGTGGTATTCCTGTTCTCCCTGGTCATCATGAGTCCGGCTGCGACGGTAGCGGCAATCATGCCCTTAGGCGTCACACTGGGTATTCCTGCTCCGTATCTCATCGCTATATTTGCCTGTACCTGCGGTGATTTTATTATCCCTGGGGCGAATCAGATTGGTTGCGTGGCGTTTGACAGAACGGGCACAACCAAAATTGGACGCTTTGTGGTTAACCATAGCTATATTCGTCCTGGTTTCGTCATGGTTATCTCACAGGTAATTTTTGCCTACCTGATTGCGCAGGTTGTTCTTTAGTTGCAGGTGAAGAGAGATACAGTGATTGTGCTTTGACCTAAATGAGCGGCATCCCCTCTGTTTTATGCAGCAGGGGATGTCTTTCGGCACTATATGATTTTGGCAAAGAGGAAACAGAAAAGGGTCGACGCCACAACGGTGACCAGACCTGGTAACATATAACTGTGATTTACCACATACTTACCAATACGGGTTGTTCCGGTCCTGTCAAACGCCACGCATCCAATCTGTGCCCCACCTGGAATAATAAACGATCCACACGTGACCGGAAGTAATGCTATCAGCGTTTCAGCCGGGTATCCCATTAATACGCCAGCAGGTAATAACGCCACCGCAGTTGCTGCAGGGCTATAAATCACGGCGGAAAGACCAAACACAATTATGCCGAATAGCACGGGGTTGTGAAAACCATGAAAAGCCGTATTAAATAATTCGTGCCAGGCTTCAAAGAAAGAGTTCATCATCCATGACAGACCAAATATGGCAACGACACCGACCAGGCCCGCTTTAAAAACGGAACCTGAATCAAGTTTCGAAGGAGAAATTCGACACACCATCATAATAATACACGCCGTTGTTAGCATGATTATTTGCAGCGCGGTTGGGATGCTCATGCGCTCTATGCCGGAACCAGTGTTCCATACTGGTCGTAATTGAGGAATAGATCCCATAACAACAACCAAAATGATGCCGGTAAGAAAAATCAGCAATCCTCTCTTCGCTTCTTTGGTCACGATGTTTGCTGTACGATCTTCAGCTTTTACTGACTCAAATTCACCTTCAGCAACCCGGCGTTGAAATTCTGGATCATTTTCAAGCTCATGGCCTCTTTTAAAGACAAAAAGACAGCCAACCAGGCAGCCAAGAAACGTTCCGGGAACGGTCACTAATAAAATATCTAAAGCAGAAATATGTAACCCGGCAAGGACGGCAATTGTTCCTGTTACGACGGCACTCACCGGGCTGGCAATGAGCCCAAAATTGGCGGCAATAACTGACATCGACATTGCTCGTTCCGGCCGTACTCTGGCATCTGCTGCTATTTCTGCAATCACCGGGTAAACGGAAAAGGCAACATATCCTGTTCCGCATATAGCTGTAAAAAGATAAGCGACTGCTGGCCCCAGAAAAGTGATTGCTCCAGGCCACTTTCTCAGAATTCTTTCAGCCATCGTAACGAAGAGATCCAGACCACCTGCCGCCTGAAGGATAGTGATACAAGTGATAACTGCAAGAATAATAGAAATGACCGTAATAGGGGGAGAGTCAGGAGGGAGGCCAAAGCCAAAGGTCAGAATAGCGAGCCCTAATCCGCCTGCGGCGCCTAAGCCAATTCCCCCAAAGCGCCCCCCTATACCAATACATGTAAGAACTATCGCAAACTCAATTACGAATAACACCATAATTAATTCCTTTTTGTTAACAAATATTTTAATATTATTCTAATAATGATGGGTTATAATTTTATCACGATGGTATATAAAGTAACCTAATTTATTATATTATTTATACTTATGAATGCAGCCATACTGTAATCAGAGAACGTTATGGATAAAAAAAACGAACTGTTTGAAAGTATTAAAGATTATCTACTTGATGATGCTAACCGTAAAGCCGACGGACGTATTGAAACAGAAACTGAACTCGCGGCTCGTTTTAATACATCTCGCTATAAAGTCCGTCAGGCGCTCAGCACTCTGGTACAGATGGGGATGCTTGAACGCGCCCCTCGCCGAGGCAGCGTGTTGAAAAATATGGGACAAAGCAGCATTAACAACCAACTGCTGATGCAGTTCGATCTGTCTGGTTTTGACATTACGGAATTTACAGAGGCCAGGATCCTGATTGAATGTGCGATCATTCCCCTGGCAACCCGGCGAATCTTTCCGGCCATGCTCTCGAAACTCGAAAATGAACTGAGGCTTATAGAAGAAAACGCAGACAATCCGCAAGAAGCCGATCAACACGATCGGGATTTTCATCTGCTCCTGCTGCAGGCAAGCGGCAACCGTGTTCTGCAGGTTTTCTCTGATGTGTTAATTACTTATTTTGAGAAAACAAGAGAGTCGTTACCGGCAAATGATCGCCAATATTTCCTGGATACCGCGACAAAACAAAGGGAAATCCTGTCATACATTAGAAAAGGTGATGCTCAAATGGCTTCAGAACTGATGCGCACCCATCTGCTCGAGAAGAAAATATAAGATATTGATGTTGCTAAAACCGGGGAGCGGGTTTGAGTATTTCTTTATTTATCGCCCCGTTCTCCAGTGGCTTTCCTGCTGCGTGGTGGATCTGGATCGTTTCGGATCTATAAGAGAGAAGGATGTGCGTTATAATGAGATTCGGCTCTTCAATGATCTGATGGGGGAAATGTGAATATTAGCGATGTAGCGAAAAAAACCGGTTTAACCAGCAAAGCGATACGCTTTTATGAAGAAAAAGGGCTAGTGACGCCGCCGCTGCGTAGCGAAAATGGCTATCGTACATACAACCAACAGCATCTGAATGAACTGACGCTGCTGCGCCAGGCGCGGCAGGTTGGTTTTAATCTGGAAGAGTGCGGTGAGCTGGTAAATCTGTTTAACGATCCGGCGCGTCACAGCGCGGACGTAAAAAAACGCACATTAGAGAAAGTAGCGGACATTGAGCGGCATATCAGCGAGCTGCAGGCCATGCGGTTGCATTTGCTGGCGCTGGCGGAGAGTTGCCCCGGCGATGACAGCGCCGAATGCCCGATCATGGATAATCTTTCTGGCTGCTGTCATCACAAAGCGAAGGCTTAACGGCGAGAGGGATTAAGCATAAACACCACCGTGCCGCGGTACCACGGGGATTTCTCCAGCTGCGCTTCTGCCTGCAGATCCCGGCTGCCGTTTTGCACCAGTCCCAGCTTAAATGGAATACGCAGGCGGCTGAGTGCGGGCAGATACGCCTGGTAATTCGTTACCGTGCGCCGCCCCTGATAGCTCTGCACCACCAGTTCATCAACCGCCAGCGTGTTCAGTGTGGCGACATCGCCTGTTTTTGCCCAATCCAGTAGTCCGGTCACGCCAAGCGCAAACTCGGCCGGTAGCTGTTGGCGTAGCTGCTGTAGAAAACGGGCGTAATCGGTTAGCTGGTGGGTCGCCGCGTCAAAATCAACCTGCAGGCCGACGACGTGGTTACCAGCGTTCTGCCAGCGTTGCATCAGCCGTATGATACGGGCAGGAATCACCTCCGGTACGTCGAGCGTGGTAAAGCGTACGGTCAGCCAGATTGAGGGAAAAGTCAGTCGACTGACCGGCAGTCCCAAGCGCTGGAAAACCACGTTACCCGACCGAACCAGCACCTCGCCCTGATGCAGATAGACCGTTTGCGCGTTTTTCAGCTCGTCACTGGCCTTTACTCCAGACCACAGCCAGAAAGCCGGATGTTCACGAGCGGCAACAACATCCGCCGCCTGTGCCTGGCCCATCAGTAGCGCGGTTACCAGTAATATTTGAGTTTTTGCGCCCACGGACTTCCCGGATACTGCGTTTTCAGTTGGGTGAACCAGCCCTTACGCTGCACTTTATCCACGTCCTCACCGCCGCATTCGTTAGAGCCTGAAGGCGCATAGCACATGATGGCGCGGTACAGCGCGAAGCTCTTATCTTCGACTTCGGCGGTGGACGAGGTGATTACCTGCTGATAGTAGCTTTGTCTGTCGAACTGGCCAAACGGCTCCTTACGAGAAATGGCTGCTTCAAGCACGTCGTTGCCAGCGCTGTTTTTCCACAGATCAACATGCGTTTGCGTGGTACGGAAAAATTCGCCTAAACAGTTCAGCGCGTGGGCATCATCCGCTTTTTTACTCAATACCGTTACCGTTTCATTGAGGCTGCGGCAGGTATATCCGGCCTGAGCCGTATCGCCGTTCCAGTCAAAAGTGCTCAGGTTCACGTCATTAAACGCCTCGCCAATGACCGGCGGTGCGATTTCGCTGACAAGCTTTTTATCTTTCAACCAGTCGCCAAAACGATTCTCGGTAAGATCCCGTACCAGCAGCGTATGCAGGGCGATGGTACGTTCTTCGTTATTCGGTCCATGGATGGCCTGCTGACGCAGTTGTTCAAGTGTGGCCTGTGTTTTCAGCACCTGCGAACGAAAACGCAGGTTAGTCACCGCGCTATCCGGAGCGAAAACCGCAGCCACGTCACCGCTATAAACCAGCGTTGCGGCGAGCTTAGCCTGCACATACTGCCGCTGTTCGTTGTCCTGGCTGAGTTTCAGCAACTGCTGCCAGAAATCGCGTGCCGCGGTCCAATTCTTCTGGCCCATCAGCGCTTCGCCGTACAGCACCTGTTCGCTGAAAGCCAGCGTATCGCGCGGTGCAAGTTTATGCGCTGGCGTTACCGCCTGGATAATCGCCGCATAGTTGCCTGTCGCCATCCACAAATTCAGTTGCAGATCGTGCCACAGTGGCATTTTTTGGCTTTGCTCAAACACCGGCTTGCTGGCAT
Organism: Citrobacter sp. wls615; assembly: GCF_005281355.1. Taxonomy (NCBI): domain Bacteria; kingdom Pseudomonadati; phylum Pseudomonadota; class Gammaproteobacteria; order Enterobacterales; family Enterobacteriaceae; genus Citrobacter; species Citrobacter sp. wls615. The sequence continues at coordinate 233,166 of NZ_SZXM01000027.1, read as the reverse complement.
CGAGTTGCGCCTGGGTCAGCGTGGGGTTGTTATTGCTATCCAGACGTAACGCGCGTAGCAGTTCGATGTAGCTGACTCGCGGCGCATCGGGGAAGGCTTCCAGCACGGATTGATCGTAGAACGCCATGCCGTAGACATTATCGTATTCGATGACGGTTTCACGCAGTTGCTGTGCGTCAGCCGACTGCTGGAGCGTCTGCTCATACAACCCGGCCAGCTGCGGCCACGCCTGTAAATACCAGTTAATTCGGCGCAACATGCCGCGCGTGGAGGCGGCGTATTGCCCCTGCGGAAAGCGTTGCAGATAGGCTTGCGCCAGAATCTGAGCCTGAGAGGCGTCCTCGCGGTTAATTTTAGCGATATCAAAATCGCCATATTCGCCCACGCTGTTCTGACTGCTCTTGTTCAGCGCCGTACGCATCAGCATGTATTGCGCGGTCTCCGCCAGCCACGGGCGATCGCTTTTAGCGAGCTGAGTGAAATCCCGTTCGGCGCTGGCATAATCACCCGCATAGAAGCTGGCGGCTGCCGCGAGGTAACTTTTGTACTGTTGAGCTGGCGAATCCGTTGGGAGAGTGGCGAGAGATGACTCAATCTGTTCTCGGGTCGCGTCAGAGAACAGCCCCATACGCGCTTGCGCTAAGGCCTGGCGTTGCTCTGCTGTTAACGCGGTATCGGCCAGCAGTGCAGCAAAAAACTGGCTGACGCTGGCGGTATTATTCGAAACATAACGGTTCTCATGCTCGGCGTCGTTGAGGTTGGCTTCATCCGCATTAATGTTCAGCTCGGCCATCTGTCGGGAGAGGGGGCTATCTTCAGCGGATGCCGGGGCAGAGGCTGGCTGCGGGGCTGTTTCATCCCACTGCGGGTGATATGCAAAATAGAAATCGCGGGAGCGGGTGATATCTTCAGGCATCGACTGCACGGGCAGATCAAATGCTTTTTCCTGGCTCAGCAGCCGCAGCAGGTTGTCGCGGCTGTCGTTTGCCGGGTTAAAGGTCGGCGTACCTTTCAGCAGGCAGCTGTCGTCGCTCCATTTGCAGTCTTCCATATCGAAGGAGGCGAAAGCCTGAGGCGCGCCAGCCAGCAAAGAATAAAGGGCAACGGCGAGAGACGTCTTCCTGATCATAGTCTGAATTCCTGTCTATTTTAGTGTGGTACCGCTTTGATAATCAGGGTAATTCCCTCAACGGCAATGACTTCAACCTGCGTTCCCGCGCTCAAATCGTCGCGGGCGCTGACGGGCCACGAACTGTCGCCGACGCGCATATGTCCGCGACCATTGACCAGGGCGCTTTCCAGAATATATCGACGGCCAACCAACTGCTGACCGCGCTGGTTAAGATGGCTGTCGGCTGGTTTCTGCTCTTTCACGCGTTTTGCCAGCCACTTCCACCACAGCCAGGCCGCCAGTAGCGTGAGTACAGCGAACATCGCTCCCTGCCACGCCCAGTCGAGCGGGAGGAGCCAAACCACCAGTCCGGTTATCACCGCTGCCACGCCGCTCCATAGCAAATAACCGTTACCGCCCAGCATCTCGGCGGCGAGCAACAGACCGCCGAGGCTGAGCCAGAAGATGTGCGGATGGACCAGAATCATCGCTATCATGATTTTTTCCGCTCGCTGGCACTGTCCTTAACCAGTTCGGCGATCCCGGCTATGGAACCCATCAGGCTGCTGGCATCCAGCGGCATCATCACTACTTTGCTGTTATTCGACGAACCGATATGCTGCAAGGCTTCGGTGTATTTCTGCGCCACGAAGTAGTTCACGGCCTGGATATCCCCGGCGGCAATGGCTTCAGAAACCATCTGCGTTGCGCGGGCTTCTGCTTCTGCGGAACGTTCACGCGCTTCAGCCTGTAAAAACGCGGACTGACGTTCACCTTCCGCTATCAGGATTTTCGACTGCTTCTCACCCTCGGCCTTGACGATTTCCGCCTGGCGGATGCCTTCGGCTTCCAGGATGTAGGCGCGCTTGGTACGTTCGGCTTTCATTTGCGCGTTCATGGCGTCAATCAGTTCCGCCGGTGGACGCACGTCACGAATCTCAATACGGGTGATTTTGATGCCCCAGGGATTGGTGGCCTCATCAACAATATGCAGCAGGCGCGTGTTGATGTTGTCACGCTGGGAGAGCATTTCATCAAGCTCCATTGAACCGAGAACGGTACGAATGTTGGTCATGGTCAGGTTGATGATTGCCAGTTCGAGGTTACTGACTTCATATGCTGCTTTCGGCGCGTCGATCACCTGAATAAAGCACACAGCATCAATCGAGACGTTGGCGTTATCTTTGGAGATGACTTCCTGAGAGGGGATATCAAGCACTTGTTCCATCATGTTGATCTTACGACCAATACGATCCATGAACGGCACAACAAGGCTTAACCCAGGTTGCAGAGTTTTGGTGTAACGCCCGAAACGCTCCACCGTCCACTGGTATCCCTGTGGGACGATTTTGACGCCTGCGCCGACGATGACCAGCGCGACAAAAATAAGAATAGGAATAAAAATGAGCATTGATGAAACCTCCTGTTGTGCTGTCCTTTACTGCCTCATTAGGCAAATTATACCCGATTAATCAAGGTGGCTCCCCTATAATAAATTACAGGAATATACCCTTCATACTTCAAGCTGCATGTGCGTTAGCTACGTTCGTTCACTCCAGTCACATAGCTAGCTATGTGACTGGAGATTTATTCACTTGCCGCCTTCATGCAACTCGAATTATTTTGGGTATAGACTGTCTGCACGAAAGAGGTAAAAAAGGATCGATAATGGAAGAAAGCAGCATTTTGCTTCAGTTGAAAAATGTCGCCTGGCAGGCGGGGGCGACGCAGGTTCTCAATAACATCTGTTTTAATCTCGATGCCGGAGAATTTAAGCTGATTACCGGTCAGTCCGGCTGCGGTAAAAGTACGTTACTGAAAATTGTGGCGTCGTTAATTAGTCCGAGTTCCGGTGAAATCCTTTTTGAGGGTAAGGAGATATCAACGCTTAAGCCTGAAGCTTATCGCCAGCAGGTCTCTTATTGCGCGCAAACGCCCGCTTTGTTTGGTGACACCGTCTACGACAACCTCATTTTTCCCTGGCAAATCCGCGATAAACGCCCGGAACCGGATGTGTTTCTGGAAGACCTGGCCCGTTTTGAGTTGCCCGAAAGTATTCTCAAAAAAGGGATCAATGAACTGTCCGGCGGCGAAAAGCAGCGCGTCTCGTTAATTCGTAATTTACAGTTTCTGCCCAAAATCCTGCTGCTTGATGAAATCACCAGCGCACTGGATGAGTCCAACAAACGTAACGTGAATGAATTAATTCACCACTATGTTCGCGACAAGAATATTGCCGTGCTGTGGGTGACGCACGATAAAGATGAGATTAATCACGCGGATAATGTCATCACTCTTCAACCGCACGCCGGAGAAATGCAGGAAGTCAGCAATGAACGAGCATAATATTACCAATGAATCACTGGCGTTAGCGATGATGCTGGTGGTGGTCGCCATACTGATCAGTAACAAAGAAAAACTGGCGCTGGAAAAAGATATTCTCTGGAGCGTTTGCCGGGCTGTGGTTCAGCTTATTATCGTCGGCTATGTACTGAAATATATTTTCGGCGTCAATCACAGCATTCTGACCTTATTGATGGTGCTGTTTATCTGTTTTAACGCCGCCTATAACGCGCAAAAACGCAGTAAATATATTGATAACGCTTTTCTCTCGTCGTTTATTGCCATTACGGTTGGGGCGGGGTTGACGCTGTCGGTACTGGTGTTGTCCGGCTCTATTGAGTTCACGCCGATGCAGGTTATTCCAATTTCCGGGATGATTGCAGGTAATGCGATGGTGGCGGTGGGGCTGTGTTACAACAATCTGGGGCAGCGATTTAACAGTGAACAGCAGCAAATCCAGGAAAAGCTCAGCCTCGGCGCGACGCCGAAGGTGGCCTCCGCGCCGCTGATTCGCGACAGCATTCGCGCCTCGCTGATCCCGACGATCGATTCTGCCAAGACCGTGGGATTGGTGAGTTTACCGGGGATGATGTCTGGGTTGATTTTTGCCGGTATTGACCCGGTAAAAGCGATTAAGTATCAGATTATGGTGACGTTTATGCTGCTTTCGACCGCCAGCCTGTCAACCATTATTGCCTGCTACCTGACCTATCGGAAGTTCTATAATTCACGCCACCAATTAGTCGTAACGCATTTGAAGAAGACGTGATGTGATGCCGGAGGGAGCGGTATTTGTTGAATTTCCAGGCCCGATAAGCGCAAGCACCATCGGGCCAAATCAAACGGATTAGTACAGCAGCGCGTACAGCTGGCGGCGGTATTTCGAAGCCAGCGCATCGCCGGTTCCCAGTGCGGCAAGGATCTCCTGGAAGGTCTTACGCGCCTGACCGTCGGCAGCCGTAAGATCTTTCTTCAGGTGGCTGAACAGCAATTCCAGCGATTCTTCGTTACGTCCGACCTGATGGAGTTGGATGGCTAATTGCGTGGCCAGCGCGGCATCCTGCGGGTTGCTGGCAACCTGTTGCTGCAACTGTTGGATTTCCGGCGTATCCGCCGCCTGCTTCAGCAGTTCAATCTGTGCGACCAGCCCCTGATAACGGGTATCCTGATCCTGCAATGGAATTGTTTTCAGCACCGCTTCGGCATCGTCAGAACGATTGAGGGCGATTTGCGTTTCCGCCAGCAGCAGGCCGATTTCGCTGCTCTGGTTGGAGAGTTGCCAGGCTTCTTTCAGCAGCGGCAACGCATCCGCGTGATTACCGGCTTCGATAAACTCGATAGCCTGGCGTGCTTTCAGCTCTTCTTCGCTCGGCAGCACTTTCTCCAGCAGCGCACGAATAACCTCTTCCGGCTGCGGACCCTGGAAACCATCTACCGGCTGACCGTTCTGGAACAGATAAACCGTAGGGATCGCGCGCAGACCAAACTGGGAGGCGATCATCTGTTCGGCGTCGCAGTCGAGTTTAGCGAGAATAAACTGACCATTATACTGGGCGGCAAGGCTCTCCAGCACCGGCGTTAATTGCAGACAATGCTGGCTGCGCTCAGACCAAAAATAGAACAGGACCGGCGTGGTCATCGACTGTTCAAGGGTCTGCTGCAGGTTCGATTCATTAATATTAACAATATTCTGTGTGGACATGGAGTTACTCTCTTTTGTCGATTTCTTGTTACATGGGGGCTGACGCGCGAGCTTCAACTCAACCCTGTAAAATTTTGTCCATTATGCGGCCTGGCAGCAGGCGTTTAAGCAGCATAACTGCCCAGGTCACCAGCGTAACCGGATAACGTAGCTTCGGTTTGTCGCTCTCAAATGCGTGACGCACTTTGGCGACAACCGCTTGTGGTTCCAGCGTAAACCGCGCGGCAATGCCGGGGTTTTCGACGGGGGCATCGCTCTGCGTCTGGTTAACGTTTTCGGTAAAGCGGGTGCGGATGGGGCCTGGTTCAATCAGGCTGACCTTAATCCCACTGTGACGCAGCTCCATACGCAGCGCGTCGGACCAGGCTTCCAGCGCATATTTACTGGCGGCATAGGCACCACGTCCCGGTGTGGAGATCAATCCCATTACCGAGGAGGTCATCACGATGCGCCCTTCGCCGTGAGGTTGCATGGCGGGCAACAGGCGCATGGTAAGCTGATGTGCGCCAAAGAAGTTGGCGGAAAACTGCTGCTCCATCTGCTCACGGCTAATCGTGGGCAGTGGGCCGTAGACGCCGTATCCGGCGTTGTTAAAGATCCCATATAAACGATTATCGGTCAGGGCGATCACCTCATCGGCGGCGCGATCCACGCTTTCGGGTGAATCCAGATCCAGCAATACGCCGGTGAATCCCATGCTGTTCATACGCGCGACATCGTCAGGTTTGCGGCAGCCAGCCAGAATTTGAAAACCCTGGCGCTTTAGCTCAAGCGCGCTTTCCAGGCCGATTCCGCTGGAACATCCTGTTATTAAGACCGATTTTTGCATAACTTTACCTGTCGGGATCTCCGTTGAATTACGAGTCGTGATTAACTAGAGGAGTGAGATGTTGCGCCATCCAGTCGGCAATAAACGGCTGGGCGTCACGATTAGGATGAATACCATCATCCTGCATCCACTGGGGTTTCAGATACACCTCTTCCATAAAAAAGGGCAGCAGAGGGATATCAAACTCCTTGGCGAGCTTTGGATAAATCGCGCTAAAGGTTTCATTATAACGGCGACCGTAGTTTGCCGGCAGACGAATTTGCATTAATAGCGGTTCGGCATTTGCCGCTTTCACGTCCTGCAAAATCGTGCGCAGGGTTTGTTCGGTTTGCGCAGGCGCAAAGCCCCGCAGGCCATCGTTGCCGCCAAGTTCGACCAGTACCCAACGCGGCTGGTGCTGCTTGAGTAATGCAGGCAGACGGGCCAGGCCCTGCTGCGAGGTGTCGCCGCTAATGCTGGCATTCACCACTGGCGTTTTGGTTTGCCATTTATCATTAAGTAGCGCAGGCCACGCGGCGCTGGCGGACATACGGTATCCGGCGCTCAGGCTGTCACCCAGAATTAATAACGTGTCCGCAGCGGCGGCGCGGAAAGTTAACAGGACCAGGAACAGGAAAGGCCAATGCCAGCGGAAAACATTGTTGAAGTTCATCATCTTAAGAAATCCGTCGGTCAGGGTGATCATGAGCTATCCATCCTTACCGGAGTTGAACTGGTTGTCAAACGCGCCGAGACCATTGCGCTGATTGGCGAGTCGGGATCGGGAAAATCCACGTTGCTGGCGATCCTCGCCGGGCTGGACGATGGTTCCAGCGGTGAAGTGAGTCTGGTGGGGCTGGCGCTACATACCATGGATGAAGAAGCCCGGGCGCAGCTGCGGGCAAAACATGTGGGATTCGTTTTCCAGTCATTCATGTTAATCCCGACCCTGAACGCACTGGAAAACGTCGAACTGCCCGCGCTGTTGCGTGGTGAAAACAGCGGAAAAAGCCGCGACGGGGCAAAAACGTTGCTCGAGCAACTTGGGCTGGGAAAACGTCTGGATCATCTTCCGGCCCAGCTTTCCGGCGGGGAACAGCAGCGCGTGGCGCTGGCGCGGGCATTTAACGGGCGTCCGGATGTGCTGTTTGCCGATGAGCCGACAGGCAACCTCGATCGCCAGACCGGAGACAAAATAGCCGACCTGTTGTTTTCTCTGAACCGGGAACACGGCACCACCCTGATTCTGGTGACGCATGACCCGCAGTTGGCGGCGCGTTGCGACAGGCGCTTACGTCTGGTGAATGGACAGTTGCAGGAGGAGGCATGATTGCACGCTGGTTCTGGCGCGAATGGCGCTCGCCTTCACTACTGATTGTCTGGCTGGCGCTGAGCCTGGCGGTGGCCTGCGTTCTGGCGCTGGGGAATATCAGCGACCGTATGGAAAAAGGGTTGAGCCAGCAAAGCCGCGAGTTTATGGCGGGAGATCGTGCGCTGCAAAGTTCACGCACCGTGCCGAAAGCATGGATTGACGAGGCGCGGCAGCGGGGTTTGAAAGTCGGCGAGCAACTGACTTTTGCGACCATGACTTTTGCCCATGACACGCCGCAACTGGCGAACGTCAAAGCGGTAGATGACGTGTATCCGATGTACGGCACGTTACAAACTAATCCACCGGGGTTGAAACCACAGCCGGGCATGGTGTTGCTGGCCCCGCGCCTGATGGCGCTGCTCAATCTAAAAATCGGTGATTCTATTGACGTCGGTGATGCCACGCTGCGCATCGCTGGAGAAGTGGTGCAGGAGCCGGACTCCGGTTTTAATCCGTTCCAGATAGCACCGCGCCTGATGATGAGCATGGCGGATGTCGAAAAAACGGCGGCGGTCCAGCCGGGAAGCCGCGTGACCTGGCGCTATAAATTTGGCGGAACGCCGCAGCAACTGGACGCGTACGAAAAATGGCTGTTGCCGCAGCTAAAGCCTGAACAGCGCTGGTACGGGCTGGAGCAGGATGAAGGCGCGCTGGGGAAATCTCTGGAGCGTTCGCAACAGTTCCTGCTGTTGTCGGCGCTGTTAACGCTGCTGCTGGCGGTCGCCGCGGTTGCTGTGGCGATGAGCCATTATTGCCGCAGCCGTTACGATCTGGTGGCTATACTGAAAACCCTCGGCGCGGGCAGAGCGCAACTGCGTAGGCTGATTGTTGGTCAATGGATGATGGTGCTGGCGCTGTCTGGTGTTACCGGTGGGCTTTTTGGGCTGTTGTTTGAGCACGCACTGGTGGTGTTACTCAAGCCGGTCCTGCCCGGCGAGCTGCCGCCCGCCAGCCCCTGGCCGTGGCTGTGGGCCTTAGGCACCATGACGGTAATTTCGCTGTTGGTCGGGTTGCGTCCTTATCGGCTACTGCTGGCGACGCAGCCGCTACGTGTGTTACGCCGTGACGTGGTGGCAAACGTCTGGCCGCTGAAGTTTTATTTGCCGGTAGTATTGGTCGTTGTGGTCGTCCTGCTCGCTGGACTGATGGGGGGAAGCCTGCTGTTATGGGCCGTGCTGGCCGGGGCGGTGGTACTGGCGCTGGTGTGCGGCGTGCTCGGCTGGATGCTGCTCAATGTGCTGCGTGGTCTGACGCTCACCTCGCTGCCGTTGCGTTTGGCGGTCAGTCGACTGTTGCGCCAGCCGTGGTCAACGCTCAGCCAGCTGTCGGCATTTTCACTTTCCTTTATGCTGCTGGCGTTGCTGCTGGTGCTGCGTGGCGATCTGCTTGACCGTTGGCAGCAGCAAATGCCGCCAGAAAGTCCCAATTATTTCTTGATCAACATTGCCAGTGAGCAGGTTGTACCGCTGAAGTCATTCTTGTCGGAACATCAGGTGATCCCGGAATCGTTCTATCCGATTGTACGGGCGCGTCTGACAGCCATTAACGATAAGCCGACCGAAGGCAATCAGGATGAGGCGCTTAACCGTGAGCTTAATCTGACCTGGCAGGATACCCGACCAGATCATAACCCGATAACTGCCGGAAGCTGGCCGCCAAAAGCGGGTGAAGTATCGATGGAAGAAGGGTTGGCGAAGCGGTTAAACGTGAAGCTCGGCGATCGGGTGACCTTTATGGGCGATACCCAGGATTTCAGCGCCACGGTCAGCAGCCTGCGTAAAGTGGACTGGGAAAGCCTGCGGCCTAACTTCTTCTTTATTTTCCCTTCCGGGGCACTGGACGATCAGCCCCAGAGCTGGTTAACCAGCTTTCGTTGGGAGAACGGCAACGGCATGTTGACGCAGCTTAACCGCGAATTCCCGACCATCAGCCTGCTGGATATAGGCGCCATCCTCAAACAGGTGGGCCAGGTGCTGGAGCAGGTAAGTAGGGCGCTGGAGGTGATGGTGGTGCTGGTTACCGCCTGTGGCATGTTGTTGCTGTTGGCACAGGTTCAGGTGGGGATGCGTCAACGTCATCAGGAACTGGTGGTCTGGCGCACGCTGGGAGCAGGCAAGAAATTGCTGCGTACTACGCTGTGGTGCGAGTTCGCCATGCTCGGGATGGTCGCCGGGCTGGTGGCGGCCATCGGTGCGGAAACCGCGCTGGCGGTATTGCAAACCCGCGTATTTGATTTCCCGTGGGAGCCAGACTGGCGGCTGTGGGTTGTGTTGCCGCTTTGTGGGGCATTGCTCCTCTCTCTATGCGGCGGATGGCTCGGTTCACGTCTGCTAAAAGGTAAAGCGCTGTTCCGTCAGTTCAGTAGTTAATTCCTGTCAGTGATGATTACGCACCGGTTTTTAAATCGGTGCGTTTTTTTATCTATGTAGCACAAATTGATAACTCCTTGATATTTAACAGCACAGAACAATAAAAACCCGACAACACGAGTGTATTAATAAACGTTAATATTTGTATGCTGAATAATTGGCAGGCTATCTATCAAGGTACAAATAATGACTATAAAAAAAACGGCGCTGGCGGTATCGATCGGCGCAGCAGTGGCATTAACGACTTTCGCTTCCCAGGCGGAAATCACGGTCCTGAAACAAGATCCGCAGGCGGGCGATCCGCTAAGCCGTCTTAACTTCACCGTCGGCGGTAGTATTCGTCCGCAGTTCCAGAATATGGCCGGTGACGATGGTAAGAATGGCTACAAACGTAATGGTTTCGACGGCGGGACCCGTTTCCGCTTCGCCGCAGACTACTATCTGTTTGATGACATCAGTTGGGTGAGCTACTACGAGCTGGGCGTTAACTTCCCGGCCATGTTCAACTGGGATAATCACTACGCTGACGGCGCCAACGACACCACGCGTCGTATGCTGTACACCGGTCTGAAGAGCGCGACCTGGGGTACGCTGACCTTCGGTCAACAGAACAGCATTTACTATGACGTGGTCGGGGCGAAAACGGATATCTGGGACTACGATATGATCGGTCAGGCGCCAGGTAACGGTATCAATGGCGACTATGACGGTTCCTATCGTACACGTAAATCGCTGAAGTATAAGAAAACGGTGGGTGATGTTGATCTCTATGCATCTTATTTGTTCAGCGATGATTACAACCCGAACAACGGCCTGCGCTACAAGCGTAAAGGCGGCGGCTCGTTGGGTGTGGATTATCACATCACCGATGACCTGACCTGGGGCACCGCGTGGAACTATACCCGTGCGGAAATGCGCGGCGACGGCAACAAAACCTACGATCAAAACATCGTCGGTACCGCACTGAGCTGGAAACCGGACAACTGGACCTTCTCAATGGGCGGCGGCTGGTATCAAAACTTCATGACCACCAAAAAAGTTTCGGTTAACGACTACTTTGCCGGTGATGCATGGGGTCTGGAATACTTCGCAGGTTACACCTTCCCGGTTGGTCAGTATGCGCTGAAATCTGTTCAGCCTTACTTTATGGGCGATCGTATCGAGTACGTGAATGGTCGTAACTATCTGCGTACCGACAACGGTGTGGGTATCAGCTTCCAGCTGGATTACGGTTTCCGTGTGGATTACGAACACGTCTTTACCTCCAGCACCGACAACCTGGGCGATATGAACCTGGTGCGTTTGCGTTACGACTTCTAAGTCAATTTTCCTTCCAAAGCCGGGTAACCAGGGCGTTATCCGGTTTTTTACTCTCCCTTGCCGAAAAACGCATAAGCACCTTCCTTGCACATTCAACGACATACTTCGCAACATCATGAAATAATTTCAAGGACAGCGGGTTGTGATCTGTGTCATGTTAGAAATCTGCCTGCTATCAGGCCAATGAGAACAACGCCGCCTGAACGGCGTGAGACATGACACCACAACGTTAAAATGGAGAAAATATGGGATTGCGTCAGAGTTTACGCGTCGCGACCGGGGCGCTGTTACTGGCCTGCGGCTTACAATTTGCTCATGCGAACAGTGACCCGCATACCATCGTGTTTGGCGTCGCGCCTGGGCCGTACGGCGATATGGTGAAACAGGCCATTGCCCCTACGCTGAAAGAGAAAGGTTACAAGGTGGTGGTGCGCGAATTCAGCGACTACGTGCAGCCGAATATGGCGCTTTCCAACGGCAGCATTGATGCCAACCTGTTCCAGCACTCGCTCTATTTTGACAAATTCACCGCCGATAAAGGGCTAAAGCTGAGCAAGCTGATTGTGGTCCCGACGGCTGGGATGGGGTTTTACTCGCACAAAATCAAAAGCCTGGATGAGTTAAAAAAAGGGGATGTGATCACGCTGTCCAACGATCCGACCAACCTGGCCCGCGGTCTGCGTTTCCTGCAATCCATTGGTCTTATCACCATCAAAGACAATATCGATCCCACGAAAGCCTCCGAGCGTGATATCGCCAGCAACCCGAAAGGGCTGGTGTTTAAACCCCTGGAAGCGGCACAACTACCGCGCACTTTGGACGGTGTGACCGGCGCGCTGGTCAACGGTAACTTTGCCGTGGCGGCAAAACTGGATCTTTCCAGCGCCATCAAGCAAGAGCATCTGGACGAAAACCTGAAAAATATCATTGCGGTACGCAGTGAAGATGCGGATAAACCGTTCGCGAAAGATATTGTTGAAGCGGTGAAGTCGCCGGCGTATCGCGCGGTGATCGACGATCCGCAAAACATCTACAGCGCCTTCCAGAAACCGGAATGGATGTCGGCAGCCCAATAATCGCTGCATGCAAGGATTAACAGGGCAGCGGCGACTGCCCTTTTCGCATTTCTGAGGTGGATATGATTGAGATAGAAAAGGTTTGCGTGGATTTTACCGCAGGCCGTGGACCCTCAACCCGGGCGGTTGATGATGTCAGCTTGCACATTGGCGCGGGCGAGATATTTGGTATTGTCGGAACCAGCGGCGCGGGGAAAAGTACGCTACTACGCACCTTGAACGCTTTAACGCGTCCGAGCCAGGGAAGCGTGAAGGTAAACGGCGTAGAAATTTCTGCGCTGGAAGGAACGCAGTTACGTAAAGCGCGTCAGCGCATTGGCATGATTTTTCAGCACTTTAATCTGATGCATACTCGCACCGTGGCGCAAAACGTTGCCTTTAGCCTGAAGGCTGCCGGATGGGAACGCAGCAAGATTGCTCCACGCGTCACGGAGATTCTGGCGCTGGTCGGACTGTCTGATAAGGCGAACCGTTTTCCGGTTCAGCTCAGCGGTGGTCAGAAGCAGCGCGTGGGCATTGCCCGTGCGATTGCCAATCACCCGGATGTGTTACTGTGTGATGAACCCACTTCCGCGTTAGATCTCGAAACCTCGGCCACGATTCTGGCGTTGCTTAAGCAGATCAACCAACAGTTGGGGATCACGATCGTGCTGATCACTCACGAGATGAACGTGATCAAATCGATTTGCGATCGCGTGGCGGTGATGTCAGGCGGTAAGGTGGTGGAGTCCGGTGAGGTGTTTGACGTTTTTGCTCACCCGCAGCATGCCTTCACCCAGCAACTGGTGTCGCATACCCTCAATCTGACGTTACCTGAACGTCTGCGCCAGCATCTTCCCGGCCAGTTGCTAAAAATTCTTTTTATCGGCGATTCGGCGGAACAGCCTGTGCTGTCAGAAGTTGCCGTTAAATTTGGCGTGGCGGTGAACATTCTGCACGGCAAAATTGAATATATCGGCGAACGCGCGCTGGGGATTCTGGTGGTGCAACTGACCGCGCCGCATAACCCTTCTGCGGTGGATGTCGCCGTGGAACATATTCGTCAACGTACTGCTCAAGTGGAGGTGATTCGTGGATGATTTATTGCCTGATTTGACGCTGGCGTTTAATGAAACCTTCCAGATGTTGAGCATCTCAACGGTGCTGGCGATTATTGGCGGTTTGCCGCTCGGTTTTCTTATTTTCGTCACCGACCGGCATTTATTCTGGCAGAACCGTTTTGTGTATCTGCTCAGCTCCGTGCTGGTGAATATTATCCGCTCGGTACCGTTTGTGATCCTGCTGGTGCTGCTGCTACCGCTCACCCAGTTTTTGCTCGGGAACACCATCGGGCCGATTGCGGCATCGGTCCCGCTGTCGGTGGCGGCGATTGCTTTTTATGCCCGGCTGGTGGATAGCGCGCTACGTGAAGTGGATAAAGGCATTATTGAGGCGGCGGAAGCTTTTGGTGCCAGCCCGATGCGCATCATTTGCACCGTTCTGTTACCTGAGGCGAGCGCGGGACTGCTGCGTGGGCTGACGATCACGCTGGTGAGCCTGATCGGTTACTCGGCGATGGCCGGGATTGTCGGCGGCGGCGGGGTAGGTGACCTGGCGATTCGCTTTGGTTATTACCGCTATGAAACCCAGGTCATGATCGTCACCGTTGTCGCGCTGATTATTCTGGTGCAGGTTGTCCAGGTGCTGGGCGACTGGCTGGCAAAACGCGCGGATAAGCGCGACAGACACTGATCACTGCGCGTTAAGCCATCCGGCCACGTCCTGCCATGTGCCGCGAAAGACGATTTTCGCGGCTTTCTTTTCCAGTTGATAGCGATACATCGGGTCATAATACTCGTTGAGTAACGGCACCAGCCAGCCCATGTGAGCGTCGGTACAGCCCGTCGACTGCTGTTCGCGCAGAGCCACGTCAAGCAGGGCGGTCAGCTCGGCAAAACGCTGTAACCCCAGACGACGGCGAATAGCGAACAGGCCGTGGTGCAGATACTCACTGTATTCCTGCCAGCCCTGGCTCTCACCATAAGCGTGGGTAAAATCGTGGTGCATGCGCACGAAATATTCCTCGCGCAGGCGCTCCAGACGCAGCTCAAAAGGATCGTCCACTACCGCAATGGATGCCTCGGTCATGCGCTCGCGCAGGCATTCGGGCAGATGGTTAGCACCGATCATCCGGCCTTCATCTTCCAGCACCCACTGGCGCAAATCCTGTCGGCTGTCCGTTTTGAGCATTTCGACCGCCAGCAGGTTTTCAAAACTCGCCTGGCTCAGCTGCGGTTCCACGGTACGTCCAAACGAGGAACCACGATGGTGCGCCAGTCCTTCGAGATCCACACCGTTCGGCTGCTGTTGTACCAATTGCGTTTTACCGTTCCCGGTACAGCCGCCAATTAAGACGATCGGTTTTTGCACCAATTCTTCCGTTATCCGTATGACCGCCTGGCGCAGAGCCTTATAACCGCCCTGTATCAGCGGATAGTCAATGCCGGACTCGTGCAGCCACTGCTGCACAATATGCGAACGCTGACCGCCGCGCGCGCAGCATAAATATCCTTTTGGGTGTTGACGACAGGCATCCTGCCAGGCGTACATGCGCTGTTGGCGGGTTTCACCCGAGACCAGTTGATGGCCCAATTCCAGGGCAGCCTCAGGCCCCTGACGTTTATAACAGGTACCGACGGCGGCGCGTTCGTCATCGTTCATTAAGGGGAGATTGACTGCGCCCGGCATCGCGCCTTGTTGAAATTCGACGGGGGCGCGTACATCGATAATAGGCGTACCGGCGAGCAGAATCGCGCGATAGTCCGTTCCATCGTTCATATTTGATCCTGAGAATACAAAACAGCAATGGAGGGGATTTTACGCGCCAGAAGAGGGGCCGGGGAAGGATAAAATCAACTCCCCGGCATTAATGGCTTATTTCAGCTTTGACTGCGCCCAGATGATACCGCTGGCATATTCCGGCGGCAGCAGGGGAATGAGCGCTTCCAGCGTGGCGCTAAGGCGCGCGGTATCGCTGTCGCTCAGGTTCAGGTGTCCCACCTTACGCCCTTCGCGTACCTCTTTGTCATACCAGTGCAGATGCACCAGCGGCAGCTTCAGCCAGTCGTAGTTCAGGTCGCTGCCGATCAGGTTTACCATCACCGAAGAATTGTTCACCACCGGCGTCGGCAGCGGCAGGCCGGTAATGGCGCGCAGATGCAGTTCAAACTGGCTGATGCTGGCGCCGTTTTGCGTCCAGTGCCCGCTGTTGTGCACGCGCGGAGCCAGTTCATTAATCAGCAGACCTTCCGGGGTGATGAAACACTCCATCGCCATCACACCGACATAGCCCAGCTCCTGCATGATGGCAGAGAGCATCGCTTCGGCCTGCGCCTGTTGTTTAGCGTTAGCCTGCGGAAATACCACGCTGGTGCGCAGAATGCCGTCCTGATGCAGGTTATGGGTCAACGGATAGAAGACGGTGCTGCCGTCGTGCGCACGCGCGCCAACCAGCGAGACTTCACCGGAGAAGTTGATTCCTCGCTCGACAATGCACTCGCCGTAGCAGTCGTCTGGCAGTTGTGCGGTTTCATTTGCGCGTAAACGCCACTGTCCACGACCGTCGTAGCCGCCGACGCGACGCTTCACAATCGCCAACTCGCCGAGTTTGTCGAACACCGCAGACCATTCGCTTTTATCCGCCAGCAGTTGCCATGGCGCAGTCGCCAGGTTGAGTTTGTCAAAAAGCTGTTTTTGCGTCAGACGGTCAGCAATAATCGGGAAGACGTCGCGGTTAACAAACGCCGGATGACGCGCCAGTTCGCGAGTGAGCGCCGTTTCCGGCCAGCGCTCAATCTCTGCGGTGATCACGCTTTGCTGAAAAGGAACGGCAGCGGGTTCGGCGTCCAGCCCGACGGGCCAGACCGCAATCCCCAGCGGCTCACCGGCCTGACGCAGCATGCGTCCTAACTGACCATTGCCGAGTACACAGACCTGCTTCATGCGACACCTCGCGGGTCCGGGTTCTCCAGCACCTCGTCGGTTTGCGCTTTACGCCACTCAGCCAGACGCTGATGCAATTCTTTGTCGTGTGTTGCCAGAATTTGCGCGGCCAGCAGGGCCGCATTGGCCGCGCCCGCTTTGCCGATCGCCAACGTGCCCACCGGAATACCGCGAGGCATCTGTACGATGGAGTAGAGACTGTCTACGCCGCTCAACGCTGCGCTTTGTACCGGAACGCCTAAAACAGGCACCAGCGTTTTCGCCGCAATCATACCAGGCAAATGTGCAGCACCACCGGCACCGGCGATAATCACCTGATAACCGTTCTCTTCAGCGCCTTCGGCGAAACTGAACAGTTTGTCTGGGGTACGGTGAGCAGAGACGACCTCAACATGATGTGGAACGTCCAGCATTTCGAAGATTTCGGCGGCGAACTGCATGGTAGCCCAGTCGCTTTTGGACCCCATCACGATGGCGACACGCGCCGGATTATTGCGGGAAGACATGCGTCTGAAAACTCCTGTGGTGCACTACACTCGACTTTTGAGGCCACAGAGAATAGCATAATTCACCGTCAAGGAAAACGATTGCGTAGCCTGTGTAGCAAGCGTTTTGACGGGGGAGTTAAAATGGAAATGCGATCAGTTCAACGTCGTGTGGTGTGACTTTGATCATCGAACCTTCGCTGTGCCAGGCGCCTAATACTACGCGGAAGGCGGGTTGCCCATTGGCCGTAAGTTCGTGTACTGCCGGACGGTGGGTATGACCGTGAATTAACCACTGGACCTGATGATTTTCCAGCTCGGCAATAACGGCCTGCTGATTCACATCCATGATCTCCAGCGACTTACTGCTGTTGGCTGCTTTGCTGTTGGCGCGCATTTTCGCGGCAATACGTTGGCGAATGAATAATGGCAGGGCGAGGAATAGTTTTTGTAACCAGGATTGATGCACTTTTGCGCGAAACGCCTGATAGCCGGCGTCATCGGTGCATAACGTGTCGCCATGCATGATCAGTACCTTGCGACCATACAGGTCGAGCACTTTCTCTTCGGGCAGTAAGGTCATGCCGCTCTCACGGGCAAAACGTTTGCCGAGCAGAAAATCACGGTTGCCGTGAATAAAAAAGCAGGGAACGCCGGAATCAGCCAGTGATTTTATCGCCGCGGCTATTTGATGATGCAGTGGATTAGGGTCGTCGTCGCCAATCCAGGCTTCGAACAGATCGCCGAGAATGTACAGCGCATCGGCTTGTCGCGCATCACCGGCTAAAAAACGCAGAAAACCGGCGGTGATCGCCGGTTCTTCTGTGCAGAGGTGAAGATCTGCAATAAACAGTGTCGCCACGATTACTCGCTGACGGTCACGTTTTCGATGATGACGTCTTCTTTAGGCACATCCTGATGCATACCGCTGCGACCAGTGGAAACGCCTTTGATTTTATCAACCACGTCCATGCCTTCAACAACTTCAGCAAACACGCAGTAACCCCAACCCTGCATGCTTTCGCCGGAGAAGTTCAGGAAGTCATTGTCAGCAACGTTGATGAAGAACTGTGCGGTTGCGGAGTGCGGAGCCTGAGTACGCGCCATTGCCAGCGTACCACGGGTGTTTTTCAGACCGTTGTTCGCTTCGTTTTTGATCGCTTCTTTCGTGGCTTTTTGCTTCATGCCCGGCTCGAAACCACCGCCCTGGATCATGAAACCGTTAATAACACGGTGGAAAATGGTGTTGTTGTAAAAACCTTCGCGGCAGTAGTCCAGGAAGTTTTTAACTGTTTCAGGCGCTTTATCATCAAACGTTTTGATTACGATATCGCCGTGATTAGTGTGGAAAGTAACCATTTTTGCATCCTGTTCCGATAGATTGGTGCTTCGACCCTGTCAAGGGTCAGAGTTAGGGGTGTGTTATAGCATAACCGCAAGCTGCGATCACCTCGCAAAGTGTGCTGCTTCCGGTCTAAATTATGGGTATTATACAGACTTTACTATCCACACACGTCTACACGGAATCTTCGATGTTAAAAATCTTTAATACACTGACGCGCCAAAAAGAGGAATTCAAACCTATTCATGCCGGGGAAGTCGGCATGTACGTGTGTGGTATTACCGTTTACGATCTCTGTCATATTGGCCACGGACGTACTTTCGTTTCTTTCGATGTCGTTGCGCGTTATCTGCGCTTCCTCGGCTATAAGCTGAAATATGTGCGCAACATTACCGATATCGACGACAAAATCATCAAGCGCGCGAATGAAAACGGCGAGAGCTTTGTCGCGCTGGTTGATCGTATGATTGCGGAAATGCATAGCGATTTCGATGCGCTGAATATTCTGCGCCCGGATCTGGAACCTCGCGCTACGCACCATATCGCCGAGATTATTGAGATCACCGAACAGCTGATCGCCAAAGGTCACGCTTATGTCGCCGATAACGGCGACGTGATGTTCGACGTTCCGACTGACCCGAACTACGGTCAGCTGTCACGCCAGGATCTGGATCAGTTGCAGGCGGGCGCTCGCGTTGACGTGGTTGACGTGAAGCGCAACCCGATGGACTTCGTGTTATGGAAAATGTCCAAAGAGGGCGAACCGAGCTGGCCGTCTCCATGGGGCGCAGGTCGTCCGGGCTGGCATATCGAGTGTTCGGCGATGAACTGCAAACAGTTGGGCAACCATTTCGATATTCATGGCGGTGGCTCGGACCTGATGTTCCCGCACCATGAAAACGAAATCGCGCAGTCCACCTGTGCGCACGATGGCGAATACGTGAACTACTGGATGCACTCCGGGATGGTGATGGTTGACCGAGAGAAAATGTCCAAATCGCTGGGCAACTTCTTTACCGTACGCGACGTGCTGAAATACTACGACGCCGAAACCATTCGCTACTTCCTGATGTCGGGTCATTACCGTAGCCAGTTGAACTACAGCGAAGAGAACCTGAAACAGGCGCGTTCTGCGCTGGAACGTCTGTACACCGCGCTGCGTGGTACCGACAAATCCGTTGCCCCTGCGGGTGGCGAGGACTTTGAAGCGCGTTTCATTGAAGCGATGGACGATGACTTCAACACGCCGGAAGCTTACTCCGTGCTGTTTGATATGGCGCGTGAAGTTAACCGCCTGAAGGGTGAAGATATGGTGGCGGCTAACGGTATGGCTGCGCATCTGCGCAAGCTCTCCAGCGTGCTGGGCCTGCTGGAACAGGATCCGGAAGCGTTCCTGCAAAGCGGCGCGCAGGCGAATGACGGTGAAGTTGCTGAAATTGAAGCGTTAATTCAGCAGCGTCTGGATGCGCGTAAAGCCAAAGACTGGGCGGCAGCTGACGCCGCGCGTGACCGTCTCAACGAGATGGGCATCGTGCTGGAAGATGGCCCGCAGGGCACCACCTGGCGTCGTAAGTAACTCTCTATTGCCGGATGGCGTCTAACGCCTTATCCGGCCTACGATGGAATGATCGGTAGGCCGGATGCGTCGTTAACCTCATCCGGCACTCGGGATCACGCCACGACGTTAATGCTGTGGCCTTCAAAGCTGACGGTCTGTCCGGCAACGATTTTACAGCGTTTGCGCGTTTCAACAGCGCCATCGACCTTCACTAAACCTTCGCCAATAGCAATCTTTGCCTGGGCGCCGCTTTCGCTCCAGCCTTCCAGCTTCAGCAAATCGCAGAGTTCAACGTGAGGGTGTTTACCCAGTGAAAATGTGGCCATCTTAAACGTCCTTTACATCATGGTATTCAACACACGCCTGTAGCGTGTTTTCGATAAGTGTGGCGACAGTCATTGGGCCTACGCCGCCCGGTACCGGCGTGATATATGACGCACGCGCGGCAGCATCTTCAAAGACCACATCGCCAACAACCTTACCATTCTCCAGACGGTTGATGCCGACATCAATCACAATCGCACCTTCTTTGATCCACTCGCCGGGAATAAAGCCAGGTTTGCCGACAGCAACAATCAGCAGGTCCGCATGTTCTACGTGGCGACGCAGATCTTTGGTGAATCGGTGGGTGACCGTGGTGGTGCAGCCAGCCAGCAGCAGCTCCATGCTCATCGGGCGTCCGACAATATTTGAGGCGCCAATCACTACGGCATTCAGACCATAGGTATCGATGTTATAACGCTCAAGCAGAGTGACAATCCCGCGCGGAGTACATGGACGCAGACGCGGCGCGCGTTGACACAGACGACCAACGTTATACGGGTGGAAACCGTCTACGTCTTTATCCGGTGCAATACGCTCCAGCACTTTAACGTTGTCGATACCTGCCGGTAATGGCAGTTGTACCAGGATACCGTCGATGGTGGTATCTGCATTGAGCGTATCGATCAGCTCAAGAAGCTCCGCCTCGCTGGTGGTTTCAGGCAGGTCATAAGAGCGGGAGACAAACCCCACTTCATCACAGGCTTTGCGTTTACTCGCGACATAAATCTGCGAAGCCGGGTTGCTACCTACCAGCACAACAGCCAGGCCTGGGGCGCGTAATCCAGCCGCTAAACGCGCCTGAACTTTTTGAGCAACCTCAGAGCGCACCTGCTGCGCAATCGTTTTACCGTCAATAATCTTTGCTGCCATCAGAGAGAGGATTCCGTCTGTTACGTTAAATCGAAGGGGATGTCACTATTTTGTCAGAAGCAGAACGTGCTGTCAGTTTTCGTTTGCGTTTTTACGTGCGATTGCGGGGAACGTGGTCAGCGGGCAGGGTCGGTTCAGACGCTGAGACCGTTCACATAACTCATGATCATGCTAATTAAATTTAACGTCAATGAAACAACTCATCACCCTGGTGTTTTCAAGGTTAATGCACCGTAAACCAGTCTGTTACGTCTGATTATGGTGTCTTTTACCTCATTTTTACCCAGACTTTTCCTGGATCCCAATAAGAATTAGCCAGGAGCATTAAAAGGATTTGCAGGTATTTTTCATTAATTGAAATGTTTAATTTAACACTGTGACGAATAGTCATATTCGCGAAGATTAATTAGTGAATCAAATACTCAGGAGAGTAGGGGTAATTAACTAATTCTCTTGCGATATATATCTTTACAGGATGCAGAGATAATTAGCCTGACATTTAATGTCGATAATGATTCAAACGGATCCCGCAGGACGCCGGAGCCGGATGTATGTAATTCAAGGGAAATCCATGAAACGTAAATTAATGACCTCTTCTGTTATTGCCAGCCTGATGTTAGTTGCGGGCGCAGCGGTTGCGGCCGATCCGGTAAGCGTTAGCGGTGGTACCGTGCATTTTGAAGGTGAACTGGTCAATGCAGCCTGTGCAGTCAGCACTCAGTCATCCGATCAGGTTGTTACGTTAGGCCAATATCGTACCGCCAGTTTTGCTGCAGCAGGCGATACGACGGCACAAATTCCGTTCACTATCGTACTGAACGACTGTGACCCGAAAGTGGCTGCGACCGCCGCGGTTGCTTTCTCTGGTCAGACCGACCTCACTAACAATAACCTGCTGGCCGTTTCCTCCTCGGATAACAGCACTACCGCGGGCGGTGTAGGGATTGAAATTCTGGACAATACGTCCACCGCGCTGAAGCCTGATGGGGCAACCTTCTCTACCGCTCAGGCGCTGGTAGAAGGGACCAACACCCTGCGTTTCTCTGCCCGTTATAAAGCGACGGCGGACAGCACTACGCCGGGCCAGGCGAATGCCGACGCGACGTTTATCATGAAGTACGAATAAGCCGTTTTGATTCGCGCAAGGATGATGTTCGCCTCATTGGATGAGGCAATATCCGGGGATGAAAAAGGATGCGGCAGATGATAGGGAAAGGCGTGGCGCTGGCGGGAATGCTGTGCGTAATGCCTGCGCTTGCTCATACGGTAATACTGGAAAGCGGACGCCTCCACTTACGAGGGCAGCTCGTTAACGGCGCCTGCACGGTCGCCACCGACAGCCAGAATTTGCGGGTGCAAATGGGGCAATATCGTACCAATGCCTTCTCCGGAACGGGAAGCTTTGCCTCTACCAGCGTACCGTTTTCACTGCGATTAACGTCGTGTAGTTCTGATGTTTATGACCACGTCGGGATTGCGTTTGCCGGTGTGACGCCAGCGGAAGATCCGCAGGTATTTCTGGCCAGCGGCGATGCGTCTGCATCTTCGGGGGTTGGTCTGGCGCTATTTGACGAGCGACAACAGCAAATAATTCCGAATGCTCTACCGCTTCATTACGCGCCGATTATCACCCAAGAGATGACGTTTCATTTCACTGCTCGCTATCGGGCCGTCTCGGAAAATATCACACCGGGAATACTTCGTTCAGACGTGTGGTTTACGTTGGTTTATCCCTGATTTATTTCCCAACGATAATCGCATCAAAGGTATTTGTAGCTATGTTTAATAATCTAAAATCAGGTTTTATCCTTTTACTGGCCTTATTTTCTGCTGCCAGTGTGCAGGCAGCCGGAGGCATTGCATTAGGCGCTACCCGTGTTATTTATCCAGCTGATGCCAAACAAACTTCGCTGTCGATTAGCAATAGCGATACCAAAGAACGTTACCTGGTAAATTCATGGATCGAGAATAGCGCAGGGGTTAAAGAAAAAGCGTTTGTCGTGACGCCTCCGTTGTTTGTCAGTGAGGCTAAAAGCGAAAATACGCTGCGTATCATTTACGCAGGCGCGCCACTGCCCAAAGACCGTGAGTCGCTGTTCTGGATGAACGTGAAAGCCATTCCGTCAGTCAATAAGAACAGCCTTGAGGGTAAAAACGTTCTGCAACTGGCGATTTTGTCGCGCATTAAACTTTTTGTCCGCCCAAATAATCTGCCGCACATCCCGGAAGATGCTCCCGGCATGCTGCAGTTTTCCCGTTCCGGCAACCACCTGAAAATCAACAATCCGTCTGCGTATTACGTCACGTTGGTCAACCTTAATGTGGGGAAAACGAAGATCGATAACGTCATGGTTGCACCGAAAAGCGATACGCAGGTACTGCTGCCAACGGGCGTACAGGGCAACGTTACTTTCCAGACGGTCAATGATTATGGCGCGGTGACCACCGCCAAAACGGTAAGCGTGCGTTGAGATAACGATGAATAAGACAACGTATTTTCCTGACCTGTTACCGGGGGTTACGCCACCGCTGGCGGGGGTGGCGTTGTCCACGTTGGCGGCGCTCTTTCCCTCTTTAAGCCATGGGGAAAGCTATTTTAATCCGGCATTTTTATCTGCGGATACCGCAACCGTGGCGGATTTATCACGTTTTGAAAAAGGTAATCATCAGCCTGAAGGCGTTTATCGTGTGGATATCTGGCGCAATGATGAATTCGTTGCTACCCAGGACATTCGTTTTGCCAGCAGTGCGGGAAAAGCCGGGGAGAAGTCTGGCGGACTGATGCCATGCTTTGGACTCGACTGGGTGAAGCGCCTGGGTGTTAATATTGCCGCGTTTCCGGCACTCAGTAAGGAGCCGAACGCGACCTGTATCAATTTGCCTGAGGCGATTCCCGGCAGTGAAATTGCCTTTGATTTTTCTACTTTGCGCTTAAATATCAGTCTGCCGCAGGCGTCGATGTTAAACAGCGCGCGCGGCTACATTCCACCGGACGAGTGGGATGAAGGGATCCCGGCGGCGCTGATTAACTATAACTTTACCGGTAGCCGTGGGAGCGATACTGACAGCTATTTCCTGAGCATGTTGAGTGGCCTGAACTATGGTCCCTGGCGACTGAGGAACAACGGCGCGTGGAGCTATTCCAAAGGCGACGGATACCATTCACAAAGCTGGAAAAACATCGGTACATGGCTTCAGCGCGCGGTTATCCCGCTGAAGGGTGAACTGGTGATGGGCGACAGCAATACCGGAAATGATGTTTTTGACAGCGTCGGGTTTCGTGGCGCGCGACTCTATTCCTCAGACAGTATGTATCCCGACAGCTTGCAAGGCTATGCGCCTACCGTGCGGGGCATTGCGCGTACCGCAGCGAAACTGACTATTCGTCAGAATGGCTACGTGATTTATCAAAGCTATGTTTCACCTGGCGCTTTTGCGATAACCGATCTTAACCCGACCTCCTCCAGCGGTGACCTTGAGGTGACGGTGGATGAGAAAGACGGTAGCCAGCAGCGCTATACGGTGCCGTACTCCACGGTTCCGTTGTTACAGCGAGAAGGGCGTTTCAAGTATGACGTGGTTGCCGGGGATTTTCGCAGCGGCAATAGTCAGCAATCCTCACCGTTCTTTTTCCAGGGAACATTAATCGCCGGGTTACCAGCGGGTTATACCGCTTATGGTGGTACACAGTTAGCCTCACGTTACACCGCGCTGGTTTTAGGTACCGGGCGAAATCTGGGGGATTGGGGGGCAGTTTCCGTCGATTTAACCCATGCGCGCAGCCAATTGGCGGATGACAGTACGCACCAGGGGCAGTCTTTGCGTTTCCTGTATGCGAAGTCATTGAACAATTTTGGCACTAACTTTCAGCTTCTGGGCTATCGCTACTCTACGCGTGGCTTCTATACCCTCGACGATGTCGCGTATCGCAGTATGGAAGGCTATGAGTACGAATACGACAGTGAAGGCAATCGCCACGACGTGCCGGATGTGAAGAGTTACCACAATCTGAGCTACAGCAAGAAAGGCCGTTTCCAGATCAACATTTCGCAGAATCTGGGGGATTACGGATCGCTGTATATTTCGGGTAGCCAGCAAACGTACTGGAATACTTCTGACACCAATACCTGGTATCAACTGGGCTATGCCAGCGGTTGGCAGGGGATTAGCTATTCACTCTCCTGGTCGTGGAATGAATCGGTCGGCATCTCCGATACTGACCGCATCCTGGCGTTCAATATGTCAATCCCGTTCAGCTTGCTGAGCGGGCGGCGGTACTCGCGTGATAATGCCTTCGATCGCACCTACGCCACCTTTAATGCCAACCGCAATAGCAACGGACAAAATAGCTGGCAGAGCGGGATCGGCGGTACGTTGCTGGATGGCCGTAACCTGAGCTATAGCGTGAATCAGGGTCACAGCAGTACTAATGGTTACAGCGGAAACGCCAGCGCTAACTGGCAGGCGGCCTATGGCACGCTTGGTGTGGGATACAACTACGACCGCGACCAGCATGACTACAACTGGCAGCTTTCCGGCGGTGTGGTAGGACATGCGGACGGCATTACGCTTAGTCAGCCGCTCGGCGATACCAATGTGTTGATCAAAGCGCCAGGCGCTCAGGGCGTGCGGATAGAAAACCAGACCGGCGTGCAGACCGACTGGCGTGGATACGCGGTGATGCCGTATGCCACCGTCTATCGCTATAACCGCGTCGCGTTAGACACCAATTCGATGAATAACAATACCGATGTGGAAAACAACGTCAGCAGCGTCGTGCCAACGCAAGGGGCATTGGTGCGAGCGGCGTTTGATACACGTATCGGTGTGCGGGCGCTGATGACGGCGAAATATGCCGGTAAAGCTGTGCCATTTGGCTCCGTGGTGCGTGAAAACACCAGCGGCGTGACCAGTATGGTGGGTGAAGACGGGCAAATTTACCTGAGCGGCCTGCCGCTTAAAGGCGAGTTGCTGATCCAATGGGGGGAAGGCGCAAACGCTCGTTGCGTGGCGCATTATGCCTTGCCTGAAGAGAGCCTGAAACAGGCGGTGACGCTCACGAATGTGACGTGCGAATCGCCAGCGGCACGACAGGAATAATACGATGAAACGACAAACAGGTTTGTTACTGGCAAGCGCGTTACTGCTGATGGCGCAACCGTCCTGGGCAACGGTCTGCCAAAATTCGAATGGCACACCAACGGATGTTTTTTACGATCTGTCGAATGTCTTTAACAGCAGCAACAACCAGCCGGGACAGGTGGTGACGTTGCCGGAAAAATCAGGCTGGATTGGCGTCAATGCCACCTGTCCGGCAGGGACGAAGGTGGATTACACCTATCGAAGCTATGTCACTGAACTTCCGGTTCAAAGTACCGAGGGCGGTTTTCAGTACCTGAAACTCAATGACTACCTGCTGGGGGCTATGAGCATCACCGACAGCTACGCCGGGTTGTTTTATCCACCGCGCAATTATATCCGGATGGGGGTTGACTCAAACGTATCAAAGCAGAAGCCTTTTGGCGTACAGGATTCCAACCTGGTATTTAAATTAAAAGTGATTCGCTCGTTTATTAACATGGTACCTATCCCCCGGCAGACGATGTTCAGAGTCTATGTCACTACCAGTACCGGAGATGCGCTGAGTACGCCGGTTTACACCATTAGTTACAGCGGTAAGGTGGAGGTTCCACAAAACTGTGAAGTGAACGCCGGACAGATTGTCGAGTTTGATTTTGGCGATATTGGCGCATCGCTGTTTAGCAAGGCGGGCGCGGGCAACAAGCCCGAAGGTATTAATCCGCAGACTAAAACGGTGGCCATAAAATGCACCAACGTTGCCACTCAGGCCTACTTGACCATGCGGGTAGAAGCGGAGAAAGCCTCCGGGCAAATGATGGTTTCAAACAACCCGGATTTAGGTTTCATTGTTGCCGACAGCAGCGGTAATCCGCTTACGCCTAACAATCTGTCCAGCACTATTCCATTTCAACTGGACGACAACGCCGCGGCGAGTGTTGGGATCCGGACATGGCCGGTCAGCGTGACGGGTAATAAACCCACGGAAGGGCCTTTTACTGCCCGTGGCTATCTACGAGTGGACTATGACTAATAAGCAAAAGCCCGCCGCATGGGCATTTCTGGCGATTATGCCGATGCTGGCATTTAGCGCGTTATGCCAGGCCGCCTCGTCGCTGGGAGAAATCAATATTGAACTGCGCGGTAACGTGGTGGATTTTACCTGCGCGGTGATTGCCAGCGACAGCAATAAGTCGGTTGATTTAGGCACCTGGCCGACAAAGCAGTTACAGACCAGCGGCGACACCACCCAACCGGTCTCGTTTACGCTGAAGCTTGAAGGCTGCCCGCCGGGATCCGCGTCGATAACGTTTTCCGGGACCCCGGCCCCAGGCACTACGCTACTGGCGCTCGATAACGCGCTTATGGCGCAAAAGGTGGCTATTGAGCTGCGCGATAGCGACCGGACGCGATTGCCGCTTGAGCAGGCCAGCCAGACCGTCGGTATTGATGAGAATGGCAATGCCACGCTGACTTTTTTTGCCAACTATATCGCGCTGGCTGATGGGGTGCAGCCCGGTGTCGCCAGAGCTGATGCCACGTTTATGATTAACTATAACTAATCATTGCGCTGACAAAACACTCCCGAACGACATCTCGCCGGGAGTGTTGTTACATTAATTCATGCATTTTAGCGTAGTCGATCAGTTCAACGATGGTATGTAAACCGAGCTTGGAGTAGATATTAGCCTTGTGAGCGCTAATCGTTTTATTACTGAGTAGCAACTGTTCAGCAATTTCCTTGTTGGATAGCCCGTTTGCCAGATAACGCAAAACCGTCACCTCGCGGTTAGAGAGCGGCATATCATTTAATACACCTTTTTGCACATTTACATTGTTAATAAAGTTCAGTGTATCCGAAGGGAAAAAAGAATATCCTGATAAAATCATTTTTACCGCATTGTAGATATCATTTAGATCCTTTCGTTTACTGACAAAACCATTTGCCCCGGCGCGAATAGCGCGCCCGGCATAAAAAGACTCAGATTTTGAAGACAGAAATAGCACCCGAGTATTCTCCTGCAATGATTTTATTCTCTTGAGTAATGTAAAGCCATCAGAGCCAGGCAGTTCAATATCCAGGATGACAAGATCGACAGGGTACGTGCGTAGATGTTCTATTGCCGCGCGGCTGTCATCGGTTTTCAGCACAACCTGAATATTACTGTTTTTTTCGAGGAGTACTTCTATCGACATTCTGACAATAGGGTGTTCGTCCATAATGATAACGGATGCTGGTTTCATTGTTGTATGCCTCAAACTGTTTGCGTATCTTGCGAATTTGATAAAACATCAGGCGTTATAATATTGTCAAATAGCCAAGAGTTGTTCTGAGGAGAACCGAATAAATACTATTTCGTCCTTGTTTATTCGGTTGTTCTTCTACAGAACAATGAATTTGTGGAACATCCATTTCACACTGGAAAAACTAACAATTAATCAGGAAACAGTGAGGATTATACCTGCTCCGCTCTTTCGGAAAAGACTTACAACATCCCGATTGTTAATGGCAGTTAGGATGTTCTGAAAGATCCAGATGTGTTAATGGCTATTGGCATTATTTATCTGTGGTTCGAATTATGGCAGATTGAAAATTTATTTTAAATAGTAAAAACGATACAATAAGCTAATTGTTTAGGTTTTGTTAAGTCAACGGGAACACTATTTTCGAGCGATGTACGCAGAAACAGTAAGGTTAAGTATGGAAGAGGCGGTATCTATAATACCAGGAATAGTTGTAAATATTAAATATTTGTGAAAATTGGATCAGTTTTCTCATGTGAAAATAAGTAATTTCTTAAAAAATCTTACTGTACATGGAGTTATGGTGTTAAATTAAATGATGAGAGGTAACGTTGAGACGATGTATCAGATGCAAAAAGCGCTGCCGGTTTGGTAATCCCAGGCGGGTAATCAGCTGGTTCAGGCGATAGATGATGCGGTGGTAGGGTTGTGTCTGTAACTGCGCAATCTTTTTTAAGGAGTTACCTTGTAAAAGTAAGGTCACCATCTCCCAATCGACCTGCTTTATGCGCCTCGAATGAATATAATTTAGCACCGGGGATAATAACGCCTGACGCATCTCTGGGAGGTGTAGACTGCGTGATAAGATATAAAAGGGGCCAGACAGTGATATAAAGGTTTTAAGATCTTCATCATGACTGGAAAGCAATATGAAGATTTGGATATCATTCCGCTGTTTAATTAGTTGACGCAGGCACTGAAGAATATCGAAGTAAGAGCTTGTTAAGCCTTCCATATCAACCACTAACTGACTAATGACCGACTTTTGCAGGCAGACCAGCGCCGATTCAATGGACCGGAAGATCGCGGTGCGCGTGCCTGAGAATAAATGGCGGCTCAGTGTATAGGCAAGATAATAGTCCCCTGTAATAATCGCCTGAGATATAGTATCGCCCGGTATGGTGTATTCGATTTTTTGCGCCAGATACTCGATTTGGTCGAATACTTGTGAGGTACAGTGGGGATATTGATGGGTACAGTTAGCGTTTCGTATACGGCGATGTCGTTCCCGGCGTTTTGCGCTGTGCATCCGTTTCCATTCCATTTCTGTTGCGGCAGGTCTGGATAAATTGCTGACAACAAACATCCCTGACCCAAATTTTTCCAGCGCGACGGTGAGTTCCCTTGTGCCGTTGGGTTTCAATGTCTTCAACAATCACCAGACTGGCAATTGAGTATCCCATCAGAATAATCTGCCGGAAGTTTTCTGATGTCTTACTCAATGCCCAAAAGATCGTTTTATCCAGTGCAACCTCTCTCTGGGATTAGTTAAAATATTACCGGGTGTACCTTTCGGTTACCTCATGAATAGTATGACTGGATTATTCTGGCAGTCAGTTGCCAGGTACAGTAGGAGCCGATACTTAATTGATGGTGAGATATTTCTCAATAAAAAATTAGGCGGAGAAGTTCCACCTAATTTTGTAGAAAGTTCAGATGCGCCCGGATGTATCTTAAGAATTGCTGATCGTTTTTCACGTGCAGCTTTTTCATAATGCTGCGACGGGTTGCTTTGGCATGGATATCGCTGATTGAGAGCAGGTGAGCGGTTTCGGCTAACGTATACCCGCTGGCAAGAAACATTAAGAACTGGCGCTCTGCGATAGAAAAGTTGCGGGTGGTGCAGTAATGGCAGATAGTCGCCGGTACGCTGTTGCGTAACGCGCGTTTTTGCAAGATGAGGACTAATTTTTTGGTGATTTCGTCAACGTCATCTTCCCGATAGATCAGCGGCAACATGTACAGGCAGGGCCGGAACATCAGCTTATCTTTATCGTTTCTGTTGCAGATAACCACCCGGTGTTGGCGCCTGGTGTGAACCGGAACCTGATAGCATTCGGCGCTGAGCCAATCTTCATCCAGTGAGATAAACGCGATGTCGGCGCGATCGATATCCTCGACAGGCAAAAAACTAATCTCCTGATGCCACTGATTTGCCAGATGGGAAATAATGATTTTCAGCCCGTGTTCGAAGTGACTATTTTCTTCCTTGATGGCGATACTTAACATTGAAGAGTTCCTGAACCGCTGGAAAGAGGGTAGGGGAATGTTAAGCAAAATCATAAATATTCTAAATACATGTATCCTTAAATCTGGCGCTATGCGGGCTGAGTTGTTACCAGGTGATTTCCTGGATACCCTTGAACGGCCAGAAAAAATCAACATTCGTACACTTCGCCAGCAACTGAAACAAAAGGCATTGACTCAGCAAGCGCTGACCGTATAATTCACGCGTTTCTCTGCATGAAGTTATCACTTCACAATGCGCCCTTAGCTCAGTTGGATAGAGCAACGGCCTTCTAAGCCGTAGGTCGTAGGTTCGAATCCTACAGGGCGTACCATTTCAAAGTAAGCCCCAATTCTTAGCTTCTGCGTACCGCTAAGAACCTTTCTTTTCCAGCCATATTTCTACTTCATTAAGACTGCGTTGCACACATCTTGCTGGCTGTGCGCATTCCCGTGCTGGGTTATCAGCACTGAGTGCTGATCTGCGTCGGAATAAAAACGGGCGAAAATTTACGCCCGTTTTTATTGTGTTAGCCAGTGTCAACGTACAACCAGCACCGGACATTTTGCATGGCGCACTACGGCAGAAGCCGTTGAACCCAGCAGGTAGGTGCTAAAACCGGGCTTATGCGAGGCGATGACGATAAGTTCGGCGTCAACCGCTTCCGCCAGTTTGAGGATCTGATCCTTCGGCGGGCCGTAAACGACGTGGATTTGACTCCTGCCAGCAGGAATGTTGAATTGCTTAACAATCTCTTCGAGTTTTTCGCTGGCCTTGGCCTGCAGACCACTGCGGTCCGGGAATTCGCTAGAGTAGGCCAGTCCCAGCGAGGCATAGAACGGAACGGTAGGAATAACGGCCAGAAAATGGACCTTGGCGGTTTTGGCATGCGCCTGAACCTGCGGCACAACATGGCGGGTTAAATCGGCTTCAGAGATATCAATGGGCACCAGAATTGAGCGATACATATTCACTACCTCCTGTTTGTTTACCTCTATCCTGAGTGTATCCAAGGTTGTCTCTGTATAATAAGTGACCAGATCAAGGTTACGTGCATAATTGTCGTTAATGATAAACGGGGAACGTAAGTTCCCGTTTTCTAATGCAGATGTGGAGCACGTTTTACCGCCTTTAGTTCGCCAGCACGATGACATCCCCCGTTGCCGGGGCTTTTGTTCCCGGTAGCCACATCCGTCCCCACGAACCGGTACAATGACAGCCGAGCAGTTTTTCCGGTTGCTGCTGCTTAATAAATTGCCGCGTCCGCCACAGCTTAGCGGGGGAGGCGGCGCGTAAATGGAACCCACCGATGAGGGCGTGAATTTTGCCAATGCCGGTGATGTTCTGGCAATGGCGGACGATATTTTCTATTCCCCGGTGCCCGCAGCCGGTAATGATCACCAGCCCGCGGTCAGATTTATAGATCAATACGCCTTCATCGCTGATGTAATCCGGCTGAGGCGTTTTCTCGCGAATAATACCGTAGGCTTGCGGTGTGGGTACGCTAATTTCCCCGGACCACAAAAAACGATCGCTTATCGCCAACGGTTCGCGGGTGTATTCCATATTCAGACGAGAGTAGTCGTTATCGCGGGAGAGTTTTTTAATTTGTCGCGGCTTTCCCGCAAGCGTTATCGACGCGTAACGCTCGCAGGCTATTTGAGGATGGCAAATAATACGGCTGTTATCGGCAAGCCAGGGGACGCCGCCACAATGATCGTAATGACCATGTGACAGCACCACGGCGGTTAATTGCGTCAGGTCGATCCCCATTTGCGCAGCGTTTAGTATGAAGCTGTCATCCGGCCCGGTATCAAACAGTATGGTGGTGGTTTCATCCTGAATTAACAGACTTAATCCAGGCTTTGCCCGTAATGATTTATCTGCACCAGCAGCGCGCCGGTTTTCAAGCAATACCGTGAGGGTTAAAGCCATGCCTGACTCCAGTCTTAAAACGGCATACTGTATCGCACTGCTTTTGAGAGCGCTGTGATCGCAGCGCCCTTTGGCGTTATCCGTTATTGTGCAGAGTTTGCCTGCGCAC
Source organism: Citrobacter sp. wls615 (assembly GCF_005281355.1). Lineage (NCBI taxonomy): Bacteria > Pseudomonadati > Pseudomonadota > Gammaproteobacteria > Enterobacterales > Enterobacteriaceae > Citrobacter > Citrobacter sp. wls615. The sequence continues at coordinate 200,851 of NZ_SZXM01000027.1, read as the reverse complement.
GGTGTTTTTCCGCCTGTTGCTCATGGGCATAGGAATGAGCATTATTTGTCGACTGATGTACTACCATCGCTTTTTCATGTTCATTCATTTGTGAAAATGATTGTGCATGGGATGACGTTTCTGCCGCATTAACGCCCGCTGAGATAAAAAACGCGATAGCTAAAAAAGAGGACATCTTATTCATCATATTTCTCCTGTGTGGGTTTACGGAAGAAATTATAATTAGCGCACGCTGTCAGCGACGTGACAGGAATATGACGGTTAAGTCAGAGAACAGGAATGACTTAACCGTCGTCACTAAAGATTAAATTGCATGCCGGGGCAGCGTCAGAATAAAGCGGGTGGCATGTGAATCAGATGTCACCGCAACTTTTCCCTGATGGGCAATGACTATCGATTTCACGATCGCAAGGCCAATACCGCTGCCTTCTCCCTTACGTTGCCGGGAAGGATCTACCCGATAGAAGCGGTCAAACAGTCGCGGAAGATGTTGCGGAGGAATTGGCGGGCCGGGGTTCTCAACGACTATCTGCACCTGTTCATCGGCCTCTTTCACCCGCACGGTCACTGACTCGCCTTTTGGCGTATAGCGCATGGCGTTTGAAAGCAGATTACTCATTGCCCGGCGTAACATTAACGGATCGCCCGATACCCAGCATTCGCGCCCCTCAAAGCGTAAACCAACCTCACGCTCTTCTGCCCAGGCTTCGAAAAAGTCGAACACTTTACTGACCTCATCAGCCAGATTGAGCGCGGTCTTTTCCGGGATCAGTTGATTGTTGTCCGCTTGCGCCAGAAACAGCATGTCACTCACCATCTTCGACATCCGGCCAAATTCTTCGAGATTGGAATACAGCACGTCCTCCAGCTCTTTTTGGCTACGGGTCTGGCTCAGCGCAATTTCTGTTTGCGTGACCAGGTTGGTAATTGGGGTGCGGATCTCATGGGCAATATCCGCTGAGAAATTCGACTGACGTTTAAAAACATCCTCGATGCGTTCGATCATGTGATTAAACGAACTTACCAGCTGTTCCAGTTCAATAGGCACGGCTTGCGGGTCGAGGCGTACGTCGAGATCTTTCGAGGTGATATTTTGGATGCGGCGACTGACATTACGGATAGGCTCATGGCCTTTATAAACGGCGAACAGCACGATAAAAACAATCATCATACTAATCAGCGATGCTGTCATAATCAGTTTGTTTTTCAGGTCATTAATATAGTGCAGATGAAAATCGATCGATAACGCCAGGTACAGCGTATATGCCGGTTTTCCATTGGCAAGCTGTCCGACAGGCAAACGAATCATGCGCCAGTTTGATGATGTCATCTGCCCGTGCGTATGTTTGGGCGTTTGCAGCATGGGACCAGATATAATAAAGACATCGCGGGCATGGGCATTTTTATCCGGCCTTGCACTGGCAATAAATTGCCGGAGATCCGGGGTGCCAGGTGAATGAAAAATAGCCTTCTGATTGCTATCTTCCAGAGAAATAATGACGTTCGAGTAACCCGCCACCACATTTTTTAGCGTTTCCAGGCGGAGTGATTCTGGCTCGTTGGGTTGGCTAATAATCCGCTCCAGCGTGGCGCTAATCTCTTGTAAGTCATTGATGTCCTGCTCGGCGAAGTGGACTTTTACGGAGTGGATCATTATCCATGCAAAGGCGAAAAATGAAGCAATTGTCGCCAGGCTGATAAAAAAGGTCAGTCGTGTCGCCAGCGAAAAAGGGCGTCGCCATCGTTTACTGGCCATCAGGAACCTCAAGCATATATCCTACGCCGCGTACGGTCTGAATCAGTTTCGGCTCAAAGTCGTTATCAATTTTGGCGCGCAGACGCTTAACTGCGACGTCGATGGCATTTGTATCGCTGTCAAAATTCATATCCCAGACCTGGGAGGCGATCAGCGAGCGGGGTAAAACTTCCCCCTGATGGCGCAGAAAAAACTCAAGCAGCGTAAATTCTTTGCTGGTCAGGGTGATGCGCGTACCGCTGCGGGTGACTTTTCTGCTGACCAGATCGACCATTAAATCCGCGACCTGAAACTGGCTTTCGACAATCACCGCCGCGCCTCGACGTAGCAACGTTCTGACCCGTGCCAGCAGTTCGGCGAAGGCGAACGGTTTAACCAGGTAATCATCAGCACCCAATTCCAGACCTTTAACCCGATGTTCAATGGTACCCAGTGCGGTGAGGAGAAGAATGGGCATTCCTTTGTTGGCGGAACGCAGCATCCGCACGATATCCCAGCCGTTTACATCCGGCAGCATGATGTCGAGTATGAGCAGGTCGTAATCGCCGGTCATCGCCAGGTGATACCCGTTCAGGCCGTTATCCGCTAAATCCACGACAAAACCCGCTTCCGTCAGGCCTTTCGTCAGGTATTCACCGGTTTTTTTCTCATCTTCGACTATCAAAACCTTCATCGCATTCTCCTTCTCGCACTGGTTGTGCGGACTTTCAATTCTAGGGAAGCGGGATCGGATAGCAATCGGTTATTGGGAAAATGACAGTTTTGTCATTTTCCTGTCACCGGTTAAACAGAGTCACTTCGTTAAAGTACAACCCTATAAATTCCTACATATTTTAGGGTCATCAGTCCGGTCAGGACGAGAAGAACTATGAGCAAATTTAAGCTTCTTACCCTCAGCGCGATATTCGTTCTCGCCGGTTGTTCATTAGCGCCGGACTATCAGCGCCCGGCTTTACCGGTGCCACAGCAATTCTCCTTAAGCCAGAATGCGCTGGTGTCAGCCTCTGGGAATTATCAGGACACCGGTTGGCGAACCTTCTTCGTTGACGACCAGGTGAAGGCGCTGATTGGTGAGGCGCTGGTCAATAACCGCGATTTGCGTATGGCAGTGCTGAAGGTTCAGGAGGCGCGAGCGCAATATGGCGTCACGGACGCTGACCGCTATCCGCAAATTACGGCAGGCTCCAGCGGTACCTACAGCGGTAAATTAAAAGGCGACAGCAGCACCGATCGCGAATTCGAGGCCGGGCTGAATCTCAGTTTCGATTTGGATTTTTTTGGTCGGCTGAAAAATATGAGTGAAGCCGATCGACAGAATTTCTTTGCCAGCGAAGAGGCGCGTCGGGCGGTACATATCTCATTAATCTCTAACGTGTCGCAAAGTTATTTCAATCAGCGTCTGGCTTATGCACAACTGCAAATTGCCGAAGAAACGCTGCAAAACTATCAGCGTTCCTACGCCTTTGTTGAAAAACAACTGGTCACCGGTAGCACTAACGTACTGGCGCTGGAACAGGCGCGGGGCGTGATTGAAAGTACGCGCAGCGAAATCGCGAAGCGTAAAGGTGAACTGGCGCAGGCGAATAACGCGCTGCAACTGTTGCTGGGTACCTACGGAAAATTACCCGAGGATCGGGCGCTCAGTCGCGGAGATATTAAACCGGTTACGCTGCCGCCATCACTCTCGTCGCAGATACTGTTGCAGCGCCCGGATATTATGGAAGCTGAGCACGGATTAATGGCGGCGAATGCCAATATTGGCGCCGCGCGGGCGGCATTTTTCCCGTCGATTACCCTGACCAGCTCTGTGTCCAGTAGCAGCAGCGATCTCTCCAGCTTATTTAATGCTGCCAGCGGCATGTGGAATTTTGTCTCCAAAATAGATATTCCCATTTTTAACGCCGGACGTAATCAGTCCAATCTCGATCTGGCTGAAATTCGCCAACAGCAGTCGGTGGTGAATTACGAACAAAAGATTCAGGGCGCATTTAAAGAGGTGGCGGATGCGCTGGCGTTGCGCCAAAGCATTGCCGAGCAAATTAGCGGCCAGCAGCGCTACCTGGCGTCATTGCAAATCACGCTACAACGCGCCAGAGCGCTTTATCAGAATGGCGCGGTTAGCTATATCGAAGTTCTGGATGCTGAACGTTCTTTATTTGCCACGCAGCAATCGCTGCTCGATCTTAATTACTCCCAGCAGGTTAATGAAATTAAGCTGTTTGCTGCCTTAGGCGGCGGTTGGGTGGAGTAATCCTTAATATTAACTTTTCAGGAGCATCAATTATGAATACTACCGCCAAAGCCGTGCTGTTAAGCCTTTTCTCTGTGGTCATATTTAACGCTCAGGCCAATGAGCATCAACATAGCGAGATGATGAATATGCAGCCGGCGGCTCAGCAGGAACAACGCATTAGCGCTACCGGGGTGATTGAAGCTGTTGATATGGAGAGTAAAAAAGTCACGATTAAACATGATCATATTCCGGCGGTGAACTGGCCGGCCATGACGATGCGTTTTACGCTGGTGGCCGATACCAGGGCTGACGATATTAAGCCGGGTGATAAGGTCGCGTTTACGTTTGTTCAGCAGGGAAATATCTCTGTTTTACGCGATATTCACATCAATAAATAACGTTCTCGCTGGTCTCTTTAATTCTTGCCCGGGTTCTTGCGAGCGCGGGTGAGATTATCGCGCAATGGAAATCATTATGGCGTCTTTAAATATTAAAAATACCGCGCTTATTCTCGCTGGCATGATTGCAGGCGGAATTATTTCTGTCGGTGTTTATACTTATTATTCATCCGCAAAAGTATCGACCGAAACCGGACAGGCTTCGCCAAAAGAAGCCAGAAAAGTTCTGTTCTGGTATGACCCCATGTATCCGAATACGCGTTTTGACAAGCCGGGCAAATCGCCGTTCATGGATATGGATTTAATCCCGAAATATGCCGATGAAGAGACCGCAAGCGCGTCAGCACCTGGTGTGCGCATCGATCCCACTCAGACCCAGAATCTGGGGCTAAAAACGGAACCCGTGCGTCGGGGACCACTGCACTATGCGCAAACTTTCCCGGCTAACGTGAGCTATAACGAATACCAGTTTGTTATTGTCCAGGCACGCTCCGCTGGCTTTATCGAGAAGGTTTACCCGCTTACCGTGGGTGACAAAATCAAGAAGGGTTCTCCGCTCATTGACCTGACGATTCCTGACTGGGTTGAGGCACAGAGCGAATATTTGCTGCTGCGCGAGACCGGCGGCAGCGCGACGCAGGTGGAAGGGATTCTGGAGCGATTACGCCTTGCCGGTATGCCGGAAGCGGATATCCAGCGTTTAAAGTCGACGCGTAAAATTCAGACCCGCTTTACCCTGAAAGCCCCCATTGATGGGGTGATCACCGCATTCGATTTGCGTACCGGCATGAACATTTCTAAAGACAATGTGGTCGCGAAAATTCAGGGAATGGATCCGGTATGGGTCAGCGCGTCGGTCCCGGAATCTATTGCCTGGCTGATTAAAGACGCCTCGCAATTTCGCATCACGGTTCCTGCCTGGCCGGATAAGCCATTCACCATCAGTAAGTGGAGTATTTTGCCAAGCGTTGATGCCACCACGCGTACCCTCCAGCTGCGTTTGCAGGTTGATAACCCCGACGAAGCGCTCAAGCCTGGAATGAATGCTTACCTGCAATTGAAAACGCAAAGCGAGCCGATGCTGCTGATCCCGTCTAAAGCGTTAATTGATACGGGTACCGAACAGCGGGTGATTACCGTTGATCAGGAAGGTCGATTTGTGCCGAAGCAGGTGGCTGTTTTCCATGAATCTCAGGGGCAGACGGCTATTCGCTCAGGCCTGACTGAAGGTGAAAAAGTGGTGTCCAGCGGTCTGTTCCTGATTGACTCCGAGGCGAATATTTCTGGTGCCCTTGACCGTATGCGCGCCCAGAACAGTGGTGCGCAAGACGCAGGCGCGATGCCGGCCCAGGCGACCCATTCACATTGAGGATATGATAAATGATTGAATGGATTATCCGCCGTTCAGTGGCAAACCGTTTCCTGGTGATGATGGGGGCGCTGTTTCTCAGCATCTGGGGAACCTGGACCATCATTAACACGCCGGTTGATGCGCTGCCCGATCTCTCTGATGTCCAGGTGATAGTCAAAACCAGCTACCCCGGACAGGCCCCGCAAATCGTTGAGAATCAGGTCACTTATCCGCTGACCACCACCATGCTGTCGGTACCCGGCGCGAAAACGGTGCGCGGCTTCTCGCAGTTTGGCGATTCCTACGTGTACGTCATTTTTGAGGATGGTACCGATCCTTACTGGGCGCGCTCGCGCGTACTGGAATATCTCAACCAGGTGCAGGGAAAATTACCGGCAGGTGTTAGTGCTGAAATGGGGCCGGACGCCACGGGCGTCGGCTGGATCTTTGAATATGCGCTGGTGGATCGCAGCGGAAAACATGACCTCGCGGAATTACGTTCTCTTCAGGACTGGTTCTTAAAATATGAGTTAAAAACGATTCCTAACGTGGCGGAAGTGGCCTCGGTGGGCGGCGTGGTTAAACAGTACCAGGTAGTTATCGACCCGATGAAGCTGACGCAATATGGCATCAGCCTGGCGGAGGTGAAATCTGCGCTGGATACGTCAAATCAGGAAGCGGGCGGCTCGTCGGTGGAGATGGCCGAAGCCGAATATATGGTTCGTGCCAGTGGCTATCTGCAAACGCTTGATGATTTTAATAACATCGTCCTGAAAACCGGGGCCGATGGTGTACCGGTTTATCTGCGCGATGTGGCACGCGTCCAGATTGGGCCGGAAATGCGCCGTGGGATCGCCGAACTCAATGGCGAAGGCGAAGTCGCGGGTGGCGTGGTTATTCTGCGATCCGGTAAAAATGCGCGTGAGGTGATCTCCGCCGTTAAAGCCAAACTCGATACGCTGAAAAGCAGCCTGCCGGAAGGCGTTGAGGTAGTTACAACATACGATCGCAGTCAGCTTATCGACCGCGCCATTGATAACCTGAGCTACAAGCTACTGGAGGAGTTTATCGTCGTTGCGCTGGTGTGCGCGCTGTTCCTGTGGCATCTGCGTTCGGCATTGGTGGCGATTATTTCCCTGCCGTTGGGGCTGTGTATCGCGTTTATCGTGATGCATTTCCAGGGGCTGAACGCCAATATTATGTCGCTCGGGGGAATTGCTATTGCCGTCGGGGCGATGGTTGATGCGGCAATCGTGATGATTGAGAACGCCCATAAGCGACTGGAAGAGTGGGGGCATCAGCATCCGGGTGAAACGCTGGATAACGCCACGCGCTGGAAGGTCATTACCGACGCCTCGGTGGAAGTCGGTCCGGCATTGTTCATCAGCCTGCTGATTATCACGTTGTCATTTATTCCTATTTTCACCCTTGAAGGGCAGGAAGGGCGGCTGTTTGGTCCGCTGGCGTTCACCAAAACCTATGCCATGGCGGGCGCGGCGTTTCTGGCCATTGTGGTTATTCCGATCCTGATGGGGTTCTGGATCCGCGGGAAAATACCGGCGGAAAGCAGCAATCCGCTTAACCGCTTCCTGATCCGTATTTACCATCCACTATTGCTGAAGGTGCTGCACTGGCCCAAAACCACAATCCTGGTCGCGGTGCTGTCAATACTGACGGTTATCTACCCGCTGAATAAAGTCGGTGGTGAATTCCTGCCGCAGATTAATGAAGGCGATTTGCTGTATATGCCTTCGACACTGCCGGGGATTTCGGCGGCGCAGGCGGCGGACATGCTGCAAAAAACCGATAAGCTGATCATGACCGTTCCTGAAGTGGCGCGCGTATTTGGTAAAACCGGCAAGGCGGAAACCGCAACAGATTCCGCGCCGCTGGAAATGGTTGAAACGACGATCCAACTGAAGCCGCAGGATCAGTGGCGTCCGGGTATGACGATGGACAAAATTATCGCCGAGCTGGACAAAACCGTGCGCTTGCCGGGGCTGGCGAATCTGTGGGTACCACCTATTCGTAACCGCATCGACATGCTCTCTACCGGGATAAAAAGCCCTATTGGGATTAAAGTGTCAGGTAACGTTCTGGCTGATATCGACGCCACGGCGGAACAAATTGAAGAGGTGGCCAGAACCGTGCCGGGCGTCGCCTCTGCGTTAGCTGAGCGTCTGGTAGGGGGACGCTATCTCAACGTGGATATTAATCGTGAGAAAGCGGCCCGTTATGGCATGACCGTTGGCGATGTACAGCTGTTTGTGACCTCCGCTGTGGGAGGCGCGATGGTGGGCGAAACGGTAGAAGGGATCGCGCGTTATCCTATCAACCTTCGCTATGCGCAGAGCTATCGCGATAGCCCGCAAGCGCTGCGTAATTTGCCCATTCTGACCCCCATGAAACAGCAAATCACCCTGGCTGATGTGGCGGATGTCACGGTCGTTTCTGGGCCGTCAATGTTAAAAACCGAAGATGCGCGACCCACCAGTTGGATTTACATCGATGCCCGCGATCGTGACATGGTTTCGGTGGTGAACGATCTGCAAAAAGCGATCGCGGAAAAGGTACAGTTAAAGCCGGGGACCAGCGTGGCGTTCTCCGGTCAGTTCGAACTGCTTGAACGCGCCAGCCATAAGCTCAAATTGATGGTGCCGATGACGCTGATGATTATCTTCGTCCTGCTTTATCTGGCTTTCCGTCGCTTTGGCGAAGCGCTGCTGATTATCACCAGCGTTCCCTTTGCGCTGGTAGGAGGCATCTGGTTCCTCTACTGGATGGGGTTCCATATGTCGGTTGCGACCGGAACCGGGTTTATTGCGCTGGCTGGCGTGGCCGCGGAGTTTGGCGTGGTGATGCTGATGTATCTACGCCACGCCATAGAAGCAGAGCCTGCGCTGGAAAATCCGCAAACCTTTACGGCAGATAAACTGGATGAAGCGTTATATCACGGCGCTGTACTGCGCGTGCGCCCGAAAGCGATGACCGTGGCGGTGATTATCGCCGGGCTGTTGCCCATCTTGTGGGGGACAGGAGCCGGGTCAGAAGTGATGAGCCGCATCGCCGCACCGATGATTGGCGGGATGATTACTGCGCCGCTGTTGTCGCTATTCATTATTCCGGCAGCCTATAAGCTGATGTGGCTGCACAGACATCGCAAGCAAAAGTAACCTTATCAATCATACGCCTGTCTTCGGTTTGTACCCCGAAGCAGGCGTAGCTCTATGCTTCCAGCGCTTTCACGCGTTTGCGGTACTCGCCCGGCGTACAGCCGAATTCGCGTAGAAAGACTTTATAAAACGATGACTCGCTGGCGTAGCCCACCGATTCAGCTACCACAATCAATGGTTGAGATCCGCGTGACAACATCTGAGCGGCGATTTGCAGGCGCAAAGTGGTTAACACCGCCAGCGGTGTGGCGTTTGAGACTTCACGGAATAATTGCGCAAAGCTGGCCCGCGACATGTGTACGCGTTTCGCCAGCTCTTCGACGGTCCACGCAAAGGACGGTGATTCGAGCATCAGAAACACCACGGCTCCGAGTTTGGGGTGCAGCAGTAAATTCAACACGTTTTGTGCGGGCGATGCTCTGGTTAACCACTCACGAACGGCTAAGGCGAACAGCGTGGCGCATTGTTGGCTGCATACAGCGCTGGAACCCGGCAGCCCACTAATGGATTCCTGTTGCAATAGCGCAATCACGGCCTTGAGCCAATGGCTGACGGGACTCTTTTCTTCAGGCGCCAGAATCAGTGCTTCCGGCAGCGCGGTTAAAAAATAGCGTGAGGTGGCGTGCAGTCGCAGGCTACCGCAAACGATATGCGTTTGTTCATCCCCTGACTGGCAAAGTCGATGGGCGGAGTTCTGCGGCAGGATAACGAGAGTCCCTGGTCGCAGGGTGAAAGATGTCCCGTCAGGCATGTCAAGTTGGGCTGCTCCCTGAGTGACTGTATGCCAGCGGATAACGGATAGCTCGCCCGCCGCATGCGGCAGTTGCCAGTTTCTGCTCAACAAACAGTTTTGATCGATCGAGCCTTGCGGGTCGTTAAGCATGAGTAATCGACTAAGGGCATCCATGAAGACTCCTGGGCAGTTTTAATCACTATTGTTTTGGCGGAATTATCTCGTCAAGTTTAAATTAAAGTAATACCTTCAAGGTGTTAATTTATTATGCTTATGTGTTTCATGAAAAGAGGTTAAAAGTGATTTAGACGATTTAACAGTAATAAGCGCGTTCTGGATACATTTCCCTTGTCTGGTTACCCCTATACTTCAGTTCAACAAATGAACAGTGACCAGGCGGAGAGAGCATGAATCAGTATCAGGCGATTATTATTGGATTTGGCAAAGCGGGTAAAACGCTGGCAGCTACCCTGGCAAAAACGGGCTGGCGGGTGGCGATTGTTGAACAGTCGAACACCATGTATGGCGGGACATGCATCAACATCGGCTGTATTCCAACCAAAACCCTGGTACATGACGCTGAACTTCAACATGATTTTGCTGCGGCGATGCAGCGCAAGGCTGCCGTTGTCAGTTTCCTGCGCGATAAAAACTTCCATAATCTGGCCGACCTGGAAAATGTCGATGTGATCGACGGTCGTGCTGAGTTTGTCGATAACCATACTGTGCGAGTCGTGCAGTCAACAGGCGCGATTGAGCTAAGCGGCGAGAAGATCTTTATTAATACCGGCGCGCAGTCAACGGTTCCAGACGTGGAAGGGTTAACCACCACACCGGGGGTGTTTGGCAGCACCGGGCTGTTGAATTTGACGCAACGGCCTGAACGTCTGGGAATTTTGGGTGGCGGTTACATTGGTGTGGAGTTCGCATCAATGTTTGCTAACTTCGGCAGCAAAGTTACCCTTTATGAAGCCGCTCCGCTGTTTTTAGCCCGTGAAGATCGGGATATTGCCGAAACTATCGCCAGGATTTTACGCGACAAAGGCGTTGAGATTATCCTTAACGCCAACGTACAGGCGGTTTCGTCCGGGGACGGCGCGGTACAGGTGAAAATGCCTGAGGGCGCTCAGACTGTGGATGCGCTGCTGGTGGCATCGGGCCGCAAACCGGCGACCGAAAACCTGCAGTTGCAGAAAGCGGGTGTGGATGTAAACGACCGCGGTGCCATTATTGTGAATAAATATTTGCGTACATCGGCAGATAATATTTGGGCAATGGGCGATGTTACCGGCGGGTTGCAGTTCACTTATATTTCACTGGATGATTTCCGTATTGTGCGTGACAACCTGTTAGGCGAGGGGAGACGTCACACCGGCGATCGTCAAAATATACCGTATTCCGTCTTTATGACGCCGCCGCTTTCCCGCGTGGGGATGACCGAAGAACAGGCTCGCGCCAGCGGTGCTTCTGTGCAGGTAGTCACGCTGCCGGTGGCGGCGATTCCGCGTGCGCGAGTGATGGATGACACACGCGGCGTACTTAAAGCGGTGGTGGATAGTGAAACGAAACAGATATTAGGTGTTTCGCTATTATGTGTGGATTCACATGAGATGATTAATATCATCAAGACGGTTATGGATGCAGGATTACCCTATACAACCTTACGCGATCAAATATTTACCCATCCGAGTATGAGTGAATCATTAAACGATCTCTTTTCTCTCGTTAAATAATAAAAGCGTAGTCTGCATGTTTGCCCCACCCGTGTGGGGCTTTTTTTGTCTTTTTAACGGCTGGATACTCATTGACAGTTATTCTGGCGTCCTGGATGAAATAAAATAAATTGGCATGTTTTATTATAGTGCCACTGAAATCACTGTTTAATGGAAATAGGAATGAACATGTTTAAAACTACGTTACTAATGACCGCGTTACTGACTGCACCGGTGACATTTTCCGCATTGGCGCAAACCGAAGTTGTCCATGTTAGCGTGTCTGCCATATCTGGTGCGCCTTCCGAAATAGAGGATGCTATTGCGAAACTGGCGCAGGAAAATAATGCAACGTCCTGGAAAATCACCTCAATGCGCATTGATGGCAGCACTCACGCAACGGCAATTTTATACAAGTGAGGAGAGCCTGCATGGAAAAGTATCTGCGTTTACTCAGTAAGGGCGATAAAATTGGATTGACCTTAATTCGCCTGAGCATTGCAATTGTTTTTATCTGGATTGGGTTATTAAAATTTGTACCTTACGAAGCTGACAGTATTACGCCATTTGTTGCTAATAGCCCGGTAATGTCATTTTTTTATGAACATCCAGAAGAGTATAAGCAGCATTTAACCCACGAAGGTGAGTTTAAGCCACAGGAGCGTGAATGGCAGGCGGCGAATAATACCTATACATTCTCCAATGGTCTGGGCGTAGTCGAAGTTCTTATCGCTTTATTGGTGCTGGCAAATCCTGTTAGCCGTTGGTTGGGATTAATTGGCGGCATACTGGCATTTGCCACGCCGATTGTTACCTTATCCTTTTTGATTACCACACCAGAGGCATGGGTAATGCCGTTGGGCGATTTACATCATGGTTTTCCGTACTTGTCCGGGGCCGGGCGTCTGGTATTGAAAGACACGCTAATGCTGGCGGGAGCAGTGATGATCATCGCAGACTCATCTCGATCAATAATTAAGCAGCGGTATTGAATTTTTAACGTTGTACCCTCTGTAAGATAGCAAGCCACTCTAGTTCTATTCGGTATTTGCCGGGCCAGCAGGATGCTGGCTTTTTTCTGACTTAAGGGAAATTTATTTAATATATAAAATGTTATTATTCACTTTATAACAATCACGCGTCAGGCTGTATTGGCAGTTAATGATATGAAGATGTAAGCATCATACGCACTGACGACAAAAGCGCGACAACCTGCGCATTGCCCAACCATCCCAACACCTTCATTTTTCTTTGTTTTTTTCTGTGCAATTCTTGCTATTTGTTATCTCAAAACCGCATCTTAAATAAAATTATTATTCATTTTTGTTATAGTTAATCCATAAGTTCGCGTAGTTTTAAGCGCGGCTTAAGCTAGAATTATCCTGATTAAATGTTTTTACGTATCAATAATTGGCTAAAGATAGTTAAAAACTTAATTTTTAACCAACTGTCTGACATGGAATCCACTATGGTAATTAAGCACCAGGGCGGATGCTGATCTCGCGTTTTTGGGTAACCAAAAGCGGGACATATCTTAAATATGGAAATAAGGGTTTTAGAATGAGCTTTGGATTAGCAAAGGACAACAAGTTTGAAATCATCGCTATCCTTCGTGAAGAGCTGCACAAGAAAACGAAACTGGAAGTCTTATGCGAAAACAGTAGCGTTATCACACAGCTAGAGAAGGTCGATTTCGAACGGTTTGTCATCTCCGGCCATGAAGAGATTGTGCCTGAAAAGGTCCAATACTTTATCCTGCACAGCGAAAGCGGGATTGTAAAATTTAGTGCCAGATTTGAACAAACTCCACCCGCAGGTGCGGAGGCAGGATTATCCTACCTCATCCCGGATATGATTTTCTTTGCCCAGCAGCGACAAAATCAGCGTTTTTCCTTCCTGAAGGGTTATGACTTTTTCTGTTTTGGTCGTTACAAAAACGGAGAAAACTACTCTTTCAGGATTAAAAACATCTCTCAGGGTGGCTGTGCGTTAATTGTTAAAGATGTAAATACCCGCTTTGTTTATAAAGATGCGGTGATTAAAAATGCCTCGCTGGAGTTTGATACGTTTGGCAGTTTACAGCTGGATTTAAAAGTGATCGATGTCGTCACGATCAATGAGTTTGATGAGGATAATCAGTTGTACTCCTGTCATCAGATCTCGTGTGAGTTCGATTTTAAAAATCGTCGTGAAGAGGCTGAAGTCGAGAAAATTATTATCAAATTTTTAATGAGTAACAAGATCAGAAGCTTATAAGGAGCGGTAAACAGGATGTTGATGTGTGGCAATGATAATTTTGTGGGCAACGGTATGTTCGCCTACCTGACCAGCAAACATGTACCCGTACAAACATTCCAGTTTGAGGATATGTTGCATCAGTCATCATTATGTCAGCATCAAACCATGATTTTTAATATCATTAATAATGAACAACCGTGTTCAGACGTCGTACAGTTTCTGAATAAAAATCGATTCAAGTTCTATAATAACGTCGTAGTCATTGTAGCTGACAGTTTGGTGGCGAAATTATGCGTGGAGTTATTATATATTGAGAAAGCAATAGTGTTGACTGAGAAATCTTCACTGCGAGATTTCGGTCAATTGGCGACGTTGTCGGTCGGGAAATGGAATCCCCGGCTGTATCGTTCGCAGAAAAGGTTAACTGAAAGGGAACAGCAGATCCTGAGTTTGCTGGTAAGTGGTTATACCGCTAAAGAAATTTCTGAGTTAGTAAACCTTAACTATAAAACCATTCAGGCTCATAAAATGCGAGTCGTCGCCAAGTTGGGACTGAACAATACTTCTGATTTAAATAAATTAATTGTCAGATTCACCCATCGTATGTCTTTTTTACCCTAGTCTGGTGATTCTTTTCTGATGTAAAACATCCCATAGTAGATATAATTCGGGAGCGATGTTGACTGGTTTTAAATTATATGATTTATAGAGGTAGAGGGAATGTTTAATTCCAACGAGGTGCTCACCGCGCTTGAACAGGCATTGAATACCAGTCAGTTTTATATGGTTTATCAGCCCATTTTTAATTTGCACACTCAGCAAATTAGCGGATTTGAAGCATTAATGCGTTGGAACAGCCCTCAGATGGGGATGATCTCTCCCGATATTTTTATTACGTTATTGGAAGACAGCGGCAATATCATTTCAATTGAAGACATGGTTACCCACACCCCCTGGGATGTGGCGACTTCCTGGCCCGATCCTCTTGTATTATCAATCAATATTTCCGCACTTGAATTTTGTGACCCTCTCTTACCCCAACGCGTCAGACGTAATCTCACCCTCTGTGGGCTACCGCCTTATCGGTGCCAAATTGAGGTGACGGAAACGTCACCACTGCGCGACAGCCAAATAGCGGTTAACAATATGCTGGAGCTAAAGGATATCGGGGTTAAACTCGCTCTTGATGATTTTGGTACCGGTCACGCGAATCTTAATTATCTGCTGAAGTATCCTTTTGATACCCTAAAAATTGATAAGGAATTTGTTGCTGGCATTGAGCCCGATACCCGATCGACAAAGATTGTGGAGGGCATTATTTCACTGGCACACAATTTTGGTATTGAAGTTCTCGCCGAAGGGGTGGAAACCCAGTCCCAACTGGACCGTTTAATGCAGATTGGCTGTGACAAAATTCAGGGCTTTTTCATTTCTCCGCCGGTGTTAGCAGAAGAAATCCCGTTACTCCTGACGCAGTATAATCGTTAATCTCTCCTTTTTATATTTCCCGACCCTGCAAACTGCAAAGCAAAAAAAGCCCCCTGCAGAACAGAGGGCTGGTAAGTTTATGGCTGCTTAGAACGATTTCTTAAAGCCAATGGAAGCATTGATCGGGGCTTCAACTTGCGACTTACTGCCACCGTTGCTGAATTGCGTACCCAGTTCACCGTAGACCTGCACGTTTCTGTCGATTGACCAGGACAGACCGGCCGCAACTTCAGTGCTGGAGTACTGCTGTGAGGATTCCAGCGTGGTGGTGGCGACCGCATTGCTAAAGTGCGTTTTGTCTTTTGAACCCAGACCCTGCCAGACGTTTACCCTGCCGTACGGCTGGAATTTGCCATGGTTAGTGTCATAGTCAGCAACCAGACGTACGCCCAGACGGGCGGTAAAGGAATCTGCGGTGTCCATTTTCACTTTCGTTTGGGTCACACCATCAAGCCGACCATTATCAAAATCGCTGTATTGGTAGATCAACTGAGCCTGAGGTTCCAGACTCCAGGCGCTTGAACCCAGACGGAACGATTTACCCATCTCTGTTGACGCCGTCAGCGTGTTGCCTTTGACGGTATAAGAACCGTTGTTCCCGGTCGCCGCCAGGCGAGATTTATGGTTACCGTACTGCAGGACGTTATCAACATACATCCCGTCGCCCGAGAACCAGGTGGCGTAACCGCCGACGTAAAACGCATTGTCGTCGATGTTTCCACCTTTGCCGTCGCTGCCTGTCTTCGTGCCTTTCACGTTGCTGTCGATGTCAAGGATGCTGGTATACATCCCGGCTTTCCAGTTTTCGTTAGCATACATGTCAACGCCGACTTGAATACCCATGGTATGGGAGCTGGTTTGTGTCCCGGCCGCATCATCCAGTTTTGTTTTTCCGGAGTAGCCAAGCATTCTCGCCCAGGCGCGATTATCTTCGTCAATACCCAGTTTAACCTCGTCGCCCATACGTTGGTGCATGTTACCCAGCAGGCTAATGTCACCCTGGCGCACAACGCTGGCAAGGCCAGAATACAGCATGGTTTCCGGACGGTATTCGCTTCTCAGATACCAGTTTTCCCCCTGACCCTGAGCATTGCCCGCATGCAGTTGGTACTCAAACGCGCCTGCTGCCATACGATCGGCGGCAAGATGGAAGGCGTCACGCGACGTTTGCGCGGTGGTGGTTGCGCCATTGAGCGCCGTAACTACTTCGATACCATCACCGACGGTCGGCGCGCCGAGGCCAGAACCATCAACGTTCAGCAGCGTACTCCCGCTGGCGTTACCGCCATCGATAATCAGACGGTCGGCAATGCCTGCACCGCTACCATTCTGAATGGCCGCCATGTTGATGGTCCCTTTTTCGCCGACGTAATCCCCTTTGACGGTTAACGTTGTACCAGTCTGCTGGCCGATGAGCGAGACATCACCGCCGTTGCTCAGGCCTGCAACTGTCTGGTTATACCCTTGCGTGTTCAACATGGTGTCAGCGACCACGTAGTGGTGTGACGCACTACTCAGGGTGTTGGTGTTACCCGCCCGCAGTACGCCGTTGGCAATTAACGTTGCGCCGCTGTAGCTGTTTTCACCTTGCAGTTCCGTAATACCGCTGCCGCTCTGGTGCAACTGGCCTTTACCGCTGATATTGCCAGCTAACGCCAGGGTAGCCTTAAGCGTGATTTTTCCGGTTTGCAGCAGCTCTCTGATGGTGGTGGACTCAACAACGCCGCTTTGGCCTGGGGTAATCGCCGGGATCGCGCCGCTGATATTGAGCGCCTGACCAGTGGTATTATCTTCATATAAGAAGCCGTAGTTATGAATTCCCTCATAAACGCCAGCGGAAATTCCTCGCTGGTAGTCAGTAGAAATATTATGATCGCCGGTATCAATAATCGGATCAGCCGAGGCCATCATCGACGCTCCGCTTAATGCGCCAGCAGCGAGGACGGCGACAGTTTTACGTGAACTACTTTTTTTCTTACCTTTAGTTAATTCAGAAACGACCACCCAGATACCGAGCGCCGCGTTCCAAATAATGCTGTAAACTTTGTTCATATATAACCCTCGTCTACATTCCTGTTATGTATGTGTTAATACGTTGAGTTGTTGGCTATGATTGGCCCGCGGACGCGTTACCCGGTATGGTGATTTTGGGAAATAGGGTTCCCTTCCGAGCGATGCGGAATTAAAAAGTGAGCCGAAAGGACAGCTTTAAATAATAACCGTGATAATTGTCCTTAAATAAGTCAGTTATGGCTGGCTATAGTGGGAAATGGTGTACTTGAGCCGGGTGTTATTTTTACCGAGCTTTCTGGCAATGTTGCTTTTGTACGCCCCGATGGTTTTTTCACTTTTTTGTGATGCCCCGGCGATTTGTGCCAGTGACCAACCCCGGGCAAGCATCATCATCACATTGAATTCGTTTGCGGTGATTTTGATACGCAGTGCGTTGATATTATTTTGTTTTTTATTCTGTATGATACATGTAACGGCATGCAGTAACCGATCGAGACTGGCATCTTGATCGAGTAATTGCATGTTCTTCCCGCAAACGGTTTGAAAAAGAGAAAAGGTGGCTTCATCTGCCAAAACAATAATTTTTGTGGCAGGGCGGATAGCTATGCTGCGGATAATCCTGGCATATTTTAAAAAATCTGATTTGTCAGGATTAATAATGATGTAATCCGTGTCATCTGGCAGGAACTTGACTGCTGAAAACGACTGAGAGGAGTGGTATGTGATATCAATATATAAGGATGAACCACGTAGAATTTCTCGCATGCCTAGCCAGGGATAAAGTGAATCACCCAAAAAAATAGCCTTAGACATTACGATCTCCTTGAAATTTTAATGCAAGCGGTCGCCTCTTTTTTCTGGCTGAAAAAAGAGTTTCTTGCGACGCGTGGAATGTTAATTAAATCTCGTATAACGTTCTTTGGTTTGAACGTATCCTTATTTATTGCCAATTCAACAGATATTTTCTGTATTTATTTGAAGCATTAACTATTCTGAAAGTAGATATTACACTTTGTTAAAATTTAAGATAAATCGTTTATATCACCTCTGAGCAGATGATTGATAGATTTCGCTTATGGATCACCATAAGAATGAGCCAACCTTTTCCATAAAGGCAGGATATTCCTGGTATTATTGGCGGCGATTTATTTAAAAATGATTATATTTCAAAGGAATGCTAGCTTGTGATGATGGACTGGTTGGTGGGTAGGAGAATTCTTAATTAAGATTAGGAAGAAAGGGCGAGGGGAACCAGGAAAGATGGAAATATCACAAAATTTACATAAAACATCTAAAAGCAGTTAAATCTAAGATGATTTATCCAATTAAATAAATATTCTTAGATTTTTATTCTGAGTTGGTCTTTTTGTGCTTTATTTAAGCATATTGCTTGCCGTTGTCATTTTACCTGCTTACTTCGCTGCTAGCGCTCAGCCCGCTAACAGCTCCTGCTCGACCTGTTGCACCTGTTGTTCCAGCGAGTTGCGGATTTCCGTCAGCGCCCGTTGCTGGTCTGAGAAGTAAGCCTCTTTATCGGTCACGGAGGAAGCAAGGCGCCAGGCGTTTTCAGCCTCTAGTTCGGTAATCTCTTTAAGCAGTGCGTTAATTTGTTCTCTAAGCTGCTGTATTTTGCTGCGTAAATGCTGCAGATCGTTCAATCGGTCGCTCGCCATCATCGGTTCGAGACCACTTTGTAACTGGGTCAGTAACGCCCGTACGGCGGCAAGGTCGGCATTTTGGCGCGCCTGGTTAAGCTGCACCATCATCTGATGCGCTTTCTCTTTCAGATCATCCGCCACCACGTCCGGGTGGCAAAGACGACTGGCCTGCCGCCACAGGCGTTTTAGCTCGTTACGCTCATTGGCAGAAAGTCGTTGGTCGCGAGTAAAACGATGCTGTGCGTCCTGCTGCTGCTCCTGATATTCATCATATTCATGACTGGCCTCTTCTTGTGCCTGGCGAGTCGCGCTGTCGTCCTGGCGAGAAAAGTCGTTTTCCAGCTCACGAATCTCTGCCAGCAGGGCGGTGATCAGCTCCGTTTGTTGCTGAATGCGTTGCCGGGTTTCGACAGATTCGCGCGAATCTGAGTGCTGGTTCATCCATTGCTGATTGAGTCTGGCCAACTGCTCAACGGCCTGGGAAATATAGTGCTGACAGGATTTATAGTCTTTTTCCCGGCGCTTTCGCTCCGCTTCCTGTTTACGTTGGGCGCTGACGGCCAGTTGCTTACGCAACTCAAGGATGCGGCTCATCAGCGGCCCAAGACGAAGATGGTATAGATCGTTGAAATCATCGAGGATTTGAATGCGTGTGTTGCGCTTATCAATCAGGTCACGCAGTTGTGTTTCAAGCGCTTTCAGTTCGAGTTTACTCGCCGCAATCGCAGGATCCTGCCACGTAGAGACCGCCCGCTGAGATTGCAGCCAGGCCGTGATTTCACGCAGAGCATCGCTAAAGCGCCGGGCTTCGATCGCTTGCACGATGGTGTCTGGCACGACTGACAAAGGCTCATTTTTCAGATGCGCCACCTGCTGGAAAATAATCTCCTCATCTTCCAGTTCAATAGCGCTTTTGACGATTTCCAGTCGTTTGATGATCTTATTCATGACAGTCGTTGCCTGGCCTGACTCAAAAACGAATGGCTTAAATACAACAGGCCCACCCGTTTGAAAATGTTAGAAAAACAGTAAGGTGCATTCTGTGGCCTGCAATACCTTTTCGTCCAGAATAATTCACTGTAATTATGAAAAGCGTGAACTCTGGTAAGGAGCCCACCCATGAAAAATAACAACTGCTCAGGCATCGCTGACAACCATGATGTTAAACGATTGCGCCTTGCGGCAACCAGGTTGAAATGTTAAAAGAAGCCCCTTCAATAAAAACGACACAGGGGAAGGGCGTGAAAAACGCGTCAACTGCATCTGACACCAGCGTGTCTGATGCCGCGTCGACGAATGAGCCGACGCTTCATCGGGGGTTGCAAAACCGCCATATTCAGTTAATTGCGCTGGGCGGCGCAATTGGAACCGGCCTGTTTTTGGGCATTGGTCCGGCCATTCAGATGGCGGGGCCTGCGGTGTTACTGGGTTACGGCGTAGCCGGAATCATCGCTTTTTTGATTATGCGTCAACTGGGCGAAATGGTGGTGGAAGAACCCGTTTCCGGATCGTTTGCCCATTTTGCCTATAAATACTGGGGACCTTTTGCTGGCTTTTTGTCCGGCTGGAACTACTGGGTGATGTTTGTGCTGGTTGGCATGGCGGAGCTGACAGCGGCCGGAATCTACATGCAGTACTGGCTGCCCGACGTCCCCACCTGGATTTGGGCTGCCGCTTTCTTTGTGATCATCAATGCCGTCAATCTGGTTAACGTACGTCTATATGGCGAAACGGAATTCTGGTTTGCGCTGATTAAAGTGCTGGCCATTATCGGCATGATTGGCTTTGGCATCTGGATGCTGTTTTCCGGTAACGGCGGGGAACATGCGAGCATCGATAATCTCTGGCGTTACAACGGCTTTTTTGCCACTGGCTGGAATGGATTGATCCTCTCGCTGGCGGTGATTATGTTCTCATTTGGCGGGCTGGAATTGATAGGGATCACCGCCGCGGAAGCGCAGGATCCACAGAAAAGTATTCCGAAAGCGGTAAACCAGGTGGTGTACCGTATTCTGCTGTTTTACATCGGTTCTCTGGTGGTGCTGCTGGCCTTGTATCCGTGGGTGGAAGTGAAATCGAATAGCAGCCCGTTCGTGATGATTTTCCATAATCTTGACAGTAACGTGGTGGCTTCTGCGCTGAACTTTGTCATTCTGGTGGCTTCGCTGTCGGTCTATAACAGCGGGGTTTACTCGAACAGCCGCATGCTGTTTGGCCTCTCGGTCCAGGGAAATGCGCCGAAGTTTTTAACTCGCGTCAGTCGTCGTGGCGTACCGGTGAACTCATTGATTCTGTCCGGCGCGATTACGTCACTGGTGGTATTGATCAACTATGTGCTGCCGCAAAAAGCGTTCAGTCTGTTGATGGCGCTGGTTGTCGCGACGCTGCTACTAAACTGGATTATGATTTGTCTGGCGCATTTGCGATTCCGCGCGGCGATGCGCCGCAAAGGACGTGATACCCAGTTCAAGGCGCTGCTGTATCCGGCCGGAAACTATCTGTGCATTGCCTTCCTCGGCATGATTCTGGTGCTGATGTGCACCATGGATGATATGCGCCTGTCCGCTATTCTGCTGCCAATATGGATCCTGTTCCTGTTTGTTGCCTTCAAACTGCTGCGCCGCAAATCCCGCTAATATCTGACCGATCTCATCCTGGTGATGAGATCGGTCACTGCTTCTCATTGCTGATTAACGCTGAAAGATCCCTGACAATGCGCGAATATCATTTCCGGTAGGCGACTGATGAATGCGTAAGCCAAACTCTTCGATCACGGCAAATATATGGTCGAAGATATCAGCCTGAATACTTTCATATTCCAGCCAGACTACCGTATTAGTAAAAGCATAAATCTCGATCGGCAAACCGTGATCGTCCGGCGCAAGCTGGCGTACCATTAACGTCATATCTTTGCGAATCCGCGGATGGTGACGTAAATATTCGTTCAGATAGGCACGGAACGTGCCAATATTGGTCATCCGGCGGTGATTCAATACCGATTCAGGCGCATCCAATAGCTGATTCCACTCGTCAATTTCCTGATGACGCGTAGTTAAATACGGCTTTAGCAGGTGTGCTTTATGCAGTCGCTGGCGTTCGTCTTCGTCAAGAAAATGAATGCTGGTGGCATCAATGCTGATGCTGCGTTTAATGCGTCGACCACCGGAAGCTGACATCCCACTCCAGTTTTTAAAAGAGTCCGATACCAGTGACCAGGTGGGAATAGTGGTGATGGTGTTATCCCAGTTGCGCACTTTTACGGTGGTTAAACCAATATCGATAACCGCGCCGTCTGCGCCGTATTTCGGCATTTCCAGCCAGTCGCCCAGTTTGAGCATATCGTTCGCTGAAAGCTGGATCCCGGCCACCAGACCGAGGATAGGGTCCTTAAATACCAGCATTAAGACGGCGGCCATGGCGCCCAGGCCGCTTATTAGTATTGCCGGAGACTGACCAATCAGCAGGGAAATCATCAAAATCCCAACGATAATTGCGCCAATCAGTTTGATTCCCTGGAATATACCTTTCAACGGTAGCTGAGATGCAGCAGGGAGTTTTTGCGACAGATTGAGAATAACGTCCAGCAGGGAGAACAGGGACAGCAGGGCGTATATCATGATCCACAGCTGTGCACAGGTCACTAATATCTCTGCGGCTTCGCTGCCTTTTTGTAACCACAGCGCGGCCTGAATATTGACAATGATACCCTGCAGGGTGAATGCCAGCCGGTGAAATAACTTGTTCTGCGTGATGATTTGTAGCCACAGACGGGAGCTGGCGTTCGCGCGCTTTTCAAATGCGCGTAATACCACCCAGTGCAAAATAACGTGAACAATAATGGCGGTGATAAAAATAATGCCAAAAATCATCACCAGCGAGGTAGTGTGATTTATTTCAATGCCGAGCTCTTCTACCTGAGATATCAATTCCTGCATAATGTCTCCTTAATAAACAGCGGCCTATGATGACCGCTGTTGGGAGCTTATGCAAATTACGTTATTCTGACCTACGATTTTGCAGCGATGCTGACGCACGCCGGGTTGATATTCAGCGTACGGCGAAATAACAGGGTAGTCAGTAACAACACGGTCATCATTGTGGCCTCGACGGCTAAGAAACCGATAACCGAGCGCGTGTAATCACCATGGTAATGTTGCTGCAGATGCAGGAACAGCGCCCCCAAGACGGCGGGTCCGAGTCCTAATGTCGCCTGCTGCAACGTACTCAGAATGGTGGTTCCGGCCCCCGCATCGTGCGTGGCGATATCGCGCATACCGATGCGATAAAAACTGTTCACAATCAGCGCCTGACCATAGCCGATAAACGCCGTAGCCGGAACGAGTGTAAAGGCCGAGGTATGCATACCGGAATACCAGAAGGTCATCATTAACCCTATTAATCCAGCGATCTGAATAACCAGTCCGGTGAGCAGAATACGCCCTGTGCTATAGCGGGCAATTAATCTCGGGGCGTAACATGCAGAGATAAAATAAGCTGCGCCAAGCGCAATAAAGCTATTGCCGGATTCCCATGGCGCCATACCCAGCCCGGCCTGTAACGTCAGCGCCATACAGAACATAAATCCTGACCATGCGCTAAAAAACAGTAATGCAATCAGCACACCGAACCGGATGCTGCTGAGTTTCAACAGGCGTGGCGGCAAGAGGGGATGTTGCCCGTTCTGTTCTTGTCGTAACGCATTGCTGCGCATCCACCATCCTAAAGGCAGAATAGCGACCAGTGCAGCCTGCGTCTCCCACGGCCAGCCGGTTTCTGGGCCTAATGCCATAGGAAACAGCAAACAGCAGAGAATCACAGCCAGACTACTGGTGCCCAGCCAGTCGATGCGGGTTTGGGTTTCACGGGTGGTTTCAGGGACATAGCGTTGGCTGAACATCAGGACTAACAGACAAATCGGGACATTAATAAAAAAAGCGTTGCGCCAACCCAGTCCTGCAATATCTGCCGAAACCAGCCAGCCTCCGCCCATTTGGCCGACAATAAAAGCGATACCGCCAATTCCCCCATACAAACTGATGGCCCGCGCATGTGCAGGACCTTTCAACGTGACGTGCAGGGTGGCGAGGATCTGTGGCACGATCAGCGCCGCACCCGCACCTTGTAGAACACGAGCACTCAGCAACATGTGAATGGAATTCGCCATCCCGCAAAAAAGGGAGGCGATGCCAAACAGTACGATGCCCGCCATAAACAGGCGGCGGCGACCATAGTTATCACCAAGTTTGCTGCCCAGCGCCAGACAAACGGCGAAAGTCACCCCGTACAAAGCGACAATCAGTTCAAGCTGCGTGGTAGTGGCCTGGAGCGACTGGGTAATGGAATCCAGAGCGACATTGGTAATTGATGTATCAATGAGCGGGAGCATTTGGCCTGTCAATAACAGGAGCAACCCTATGCGGCCGGGTGAAACAGTTGATGTACTCATAGTAACTCCATTGCATCATTTTGCAGATGGACGTAGCATCACTGAAAAATTAAACGGGTACCAGTTCCTGATTATACTGGTATTGGTACTACTATGTTGGAGAGTCTATGGCGGTAATAGCGCAACAGGAATCCGCGGTTATCCTCCCCGATGATAGCCGCAAGCAGCTTGGCGCGTTTTTACGTGCGCGACGGGAAAGCCTCGATCCGCAGCGTCTGGGTCTGCCGCGCATTGGGCGGCGAAGAACGCCCGGTCTGCGCCGCGAAGAGGTCGCGATGCTGGCTAACGTGGGCGTCACCTGGTACACCTGGCTGGAGCAGGGGCGAGAGGTCAATCCGTCGCAAGCGGTCTTGCTGAATGTGGCGAATGCGCTGCAATGCAGTCCGCTGGAAACCCGCCACCTGTTTGTGCTGGCCGGATTGACGCCACCGGAATCTACGCCGGTGATGGTGTGTGAAGGGATCACACCAGGCACCCGAAAAATGCTCGACAGTCTGATGCCGCAGCCCGCCAGTATTCAGAAACCCAGTTTTGACATCGTGGCCTGGAATGAGAGTTTTTGCCGGTTGATGGGCGTTGATTTTTCCACGCTCCCGAGCGAAGACCGCAACTGTATTTACCTCTATCTCACCAATGAAACCTGGCGTAGCCGTATAGCAAACTGCGATGTATTACCGACGTTTGTTTCTTATTTCCGTGCGGCAATGGCGGAACATCGCAGCGATCCTGTTTGGGAAAATAAACTGGCACGCTTTTTTGCCGCATCGTCTGAATTTGAAGCATTATGGCATCAGCGTTATGACGTTCGCGGTGTGGAAAATCAGGTCAAAAACTTTGTCCATCCGCAGCTAGGACGTTTTAGCTTGCAGCAAATGTACTGGTATTCCGCCCCGCGTAATGGTTCGCGGCTGCTGGTTTATTTACCGATGGATGAAGCGGGGGAGCAGGCTCTGGCGTGGTTGAATCAGTAGTGATACGCCCGATGGCAGTGATACTCATCGGGCGTGACGGAAAAAATCAGACTTCCGTCAGCGTTGTTTCCAGCGGCAGACGAGATTTCGGCAGCGCAGCGTTGAAATCCTCCACGCTGTGATGACCTACCGGGACTACGACCACGCTGGTGTAGCCTTTTTCTTTCAGACCAAATTCCGCATCCATTACTGCAGCATCAAAGCCTTCGATTGGCACCGCGTCCAGCCCCATCGCCGCAACGCCCAGCAGGAAGTTGCCGACGTTCAGGTACACCTGTTTCGCCATCCAGTGGTTGTCATCTTTGAGATCTTTGCGGTGCAGGTCGGCAAAGAAAGTACGGCCTTTATGGTTAGCGGCTTTGGCTTCCGGGGTAGCGAAACGCCCATCGCACTCTTCTTGATCGACAACGCGCTCCAGCCACGCATCGTCCATCGACGTTTTGGCGCAGAACACCACAACGTGGGATGCATCCAGCATTTTACGCTCGTTGAATACAAAGCCACCGGCTGCGGATTTCGCCACGCGCGCTTTACCTTCGTCAGTGCTGGCAACGATAAAGTGCCACGGCTGAGAGTTGGTGCTGGACGGACTAAACTGCAGTAGCGTTTTTAATTTTTCGGCCTGCTCAGCGGTCAGTTTTTTATTCGGATCGAATGCCTTAGTGGAGTAACGTTTTAAGGCGACAGAAACAATATCCATAACTACTCCTGGTGATTTTCCTACCCTGCGGGTGCGTTTTGTTCCAGCAGGGTACAGGGTTAGCAGAAAAAAGATAAGACAGAAAAATGCAAAAACACTTATCGACGTTAACGATAAATCAGACAGGGCGCAGGTGCTTTTGCTCTCGTTTGGGTAGGGCATCCACTACCTGGTGCCATGAGTCATTCACCAGGTCCGTCAGCAATGACTCGGTAATGTCGTCGCCTGGATAGACTGAGATCCAGTGCTTTTTATTCATGTGATAACCGGGTTCAATGCTGGGGTAGATCTGTTGATTTAACAATGATTTTTGCGGATCGGATTTCAGGTTAACCAGCGGGCGTCCGTGATGTTCAAACACCAGCATGAAAATCTTACCGCCGACCTTGAACACGTCGTATTCCGGGCCAAAAGGCCAGCAGTGCTCGGTGAAAGGCAGTTCTAGCGCAAGGCGCTTTGCGCAGTCATGCAGTGTCTTTCCGTCCATTATTTTTCCTCGCGAGTCAGGGCGCGCCACATGGCTTCAAACCCCAGCGAAATGTATTCAGCTGCGCGGGCAGGATTGCGGGCAGCGAATTCCATGGTTGTTTCTGCAAGTGTTAAAAAAAGCCCGTCGCCAAAGGCGCGATACTCGTCCGACATAAATTCAGGTCGCACGGAGCGATGGCAAAGATCGCGCAGTTCCGGGAACATATCGTCAGCCTTCTGTTCTGTTTCTTTACTGATTTTCTCGCTGACGGCCAACTGGCGAATGGTGCGATGTCCGCAGGTATGATTCAGACCCCAGCTAATGTAGCTATTCCAGATGTAGTGAGTCATGGTTTTGGCATCGGTCACTGAGCGATCCAGATTTGCCATCATCGACTGGCAGAGATCGTGTTTTAAAAAGAGGTAAAGTTCGTTGATCAAATCATCTTTGGTCGCGAAATAGCGAAACAACGTTCCCTCCGCAACCCCTGCATTGCGCGCGATTACGGCGGTAGAGGCCGCAATACCTGATTGTGCAAATGCTGTGGTTGCAGCTTCCAGTAATGCCAATTTTTTGTCTTCACTCTTCGGACGAGCCACTACACTTTACCCTTAAGTCTGTAAAAAACATGATTGAATCACGGCCTTTGCAGCACCGCAACGGCGAATGTCAAAGATTGAAAATCATCTTGACGGCGAACTTTCGATTTCTATAATGAGTGCTTACTCACTCATAATCAAGAGTCAGTCGCGCAAACCAGCGGAAAGGAGGCGCGTTTAAGGTCAGGATATGAAGCGTCTCACAGTTTGTGTGGTTGTTATTATGCTTATTGCCGCTGCTACAAGTTTACCGTTTGTACTCAATGCCGGATTTGGCCAGGCGCCGCAAGGGGCACAACTGAGTCAGGTTGAACAGTCGCCACACTATCGTGATGGACAGTTTCATAACCAACTGCCGACACCGGGCTATACCGGTAACAAAGGTATGCTGGCGGCCTGGTGGGAGTTTCTGGTCGCTAAGCGTGAAAATGCGCGGCCAGCACAGCCGTTACCGTTGGTGGCGAGCGATCTCGCCGGGTTACCGCCGCAGCAGGATACTCTGGTCTGGCTGGGTCACTCTTCATGGTATTTGCAAATGGCGGGTCAACGCATCCTGCTTGATCCGGTGTTCAGCAACTATGCCGCGCCGTTTTCATTTCTGAATAAAGCCTTTGCCGGGGATTATCCGTGGACCGCACAGACAATGCCGGAGATCGATCTGCTTATCATCTCGCACGATCACTATGACCATCTGGATCTCGCCACCATCAAGGCGTTAATGCCAAAGATTAAGCGGGTGATTACGCCGCTGGGGGTGGGGTCGCATCTGCGTTATTGGGGAATGCGCAGCGAAATAATCGACGAACGTGACTGGAATCAGTCCGTCAGAGTGACGGACTCACTGATTGTGCATGTTCTGCCAGCCCGCCATTTTTCGGGACGAGGCATTAAGCGTAATCAGACGCTATGGGCCAGCTTTATGTTTGAAACGCCGGAACAAAACATTTATTACAGCGGGGATTCCGGCTATGGCCCGCATTTTAAAGCCATTGGCGAGCAGTTTGGCTCGGTTGATTTGGCGATTATGGAGAACGGTCAGTATGACCTGGACTGGAAGTTTATTCACATGATGCCGGAAGAGACGGCTCAGGCCGCGGCGGATCTGCATGCGAAAGCCGTTTTACCCGGGCACGCAGGTCGTTTTGTTCTGGCGAAACATACCTGGGATGATCCGTACAAACGACTGGCGCTTGCCAGCCGCCAACAAGATTACCGACTGCTGACGCCGATGCTGGGTGAACCGGTAATCCTGTCCGAACCGGACCAAACGTTTACGGCCTGGTGGCAGCAGGCGAATCAATGAACACAGGGGAGAGCATGATGACGATTTCTGCTCAGGTAATTGATACGATTGTTGAATGGATTGATGATAATTTGAATCAACCATTGCGCATTGATGATATTGCCCGCCATGCGGGTTATTCAAAATGGCACCTACAGCGTCTTTTTATGCAGTACAAAGGTGAGAGTCTGGGGCGTTACATCCGCGAGCGTAAGCTGTTGCTGGCGGCGCGCGATCTACGCGATACCGATCAGAAAGTGTACGACATCTGTTTGAAGTACGGATTTGATTCGCAGCAGACCTTTACGCGTATTTTTACCCGTACGTTTAGTCAACCGCCTGGCGCTTATCGCAAAGAAAATCATAGCCGAACGCATTAACGGCACCGGGTTCTCGCAGGTTTAATCCGCCAGCGAGAACCAGCGCCGCCAGATGTAGCGCAGCACAAAATACTCAATCACCCCCAGTAGTAAAAACCACAGGCAAAACAGCAACGTGTAAAACTGGTTGAGGTCCATCAGATGAAAAGTGGCAACCAGTTTTTGCGCCAGCACCAGGCCCAGTGAAGGGGCGGGCAAGAGCAGGCAGGACAGAAAAGCCAGCAGCAGGATCCCTGCGGCGGTCATCAGCGATTCAAGCGGGTGTCTCATGGTATTGTTAAACTTGAGTTAAAATACCATTGTCCGGGATCTCAGCGGGCAACGCAAATCCCCCGCCTAAAGCCCTGCCCAAATCTCACAGTGTTTTTTCACCAGACCACTCAACGATCCGCCTCCCGCCACGAAATCACGCATATTCTGTGCTTCATCATGACCATTTTTAACCTGTAGGCGTAAGGCTTCAATCGCGCTGGTCGCACCCACTTTGTCCGCAGAGGCGGCGACATTCTCCAGCAGCCGTAGCGTGTCATCCGCCAGGCGATGCCCATCGCCCGTATTCACGTCAGTGACGATTCCCGCCATACCAAAACGGCAGGCCTGAAAACGGTTGAATTTATACAGTAAATAATCCTGTTCCTGGTGTTTGAATGGACGTTTGGTGAGTAACCAGTGGGCGGTGGACTGAATCAGTCCCGCCATATTGACCGCGTGTTTAAGTGTCAGCGGAGTGTCCATTACCCGAACCTCAACCGTACCGAAGTGCGGGCTGGGGCGGATATCCCAGTGCAAATCTTTAATGCTATCAATCATGCTGGTGTAAGCCAGGCGACGAAATAGTCCCGTAAATTCCGGCCAATTATTCACCCATGGCATCGGACCGTTATCGGGAAATCCGGAGAATATATTCAGGCGCGAGCAGGCAAATTGCGTGTCGGATGTCTGCATATAAGGTGAGGCGGCAGAGAGCGCAATAAAATGAGGAACAAATCGCGACAGCCCGTGCAGGAGGTAAATGGCATCATCACCGTTGGCGCAGCCAACATGGACGTGTTGACCGAAAACGGTCGCCTGCTGAATAAGATAACCAAAATTTTCCAGGTTACGTCGATAGCGTTCGTCATCGCAGACTTCCTGACGTTGCCATTTTTGAAATGGGTGCGTACCACCGCCGCAGATGGCGAGGTGATGCTCTGCCGCAACCCGCATGATTACCTGCTGCATGGCCGACAATTCAGCATCAGCCTGGTCGATATTGCGACAAACTCCGGTTGCCATCTCCAGCATACTTTCGGTGATGTCGTGCTTCACCTCCCCGGCAGTAAGCTGCGGCTTAATGGCGTCAATCAGCCGGGAAGAATCCTGGCTCAGGTCGTAACCTGGGGGATTAACCACCTGCATTTCCAGTTCAATGCCTAACGTAAAAGGGTCGGAAACATGAAAATCGGGTAGTGACATAGGGTTCTCTTCAGCGTTGATTGAATCCTTAGAGTATAGAAGCGCTGCTGATTTTCTGTTCGTTGTCAAAATCTTCTGGCGACGCTTTGAAGGCGAAATGGCAGGTGCTATAACTATTTTTTGCTTCGCAACAGGGGTTGAGTCGTGCCGGAAATAAATCTGTATGGACAGACAGTCGGCGATGTTGTTCCGGACTGGAAAGGTGCCGCCGTGCTGCCACGGGAAGAGCTTGTTGGGCAGTACTGCCGTTTGGTTCCTCTGGATGCTGACAGCCATGCCGCCGACCTGTTTGATGCCTATGCGCAGGCACCCGACGATCGCGACTGGACCTGGCTTGCAAGCTCTCGCCCAACGAGCGTTGAAGCCGCGGCTTGCTGGATCACGGCAAAATCCACTGACGCCTCTCTGGTTCCTTATGCGGTAATTGAACAGCGTTCCGGGCGTGCCGTTGGCCTGGTGTGTTTTATGGCGATCGAGCGGGAGCATGGCTCGGTCGAAATTGGTCATGTGACCTGGTCGCCGCGCATGAAAAATACGGTACTCGGCACCGAAAGCGTCTGGCTGCTGCTGCGTCAGGCGTTTGCGTTAGGGTACCGTCGTGTGGAGTGGAAATGCGATTCGTTGAATACGGCGTCGCGACGGGCGGCAGAGCGTCTTGGATTTATCTTTGAAGGGCGTTTTCGCCAGAAGATTGTGCGTAAGGGGCGCAACCGCGACAGCGACTGGTTATCAATAATTGATAGCGAATGGCCGCAGCGCGATGCCGCATTGCAGCGCTGGCTGGCTGCCGACAACTTTGATGAACATGGGCGGCAACGCAGGTCGATGGCAGAGTGCTTTTCCTGTGAGGTCGTCAACGCTGAGACAGTGCAGATGCAACAGCAAGGTTATCAACAATGCTGGCAACAGGAACACGGTCCGGTGGCGCAAACACCGCCCGCGCCGCTGGCTGATTTTCTCGCCGCGCAACCCCATAATCCCAATCCCGTCTACGACACGCTCAGCTCTCGAGCAGGATTAGCGGCGCTGACAAAAGCGAATGTATCCGCCCTGGAGCCGATGGCGGCGATTATCAATACTGAAGTGGATACCGGGGAGCGTCGCATTCCGGTACGGATTTATCGCCCGACACTTACTACAGAGCCGAAGGTGGTGGTGTTTATCCATGGCGGCGGACATCTGAGTGGTTCGGTGGAGGTGTACGACCCTATCGCCCGACATCTGGCGATGGCGACAAAAAATACCGTTGTTGCGGTTGATTATCGACGTGCGCCAGAAAATCCTTACCCGGCGGGTCTTTGCGATGCTAAAGCCGCGATAGAACACGTCTGGTCGCTGCTCGAAAGTCAGCATATTCCTTATACTCGCCAACTTACGCTTATTGGTGACAGCGGCGGCGGTGCATTCAGCGCGACGCTGGCCGCTGCTTTATCCCGTGAGCTGCCGGGATTTATTCATCGCCTGGTGCTGATTTATCCGAGCCTGGACTACACCCTGAACTGGCCGTCGGTACAGGAAAACGGTTCAGGAAAGCTGCTGGATGAAAGCAAAATACGCTGGTATTTTCAGCAATATTTCCGCAATGGAGAAGATCGTAAACAGGTGTCTCCGCTTTATCTGCCGCTGAGCCAGAATTTTCCATCTACCCTGGTATTCAGTGGTGGGCTGGATCCGTTACGGGATGAGGGTTTTGCATTTGTCGCCAGATTGCAGGCGGAGGGGATATCCGTTCAGCATGTGCACTTTCCTGGGATGACGCACGCATATTTGATGCTGGAGGATAAAGTTCCGCAGGAGGCGCAGGCTACGTATCAGGCGATTGGTGAGTTTGTTAAAAAATAACGTCGCACAGCGTAATGACCTGGCGATCGCGCTGAAACCAGCGAACGTTAATTTCCTGCCCGGCGAGGCTTTGCGAAAATAAGGGCTGGATTCGTAAGGTTATCTGGGTTGGGGTGAGGGCGGTAACTTTAGCGCTGGCGAACCCCGGTAACGCCGTAGTGTGTTCCGAAAACGTTTTATACAGGCCCTCCTTTGCGCTGAACGCCAGGGTTAAGGCGAGTGGAAAGGGCAGGTTGGCGTGATGCATAATCTGTCGTTCGTGGTTATCGACAATGCTGTCAGCCAGCTCAACGGCGGCTGGTGGTGGAAAAATAGTTTCGATGTCCACTCCAACGGGACGCGTCGACACCACCGCCAGCGCAGTTGATGCGCTATGGCTGATGCTGCCAAACAGATTTTGCGGCCATAACGGTTGGCGTTGCGCGCCGATGCCGGGTACGGTTTTGAGGCCAAATTCGCGCAGCGCGTGTACGGCGGCAATACGCCCAGCTAAGTGCTCAGCTTTACGCTTACGTCCACAGGACTGAAGCTGAGTGTGGTGGGGGAGCCAGAGCAGGTCCTGCTCATGAAAGCTGGCGGGATCAAACTCGACAATATGCAGCGTGTGGTCTGCGAAAGTGAGCGGTGTGTGCGTGGTGTGCATGCTAGCGATGATTTCCCTCTCCCCACAGGCGAGGAGAGGGATAAACGTTATCAGAAGTGCGTGTTCACGCTCATGAACCACGTGCGGCCCGGTTCGTTATAGGTGTATGCGCCTGCGCCCGCCATATAGTAGCCAGTTTTGATATCACTGGTGGTTTGGGCATTACCTTCACGCCACAGACGTTTGTCGAAGACGTTATCCACGCCGCCGGTCAGGCTGACGTTTTTCGTCACATCCCAGGTCGCGCTCAGACCGACGATGCTGTACGGGCTGACTTCACTCGCCGAACTGCCGGTAACCGGTTTGCCCTGGTAATCATATTTTTTCGGCTGCTGTTTGCCGTACCAGGTAAAGGTTGATTGCAGTGACAAATCTTCGCGTGCCTGCCAGCTCAGCGTTGAGTTCAGCGTGTACTCAGGAATAATCGACAGGCGTTCGCCGGTCTCTTTATTCTTACTTTGCAGCATGTAAGTGATGTTGTTGGTCCAGGTAACGGTTTCGCTAACCGGCACGTTCAACGTCCCTTCCAGACCCTCAACCACCGCTTTAGGCACATTTTCCCACTGATAGATATCGGTGTAGGTTGTTGTTTCTTTGCCCGTAGTCGGGTTTTTCTGGGTAATTGACGTTCTGCTTAGCGGTGCGGTTCCCGCTTCGATCTTGTTGCGGTAATCGTTACGGAACCAGGTAACGCCTGCAAGCCAGCCGTCGCGTTTGAACTCCAGACCAATCTCTTTGTTGATGCTGGTTTCAGCTTTCAGGTCATCGTTACCCATCATATAGCAGCCAATACCGGTGGCAGAACCGGTGGCGTAGCAACCCTGGCCTTTGCTGTACAGAATATAATTCGGGTTAGTCTGGTACAGGCTAGGTGCTTTATAGGCGCGCGCGATGCCCATTTTCAGCGTAAAGTCGTCGCCCAGCCCCTGAGACAGGTTCAGCGATGGGCTCCAGTTATCGCCCACAATGCTGTGGTGATCGAAACGCAGACCCGGCGTCAGCATGGTGCTGTCGGTCAGTTCCATGTTGTTTTCAGCAAACAGAGAGAAAATTTCAGCTTGTGAATACGGGCTACGATCTGTACTGCTGGCACCCGGTATGTTCCCCCCCATAAACGTCTGGGTATTGGAACTCATGTCTTTCATACGCTGCTGATTCCACTCGGTACCCAGCGTCAGGTTCTGATTAACCAACAGGTCGAATGGAATGCTAATTTCGCTGTGTAGAGTGACATCCGCCAGGTCAGTGTCAGTAAAATGATTACTGTTAAATAATCCTTCAAGACCTCCTGCCAGACCTTCACCTAAGCGAGAGTTGCGGGTGTGTTCGTACTGCGCCCAGTTGCTGGTGGTAATGCCGCTGTCCCAACCGCCGTTCCACGTCAGCGCATAGTTCTGGCGGTACATACGGTTAGTTTCTTTACCGTAGTATTTTTTTACCAGCCCATTGGTTTTGTTATCGTTGTTGGTGTTCTGAGTGTCGCCAGCATACAGATTGCCCTGGCGGCTGTAGCCTGCTTCAAACTCCAGCGATTGCATCGGAGCAAAATCCCAACGCAGCTGGCCGTTGATATCTTTGTTTTTTACCCCTTCACGACCGGCTGGCATCGTATCGGCGTATGACCCTGTACGAGCCGACTGGTGACCGTCGTTGATGTCCCATGCGTCGGCCTGAGTTTTATCGAGATTACCGTACAGACGGAAGCTGAAATCCCCGCCCAATGGGCCGTTCAGGCTAAAGTTGGTACGTTTGGTCGAGCCTTCGTCTTTGTGTTCCGGGGCATTGAAATAGGTATCCCACGAACCGTGCCATTCATTGCTGCCTTTTTTGGTGATGATATTCACCACGCCGCCCGCAGCACCATTGCCGTAACGTGCGGCGGCAGGACCACGCAGCACTTCAATACGCTCGATCATCTCCGGTGGTACCCAGGCGGTATCGCCGCGGGTATCACGCTCGCCGCGCCAGCCCTGACGCACGGAGTTACGGCTGGTCACCGGTTTACCGTCGATCAGAATCAGGGTGTTTTCTGGACCCATACCACGAATATCAATCTGACGGTTGTTACCGCGCTGGCCGCTGGTTGAGTTACCAGTCAGGTTAACGCCAGGCATGGTACGGATGATTTCCGCCACATCTCGGGCGGGAGGATTTTTACGGATTTCATCCGCGGTGATGGTTGAAACACCCGGCGCCTGCAGGTTCTGCTGAGCGGCGGTAACGACGATGGTGTCTTCATGAGAGACAGCGGCGTTTTCAGTTTGATCTTCTGCCATTGCTGGCAGTGCTACCCCGTAAATCCCTAAATTGACCAATAAGGCCAGTGAATGAATCTTGTTGTTCATTGTATGTCCTGCTGTTCTTTTAGCCACGAGAACCCATGTGCCGTGGTGCGGCATTTGGTCTGATGTCGCCCGCATCCGCGTAAACTCTCCATTCCAGAAAAAGTACGCAGCGCCAGGTCGGTTTATAAGTGGTGAAAAACTGTGCGCGCTTCCCACAGCGCGACAATACGCTATTGCAAATGCAAATAGTTATCAATAATATTATCAATATATTTCACGCTGAATCATAAAAATTCACAGTAAACATGGGGTTATGGCGGTGACGACGTTAAAGACGGGAAGCGAAGCGTGGTGGCAGTCGAAAAAAGGCCCGGAGTGGGAGCGTGAAGAGAACGGAAATTATCGGGTAACCTTCTGGTGGCGTGACCCGCAGGGAACGGAAAAAGAGTCAGCCATTCGTCGTGTGTGGGTCTATATCACCGGCGTCACCGACCACCATCAAAATGTCCCCCCTCAGTCGATGCAACGTATTAGCGGTACGAATGTTTGGTGCTGGAGTGTTTCCCTCAGCGCCCACTGGCGCGGTAGCTACTGTTTCATTCCCACCGCTCGGGACGATATTTTTTCCGCGCTGACGGCGGGTGAAGCGCCTGACCGAACTGTGTTGCGTGAAGGCTGGCGACAATTGTTACCGCAGGCGATTGCCGATCCTCTTAATCCTCAGAGCTGGCGGGGAGGTCGTGGCCATGCGGTGTCTGCGCTGGAAATGCCAGACGCTCCCGTACAGCCTGGATGGGATCAGCCTGAAGATCCCGATTGCCCCGCAGTTTGCCTGCAATGGCACAGCACCAGGCTTGGGAATACGCGTCGCGTATGGGTATTTACCACCGGTGACGCCCGACCAGAAGCGCGTCCGCTGGCTATCCTGCTGGACGGTCAGTTTTGGGCACAAAGTATGCCGGTCTGGCCTGCACTGGCTGCGCTCACGCACCGCGGAGATCTCCCACCCGCCGTATATCTTCTGATTGACGCGATCGACACATCTCATCGTAGTTGCGAACTGCCGTGTAACGCCGATTTTTGGTTGGCGGTACAGCAGGAGCTATTGCCGCTGGTAAAGACGACCACTGCGTTCAGTGACGATCCGCAGCGCACGGTGGTCGCCGGACAAAGTTTTGGCGGGTTGTCTGCGCTGTATGCGGGACTGAACTGGCCCGCGCGCTTCGGCTGTGTGCTTAGCCAGTCCGGTTCTTACTGGTGGCCGCATCGCGGCGGTCATCAGGATGGGGCGATTGTTGAGCAACTGAAGAGCGGGCAGGTCAGCGTTCAGGGACTGCGTATCGTTCTGGAGGCCGGGATCCGCGAGCCGATAATTTTTCGTGCCAATCAGGCGCTATATGCCCAATTACCCTCTGCACCACAATCTATTTTCTGGCGTCAGGTTGATGGCGGACACGATGCGCTTTGCTGGCGCGGCGGCCTGATGCAAGGGCTAATGACGCTCTGGCAGCCGCTTTCCGAGACGATTTAACCGGACGATGTTCCACGACAGGAGTTGAGTATGGAATTCAGTAACCCCTTCGATAATCCGCAGGGCCAGTTTTACATTCTGCAAAACCCACAGCGTCAGTTTAGCCTCTGGCCGCAGCAGTGCTCCCTTCCTGCTGGCTGGCAAGTCGCGTGCGAACCGCAATCGCCGGAAGCCTGCCAGCAATGGCTGGACGCAAACTGGACCACCCTGACGCCAGCAAACTACGTTGATGTGCAGGAGGCTCCATGACTCAGCGTTTACCGTTAGTCGCGGCTCAGCCGGGGATCTGGATGGCGGAAAAACTCTCCACCTTGCCCTCGGCATGGAGCGTTGCGCACTATGTAGAATTAACCGGTGAACTGAACGCGCCGTTGCTGGCAAAGGCAATCGTTGCCGGTCTGGATCAGGCTGATACTCTGCGGATGCGGTTTAGCGAAGATAACGGCGAGGTCTGGCAATGGGTCGATCCTACGCTCACTTTTGCGCAACCTGAAATCCTCGATCTACGTGAAAATGCCAACCCACATGAAGTAGCCCGCGCACTGATGCAGGCCGATCTGCAACAGGACTTACGCGCTGATGGCGCTAAACCGTTGGTTTTCCATCAGCTCATTCAGGTGGGAGATAAACGTTGGTACTGGTATCAGCGTTATCATCATCTGCTGGTTGATGGCTTCAGTTTCCCGGCCATTACCCGCCAGATAGCCGCCATTTACAGCGCATGGCAGTGTGGACAATCCACGGCAGACTCGCCTTTTACGCCATTCGCCGAGGTCGTGGAAGAGTACCAACAGTATCGTCAAAGCGATGCCTGGCAACGTGATGGTGCTTACTGGACCGAGCAACGCAAGCAACTACCGCCCCCGGCCTCGTTGTCGGACAAACCGTTGCCGGGTCGTTCGGCCAGTGCCGATATTATTCGTCTGAAGCTAACCGCGCCAGAAGGAGCGTTCCGTCAGCTTGCGGCACGGATGCCTGACGTTCAGCGAGCAGATCTTGCCCTGGCGCTGGTGGCTTTGTGGCTGGGACGTTTATGCAGCCGAATGGATTATGCCGCCGGGTTTATCTTTATGCGGCGTATGGGATCGGCGGCGCTCACGTCCACCGGACCGGTTTTAAACGTTTTGCCCTTTGGCGTGAGGTTGGATGCGGCAGAAAGCTTGCCTGCGCTGGCCCAGCGGTTGGCAGCGCAGTTGAAGAAAATGCGGCGACATCAGCGTTATGACGCTGAACAAATTGTTCGCGATAGCGGGCGCGCAGCTGGTGCCGAGCCGCTGTTCGGCCCGGTGCTGAACGTGAAAATATTCGATTATCAGCTGAATATTCCGGGCGTTCAGGCGCAGACCCATACCCTGGCGACAGGCCCGGTCAACGATCTTGAGCTGGCGCTATTCCCGGATGAAAACGGTGGGCTGAGTATTGAAATCCTCGCCAATAAACAGCGTTACGATGCCGCGACGCTGGCGCAACACGCATCGCGTTTAACCGCGCTTATCGAACAGTTTGCCGACAATCCGGCGCTACGCTGTGGTGAGGCCGGGATGCTGTTGCCAGCGGAGTATGAGCGGCTGGCGAAGATTAACGACACGACGGTGGAGATCCCGTCCACTACGCTGAGCGCGCTGGTGGCACAGCAGGCCGATAAAACGCCGGATGCCCCGGCGCTGGCCGATGCTCGCTATCAGTTAAGCTATCGCGAAATGCGCCAGCAGGTTGTGGCGCTGGCGCAGCTACTGCGTGCGCGTGGCGTACAGCCAGGTGACAGCGTTGCGGTAGCATTACCGCGTTCCGTGTTCCTGACGCTGGCGCTGCACGGTATTGTTGAAGCCGGCGCCGCCTGGCTACCATTGGATACCGGATACCCGGACGATCGCCTGCGGATGATGCTCGAAGACGCGAAGCCAAAATTGTTGATCGCAACCGATGAGCAACTGGCGCGCTTTGGCGATATCCCAGGACTGGAAAGCCTGTGCTACAACGCGCCGCTGCCTGTGGGAGATACCGCGCCGTTGGCCCTCTCTCAACCTAATCATACGGCCTATATTATTTTTACTTCCGGTTCTACCGGCAGACCAAAAG
The DNA here is from genome assembly GCF_005281355.1 of Citrobacter sp. wls615. NCBI lineage: Bacteria > Pseudomonadati > Pseudomonadota > Gammaproteobacteria > Enterobacterales > Enterobacteriaceae > Citrobacter > Citrobacter sp. wls615. The sequence continues at coordinate 162,416 of NZ_SZXM01000027.1, read as the reverse complement.
GGGTGATGGTCGGGCAAACGGCCATCGTCAACCGCCTGCTGTGGATGCAAAATCACTATCCGCTAACGGCAGAGGATGTGGTGGCGCAAAAAACGCCGTGCAGTTTTGATGTCTCGGTGTGGGAATTTTTCTGGCCGTTTATAGCCGGCGCAAAATTGGTGATGGCGGAACCTGAGGCACACCGCGACCCGCTGGCGATGCAGCAATTCTTCGCCCAATACGGGGTGACGACCACTCACTTTGTCCCTTCCATGCTGGCTGCTTTTATTGCGTCATTGACGCCGGAAACTGCGCAGGAAAGTTGTGCCTCGCTGAAGCGGGTATTCTGCAGCGGCGAAGCCTTGCCAGCAGATTTGTGTCGTGAGTGGGAACAGTTGACCCATGCGCCATTGCACAATTTATACGGACCAACCGAAGCGGCGGTCGATGTGAGCTGGTATCCGGCCTGGGGGGAAGCGCTCGCCGCCGTAACCGGCAACAGCGTGCCGATTGGTTATCCGATATGGAACACCGGTTTGCGGATCCTTGATGCCATGATGCGTCCGGTGCCCTTCGGCGTAGCGGGCGATCTATACCTGACGGGGATCCAACTGGCGCAGGGCTATCTGGGACGAGCGGATCTGACGGCAAGCCGCTTTATCGCCGATCCGTTTAATGCCGGTGAACGCATGTACCGTACCGGGGATGTGGCCCGCTGGCTGGAAAATGGCGCGGTGGAATATCTCGGGCGCAGCGATGACCAGCTCAAAATTCGCGGACAGCGTATTGAACTGGGGGAAATTGATCGAGTGATGCAGCAACTGCCCGATGTCGAGCATGCTGTTGCCCATGCCTGCGTATTTAATCAGGCGGCGGCGACCGGCGGCGATGCGCGTCAACTGGTGGGGTATCTGGTGTCGCAATCGGGTTTACCGCTGGACACCTCTGGATTGCGGGAGAGTCTGCGCGAAAAACTGCCAGCGCATATGGTGCCGACGGTATTGTTGCAACTGGCGGAGCTGCCGCTCAGCGCGAACGGTAAATTGGATCGTAAAGCGCTACCGATGCCTCAGTTAACGTCGCGTACAACGGGACGTGCGCCGCGCCCTGGGATCGAAACCACCATTGCGCACTCTTTTGCAGCCTTGCTGGATTGTGAGGTCAATGATGTGGAGGCAGATTTCTTTGCGCTGGGCGGACATTCTCTGCTGGCGATGAAGCTGGCGGCACAATTGAGTCGCCTGTTTGAACGACAGGTGACGCCAGGTCAGATTATGGTGGCTTCTACCGTTGAACAACTCAGCGCATTGCTGGAGAACCATGATGATGAACAGTCGCAGCGTCTGGGATTTGAGACGCTGCTGCCGCTGCGTGAAAGTCACGGCCCAACGCTGTTTTGCTTCCATCCGGCGTCGGGTTTTGCCTGGCAGTTTAGCGTGCTGTCGCGTTACCTCAGTCCACAGTGGTCGATAATAGGCATTCAGTCACCGCGACCGGATGGACCCATGCAAACGGCGGAAAACCTCGATGCGGTATGTGACCATCATCTGGCAACGCTGCTTAACCAGCAGTCTCACGGTCCATACTATTTATTAGGTTATTCGCTGGGTGGCACTTTGGCGCAGGGGATTGCCGCGCGTTTACTCGCCCGGGGTGAGAAAGTTGCCTTTCTGGGGCTGCTGGATACCTGGCCGCCGGAAACGCAAAATTGGCAGGAAAAAGAGGCTAATGGGTTGGATCCTGCCGTACTGGCGGAGATCGAGCGTGAACGTGAAGCGTTTCTGGCCGCACAGCAGGGCAATGCGTCTGACGCGTTATTCAACGCTATTGAAGGTAATTATGCCGATGCGGTTCGCCTGTTAACCACAGCCCACAGCGTACCTTTTGCGGGCCACGCGACGTTGTTTGTTGCTGAACGCACATTACCGCAGGACGTTAGCCCTGAACGTAGCTGGTCACCATGGATATCCAGTCTGGATGTTTATCGTCAGGACTGCGCGCATGTCGACATCATTTCCCCCACCGCCTTTGAGACGATAGGGCCTGTAATTAATGCGCTGATTAATCAATCTGTGTAACAAAGTCACTTTTGCTATTGCGGCGATCGAACAACCCCATAATGCAGCGTCATGTTGTGGGGTTGTTACTTTGATGTGGGATGGGTTGGCGAGGAGAGTGAATAAATTCCGAAGATAATTTTTGGTAGGGGCGGATGCGCAAAGAAAGTTTCAGATAATTCTGACTAGCTGGTAGACTTCTCCCACGGGAGTGTTTTTCATTTGGGAAAGTTTTCAGGTCACGCAACATGTCATCATTAAATATTAAGCAAGACAACGTTTCGGAATTTACTGCCTATCCTCAGCCTACGGTAAACACCAACGAAATAGATTTGGTTAACCTGATCGAAATCTTATGGCGCGCCAGGACGAAAATTGTGGCTACCGTTTTCGCCTTTGCCTTTGTGGGTATCCTGGTCTCTTTCCTGCTGCCGCAAAAATGGACCAGTCAGGCCATCGTGACCCCAGCAGAACCGGTTCAGTGGCAGAACCTCGAGAATACATTGACCAAATTGCGCGTACTGGATATGGATATTGGCGTTAGCCGTGGTGATGTGTTTAACCTGTTTATCAAAAAATTCCAGTCGCCTTCATTGTTAGAAGTTTATCTGCGTTCTTCACCCTATGTGATGGATCAATTGAAAGGCGCTGATATTGACGAAATGGACCTGCACCGCGCAATCGTCAGGCTCAGTGAAAAAATGACCGCGGTTGACGCCAACCGTGACAAAAAGAATGAGACCTCGCTGTATACCGCGTGGACGCTGAGCTTTACCGCCCCTCAGGCCGAAGAAGCCCAGTCTGTGCTACAGGGATATATCCGATATATTTCTGATATTGTAGTGAAAGAAACGCTGGAAGATATTCGCAATAAACTGTTCATCAAAACCAGTTATGAGAAAGAAAGACTGGCGATGGATCGCGTCAGGCTCAAAAACCAGATGGAAGCAAATATCCAGCGGCTCAACTACTCCCTGGAAATTGCGAATGCCGCCGGGATTAAAAAGCCGGTCTACAGTAATGGCCAGGCGGTGAAAGATGACCCTGATTTCTCTATTTCACTGGGCGCTGACGGTATCTCGCGTAAATTAGAAATAGAAAAATCAGTAACAGATGTTGCGGAGATTAACGGAGAATTACGTAACCGCCAATATCACGTTGATCAGCTGTTAGCGATGAATGTGAGTGACGTAAAATTTACGCCGTTTAAATATCAGCTTTCACCTTCACTGCCCGTGAAAAAAGATGGTCCGGCTAAATCGATAATCGTTATTCTGGCGGCGTTACTGGGTGGCATGGTGGCTTGTGGCGGCGTTCTGCTGAACTACGCCATGGTGTCGCGTAAGCAAAAAATGACGTTTATTGATCAGCAACTGGTGTGATTAATTGGCGTATGGCGGCAGGCAGCCGCCATACGTTAAATCTCGTTATTTGTTGCGCCCTAGTGGCACCACTAACGGCGTGCCGGCAACCGGATCGTCGATAATCATACAGCGTAATCCATAGATTTTTTCGATAAGCTCCGCAGTAACAATCTCCTCCGGTGCCCCCTCGGCAATAATTTTTCCGTCACGAAGCGCAATCAGATGCGTGGCGTAGCGACAGGCCTGATTGAGATCGTGTAGAACGGCGGCCAGCGTGTAACCCTTCTCCCTGTTTAGCTCACTGAGCAGCTCCAGCAGATCAATCTGATGGCTGATATCCAGCCAGGTGGTGGGTTCATCGAGCAACATAATCGATGTTTCCTGCGCCAGCACCATTGCAATCCATGCGCGCTGACGTTGCCCGCCGGAAAGAGTATCTACACTTTGCGCTGCCAGATGCGTGATCCCTGTGGCCTGCATCGCTGTGTTTACCGCGATTTCATCTTCTTGCCGCCAGCGGGTAAACAGCGGCTGATGTGGGTAACGCCCGCGAGCAACCAGCTCCTGTACGGTAATATCACCCGGCGTGGTGGCGTTTTGCGCCAGCAAACCTATTCTGCGTGCGACCTCTTTGCTGGCATAGTGCTGAATATGCTCACCGTCGAGCCAAACCTTGCCGTGTGCGGGTGTCATCAGACGACTCAGTGTACGTAGTAGCGTTGATTTCCCGCAGCCGTTTGGCCCAATGATCGCGGTAAAGTGACCGTCGGGAATCGACACATTGAGGTTTTCCGCTACGGTAAACTTGCCATAACCCAGCGTTAACTGGTCGCCGCGCAAACGGGCAACTGATTCGATCATTTTTTGCGGGACTCCTGAATTAACAAGATGATAAGATAAATACCGCCGAGGCTTACGGTGACCACACCCACCGGAAGCTGATAAGGCATAAACAGCTGTTGGGCGCATAAATCCGCCATCAGCAGCAGCAATGCGCCGCACAGCGCTGACAGGGTTAATCCCCAGCGGGATGTGCCGCTAAGTCGACGCGCAATATGCGGGGCGACGAGAGCAATAAAGGAAATTGGACCTGCCAGCGCGGTGGCGGCGGCGGTCAGTACCACGGCGACCAGCATCATCATCAGACGCGAACGCTCAACGCTGACGCCAAGCGCACAGGCGCTGTCATCACCCATTTCCAGTAAACGCATCCGGCGCACCAGCAGTGTGGCGCACACCAGCATCACAATAATCAGCGGGGCAGAAGGCCAGGTCTTGGCCCAGGTCAGGCCATTGAGCGATCCGGCGTTCCACAGTCCGGCTGTTAACGCGGTTTCTAATGATGCTTTCAGTAGCAGCCAGGTGTTGAACGCCACCAGCATAGCGCGTATGCCAATACCAATAATTATTAGCCGGAAGGTGTCGATACCATTACGCCAGGCGAGCGCCCAGACTACCAGTGAAGTCAGGATCCCACCCAGCATAGCCGCCAGTGCGATAGCGGTGAGATGCTGACCGAACAGCACCATTGCCACCAGTACACCGCTCCAGGCTCCGGTATTGAAACCCATCACATCCGGGCTGCCCAACGGGTTGCGCATCAGCGACTGAAATATTGCGCCGCTCACGCCCAGTGCTGCGCCAATCAATAGCGCCATGAGCACGCGTGGCAAACGCCATTCGGTGACCACCAGCGTAATACTGCGCGGCGCATCGCCGAACAGAGCGGCAATAATTTGCTGAGTTTCCAGCGTAACGACGCCGCTACGCAGGCTCCACAATCCAACGACGAGACAACCTACAACCAGCAGCATGCTGCTGATGATCAGGCGACGTGAGCGATGCATCATGCGCCACCCCCGCGCGATTTACGGCGTACCAAAAAGATAAGCACCGGCGCGCCGATAAACGCGCTGACCACCGAAACACGCAGCTCACCGGGGACAATCACACGACCGATAATATCGGCAATTAACAGCAGAGAGGGGGTTGCCAGCAGAGTGACGGGCAATGACCAGCGGTGATCGGCGCCTACCAGCCAGCGCGCCATATGCGGCATCATCAGGCCGATAAAGGCGATAGGACCAACAATCGCGGTCGCGCTGCCGCACAGGACAGTGATCGCCAGCAGGCCGATAAACTGCGTACGAGCGACTTTACTGCCAAGCGCGGTTGCGGTGTCACTGCCGAGACTCAGGCTATTCAGGGCACGGCTGAGGAACAATGCGACAGCCGCGGCAATCAATACCGGCACCAGTACTACCTTCAGCGTTTGCAGGCTGCGGATATCGAGGGAACCGGCCTGCCAGAAACGCAACTGATCGTAGACGTCCGGGTTGAGTAGGGCGATGCCGGTGGATAGCCCCTCGAGCACTGCACCCAGCGCAACGCCCGCCAGCGTCAGTCGTACCGGGCTGAGCTGCCCACCGCCCTGGCTACCGGTAAACGCCACAATCAGCGAGGCGGCCAGCGCCCCGGCAAAAGCCATCAGCAATTGTTCCTGTGGCGAAGAGAAACCGAACAGCGACGCGCCCAGCACGATGGCGAAGCTGGCGCCAGAGTTAACGCCAAGGATCCCCGGATCGGCGAGCGGGTTACGCGTGAGCGTTTGCATTAATGCGCCCGCCAGACCCAGCGCGCCGCCGGCGAGCAGTCCTGCCAGCGTGCGTGGCAGTCGCGCGTCCAGCACGATGGTGCAATCCGCGCTTTGGCAACTGCCGGAGAGTGCGTTCAGCACCACGGAGGCAGGTAGCGATTTTGCGCCAATAACCAGACTTAATACCGTGGTGAGAACAAGTAATAACAATAGTCCGGGCACGGCGAAGGCGCGTGTCGCGGAAACAGAGCATGACATATCAACTTCCCTGATAATGATAGTAATTATCGTTATCGATCTTATTTGGATATGTTAGCATGTGCAGCCATCGAATGGATATTGAAAAAGTACCTGGTAAGGCTCTGTAATGAATCGACAATCCTGGCTGCTTAATCTCAGCCTGTTAAAGACCCACCCTGCATTTCGCGCCGTCTTCCTCGCTCGTTTTATTTCCATTGTCTCTTTGGGGCTACTCGGTGTGGCGGTTCCGGTACAGATCCAGATGATGACCCAGTCGACCTGGCAAGTCGGTTTGTCGGTGACGTTGACCGGCAGCGCGATGTTTATTGGCCTGATGGTTGGTGGCGTACTGGCCGACCGCTATGAGCGTAAAAAGGTGATCCTGTTGGCGCGTGGAACCTGTGGCGTCGGCTTTATTGGTTTGTGTCTGAATGCGCTGCTACCCGAACCGTCGTTACTGGCGATTTATCTGCTTGGCTTATGGGACGGTTTCTTTGCCTCGCTGGGCGTGACGGCTTTGCTGGCAGCAACGCCGGCGTTGGTCGGGCGGGAAAACCTGATGCAGGCCGGGGCGATTACCATGCTGACGGTGCGTTTGGGTTCGGTCATTTCGCCGATGCTTGGCGGAGTGCTGCTGGCGACCGGCGGCGTGGCCTGGAACTACGGGCTGGCGGCGGCAGGCACGTTCATAACCTTACTGCCTCTATTGAGCCTTCCCACGTTACCTCCACCGCCGCAGCCGCGCGAGCATCCGCTGAAATCGCTGCTGGCAGCATTTCGCTTTTTGCTCGCCAGTCCGCTGATTGGCGGCATTGCGTTGCTCGGGGGCTTGTTGACCATGGCGAGCGCCGTGCGCGTGCTGTATCCGGCGCTGGCGATTAACTGGCAGATGTCGAGCGCGCAAATAGGTTTGCTGTATGCGGCTATTCCTCTTGGCGCGGCGGTGGGGGCATTGACCAGCGGACAGCTAGCGCACAGCGTTCGTCCGGGACTGATCATGCTGGGTTCTACCGTGGCTTCGTTCCTGGCTATCGGCCTGTTTGGCTTGATGCCGGTCTGGGAGCTTGGGGTAGTCTGCCTGGCGCTGTTCGGTTGGTTAAGTGCGGTTAGTTCTTTGTTGCAGTACACCCTGTTACAGACGCAAACGCCAGAAGCGATGCTCGGGCGAATTAACGGTTTGTGGACGGCGCAGAACGTCACCGGGGATGCGATTGGCGCGGCGCTGTTAGGCGGTTTGGGGGCGATGATGACGCCCGTCGCCTCGGCAAGCGTGAGTGGATTTGGGCTGGTGATTGTTGGTCTGCTACTGCTGCTGTTGCTGGGGGAACTACGTCGATTCCGGCAAATGCCAGTGAATGCCTGACGGGCCGGATAGGGCGTTAGCCGCATCCGGCGCTGGCGATTAAAAGAGAGCTGACAGACGTTGCAACAGCAGCGTCGCGCTGTAGTAGTCGAGACGGAAGGTTTCCGTGCCCAGGGCGTAAACACGTTTATTTTGCACGGCTGGCAGATGCGCCAGAAGCGGATTGGCATAAATGGCTTCGGCATCTTTGCTGTCGCCAGCAAACAGGAACAGCGCTTCGCCGTTCAGGCCTGCCGCCAGATTTTCACCGCCAAGCTGGATGATATCGTGGCGTTTGCCCTGGCTCTGGCTGGTGTGCAAACCGGCAGGTAGCGGCGCCAGCGTGAAGCCTAGCTGTTCCATCAGCTTGCCCTGTGCCGACTCAGGCGTCCAAAGATTGGCACTGTGCGCCGCAGCGGTATAGACCAGCGCGCTGACCGGCTGTGGTGGCAGGGTGATACGTTGCTTAACCGCTTGCAGTTGCTTATCAAATTCGGCAATACGCGCTGCTGCCTGTTGTTCCTGACCGGTAATTTCACCCAGTTGCGTCAGCAGCGACTGCCAGCTTTTGTCGTCGTAGTTGATGATAAGCGTGGGCGCGATGGTGGACAACTGATCGTATAGCGCGAGGGCGGAGTCGCCGCCGGTGGCGCTGATTAGAATCAGATCCGGCATTTGTGCCGCTACGGCCTCAGCGCTCGGTTCACCGATGTACAGACGGCTGAGTTTGCGTTCCCTGGCCACATCGCTCCATTGACGTAAAAAGCCCTGCGCATCGCCAATGCGGTTGTTCGGCGTGGTGGCGCCGCTGGCGATGACCGGAGCATCAATCGCCAGCAGCGAGCCGGTAAGGGTGACGCTGGTGGAGACAATGCGCTGCGGCTTATGCTCCAGCGTATGCGTGCCACGGCTGTCGGTGATCTGACGCGGCCAGTCGGCGGCGTCACCTAAAGAAACTCCTGAAATAAACACACCAGTCAATAAAAGCACGGTGCGACAAAAAGAGGGGAGACTCACGAATCAGCTTCCTGTTATCAGTATGGTTAATGCTTCTCATTTTCATTGTTAGCGAGCAAGGATGCAAGCCAAAGTCGCACATTGTGCTGCCACAAGAGTTGACATACAGCCGCTTTGCTTTTAGGTTAGCGACCGAAAATATAAATGATAATCATTATTAGAGCCTTTATCATTTTTGGAGGATGATATGGATATGTCACTGGCCGAGGAAAAAACGCAGACTATGCCGACGCTCGCTCCCGACATTTTTTTCTTTATGTCGCCGTATCGTAGTTTTACGACGTCAGGATGCTTCGCCCGCTATGCGGAACCGGCAATTGATGGCGATTCGCCAGACAGCCCTTTCCAACACAAAATGCACGCACTGTTTGCTGATGCCAAATCACAGGGCATCGCTAACCCCATCATGGTCGGGGCAATTCCTTTCGATACCCGCCAGCCATCATCGCTGTTTATTCCCCAATCGTGGCAGAGCTTCTCTCGCACGGCAAAGCAGCAATCATCACGTTACTTTAATCGGCATCAGTCATTAAACGTCGTTGAGCGTAAATCGATTCCGGAACAGGACTTTTTTGAAGAGATGGTTGCCCGGGCGGCGGCGCTGACGGCAACCCCGGAAGTCGACAAAGTGGTGTTGTCACGCCTGATCGATATCACCACCGATGCCAATATTGACAGTGGGGCGTTACTTGAGCGTCTGGTGGCGCAAAATCCGGCGAGTTACAACTTCCATGTCCCTATTGAAGACGGTGGCGTATTGATTGGCGCCAGCCCGGAACTGCTGTTACGCAAAGAGGGCGATCGTTTTAGCTCGCTGCCGCTGGCCGGTTCGGCGCGTCGTCAGCCTGATGATGTGCTGGATCGCGAAGCAGGGATCCGCCTGCTGGCGTCTGAGAAGGACCGCCATGAGCACGACCTGGTGACGCAGGCGATGAAAACGGTATTGCGCGATCGCAGCAGTGAACTGCAACTACCTTCCTCTCCGCAACTGGTCACTACGCCTACGCTCTGGCATCTCGGTACGCCGTTTGAAGGTAAAGCCAACGCAGAGGAAAACGCGCTGACGCTGGCGTGCCTGTTGCATCCGACGCCTGCGCTGAGCGGTTTCCCGCATCAGGTTGCGCGCAAGCTGATCGCCGAGCTGGAGCCGTTCGATCGCGAACTGTTCGGCGGCATTGTCGGCTGGTGTGATGCCGAAGGCAACGGCGAATGGGTGGTGACGATCCGCTGCGCGAAGCTGCTGCGTAATCAGGTTCGTTTCTTTGCCGGCGCCGGAATTGTGCCTGCATCTTCTCCGGTTGCGGAATGGCGTGAAACGGGAGCCAAGCTTGCCACCATGCTGAATGTTTTTGGACTGCATTAAGGAGTCATGATGAGTATTCCTTTCACCCGTTGGCCGGAGGAGTTTGCCCGCCGTTATCGTGAAAAAGGCTACTGGCAGGATTTGCCGCTGACCGACATTCTGACCCGTCACGCCGAGAGCGACCATACGGCGGTAATCGATGGCGAACGCCATCTGAGCTATCGCCAGCTGAATCAGGCCACTGACAATCTCGCCTGCAGCCTGCGTCGTCAGGGAATCAAACCTGGCGAAACCGCGCTGGTGCAGTTGGGCAATGTGGCTGAGCTGTACATCACCTTCTTTGCGTTACTCAAGCTGGGTGTCGCTCCGGTGCTGGCCCTGTTCAGCCATCAGCGTAACGAACTCAACGCCTATGCCAAACAGGTTGAACCGGCGCTGCTGATTGCCGATCGCCAGCATGCGCTGTTTAGCGGGGAAGATTTTCTCAATACCTTTGTGGCTGAACACAATTCAGTGCGCGTGGTGCAACTGCGCAATGATGAAGGCGAACATAACCTGCAAACGGCGATAGACCAGCCTGCGGCTGATTTTACCGCGACGCCATCGCCTGCTGATGAGGTGGCGTACTTCCAGCTTTCCGGCGGTACCACCGGCACGCCAAAGCTTATTCCTCGTACTCATAACGATTACTACTACAGCGTGCGACGCAGTAATGAGATCTGCCGCTTCACCGGGGAAACGCGCTATCTGTGCGCGATCCCGGCGGCGCATAACTACGCCATGAGTTCGCCTGGCGCGCTGGGCGTGTTCCTGGCTGGCGGCACCGTGGTACTGGCGGCTGACCCGAGCGCAACCCTGTGTTTCCCACTGATTGAACAGCATCAGGTTAACGTCACGGCGCTGGTGCCGCCGGCGGTGAGTCTGTGGCTGCAGGCGATTGCGGAGTGGGGGAGTAATGCGCAATTGGCTTCGCTGACGCTGCTGCAGGTTGGTGGGGCACGGCTTTCTGCCTCGCTTGCGGCGCGTATTCCAGCGGAGATTGGCTGCCAGTTGCAGCAGGTCTTTGGCATGGCGGAAGGGCTGGTGAATTACACCCGTCTGGACGACAGTCCTGAGCGCATCATCAATACCCAGGGTCGTCCGATGTGTCCCGATGATGAAGTCTGGGTAGCAGACGCTGACGGCAACCCCTTAGCCCAGGGAGAGACCGGACGTCTGATGACGCGTGGTCCGTACACCTTCCGCGGTTATTTCAAAAGCCCGGAGCACAACGCCAGCGCTTTTGATGCCAACGGTTTTTACTGCTCCGGCGATCTGATCGCTATCGATCAGGATGGCTATATCACCGTACAAGGACGTGAAAAGGATCAAATCAACCGGGGTGGCGAGAAGATCGCAGCAGAAGAAATTGAAAATCTGCTGTTACGCCACCCATTGGTGATCCATGCGGCCCTGGTCAGTATGGATGACGAACTGATGGGCGAGAAAAGCTGTGCCTGGCTGGTGGTGAAAGAGCCGCTGCGCGCGGTGCAGGTGCGCCGTTTCCTGCGCGACCAGGGCGTGGCGGAATTCAAATTACCTGACCGCGTGGAGTGCGTTGAGTCACTCCCGCTGACCCCGGTCGGTAAAGTGGATAAAAAACAATTACGTCAGTGGCTGGCATCACGTTCACTGGCCTGAAGGAGAAATAGAAATGGCAATTCCTAAACTGCAGGCTTATGCGCTACCAACGGCGCTCGATGTTCCGGTGAACAAAGTCGACTGGGTATTTGACCCTGAACGCGCTGCTCTGCTGATCCACGACATGCAGGATTATTTTATCGGCTTTTGGGGCGATAACTGCCCGATGATGGAGCAGGTCATCGCGAACATCGCCGCGCTGCGCCAGTACTGCAAAGAGCATAACATTCCGGTGTATTACACCGCTCAGCCGAAAGAACAGAGTGATGAAGATCGCGCTCTGCTCAATGATATGTGGGGACCGGGCCTGACGCGTTCCCCGGAACAACAAAAGATCGTTGAGGCGCTGGCGCCGGATGAAGCGGATACCATTCTGGTGAAATGGCGTTATAGCGCATTTCATCGATCTCCGCTGGAGCAGATGCTCAAGGAAACCGGACGTAATCAACTGATTATTACCGGTGTGTATGCTCATATTGGCTGCATGACCACTGCGACGGACGCTTTTATGCGCGATATCAAGCCGTTTATGGTCGCCGATGCGCTGGCGGACTTCAGCCGTGATGAACATCTAATGTCGCTGAAATATGTGGCCGGACGCTCCGGTCGGGTGGTGATGACCCAGGAACTTTTGCCGACGCCGGTCCCGGCGAGTAAAGAGGCGCTGCGCAGCGTTATTCTGCCGTTGTTGGATGAGTCCGAGGAGCCAATGGATGACGAAAACCTGATCGACTACGGGCTGGATTCCGTGCGCATGATGGCGCTGGCGGCACGCTGGCGTAAAGTTCATGGCGATATTGATTTCGTGATGCTGGCGAAAAATCCGACCATAGACGCCTGGTGGAAGTTGCTCTCCCGCGAGGTGAACTGATGGCCGGATTTGAGTTTGCAGGGAAAACTGTCTGGGTAACCGGCGCGGGAAAAGGCATTGGTTACACTACGGCACTGGCATTTGTGAAAGCAGGTGCGCAGGTGACTGGCTTCGATCGTGAATTTCCTCAGGATAATTACCCGTTTGCGACCGAAGTGCTGGATGTGGCCGATGCCGGACAGGTGGCTGAGGTGTGCCAGCGCGTCCTTAAAGCGTGCGAGCGGCTGGATGTGTTGGTCAATGCCGCCGGTATTCTGCGCATGGGGGCCACTGACGCACTGAGCGCTGAGGAGTGGCAGCAGACGTTTGCCGTTAACGTTGGCGGCGCGTTCAATCTGTTTCAGCAGACGATGGCGCAGTTTCGTCGTCAGCAGGGCGGGGCGATCGTGACCGTGGCGTCGGATGCGGCGCACACGCCGCGTATCGGCATGAGCTCTTATGGAGCGTCAAAAGCTGCGCTAAAAAGCCTGGCGCTCACCGTCGGGCTGGAACTGGCGGGCAGCGGTGTGCGCTGTAATGTGGTTTCGCCAGGCTCGACCGATACTGACATGCAGCGCACGTTATGGGTCAGTGATGACGCGGAACAGCAGCGTATTCGCGGGTTTGGCGAGCAGTTTAAGCTTGGTATCCCGTTGGGGAAAATCGCCCGTCCACAGGAGATCGCCAACACCATTTTATTCCTCGCCTCCGACCTTGCCAGCCACATTACGCTACAGGATATCGTGGTGGATGGCGGCTCAACGCTGGGAGCATGATGATGATCTGGAAACGCCATCTCACGCTGGACGAATTAAATGCCACCAGCCGCAACACCATGGTCGCGCACTTAGGCATCCTTTATACCCGGCTGGGCGATGATGTGCTGGAGGCCGAAATGCCGGTTGATACCCGCACGCATCAGCCGTTTGGTTTGCTGCACGGTGGCGCGTCGGCGGCACTGGCCGAAACGTTGGGTTCAATGGCGGGTTATCTGATGACCCGCGACGGGCAGTGTGTGGTCGGTACAGAACTGAACGCCACGCACCATCGGGCGGTTTCACAGGGCAAAGTGCGCGGTGTTTGCCAGCCATTGCATCTTGGACGGCAGAACCAAAGCTGGGAAATCGTTATCTTTGATGAGCAAGGACGACGCTGTTGTACCTGCCGATTAGGTACTGCGGTGATGGGGTGAAGTCGCCCGGCAAAGTAAAATGAAATTGCAGGGTTAACAGGTAAATGAAGTGATCTAGTTAACACTGCAATGTAAAAATTCAGTGATACTTCGGGTTTGCATGGTTGTCATGTTGTTAAATTCAGAAAAGATGTTATAGAAACAAAATGTAACATCTCTCTGACCTGGACAACGGATAATCAATATGAATAAATCAGGGAAGTACCTCGTCTGGACAGTGCTCTCCGTTATGGGAGCATTTGCCCTCGGCTATATCGCATTAAACCGTGGTGAACAGATCAACGCGTTGTGGATAGTCGTGGCGTCGGTCTGTGTCTACCTTATCGCTTACCGTTTCTATGGCCTGTACATTGCGAAAAATGTGCTGGCGCTGGACCCAACGCGTATGACGCCAGCCGTGCGCCATAACGACGGTCTGGATTATGTTCCTACCGATAAAAAAGTGCTGTTCGGTCACCATTTTGCGGCGATTGCCGGGGCGGGTCCGTTAGTCGGACCGGTGCTGGCGGCACAAATGGGTTATTTGCCGGGGATGATCTGGCTGCTTGCCGGGGTGGTACTTGCGGGGGCAGTGCAGGACTTCATGGTACTGTTTGTTTCTACCCGTCGCGATGGTCGTTCCCTTGGCGAACTGGTGAAAGAAGAAATGGGCCCAACGGCGGGCGTTATTGCGCTGGTAGCCTGTTTTATGATCATGGTGATTATCCTCGCGGTACTGGCGATGATCGTCGTGAAAGCGCTGACTCACAGTCCGTGGGGAACCTACACCGTCGCATTTACCATTCCGCTGGCGATCTTTATGGGGATCTACCTGCGTTATTTGCGTCCGGGCCGCATTGGCGAAGTGTCGGTCATCGGTCTGGTATTCCTGGTGTTTGCCATTATTTCCGGCGGTTGGGTGGCCGAAAGTCCGACCTGGGCACCGTATTTTGACTTTACCGGCGTACAACTGACGTGGATGCTGGTGGGTTACGGCTTTGTCGCTGCCGTGCTGCCAGTATGGCTGTTGCTGGCCCCGCGTGATTATCTCTCTACCTTCCTGAAGATCGGCACCATTGTTGGTCTGGCGGTGGGTATTCTGATCATGCGTCCGACGCTGACCATGCCTGCGCTGACCAAGTTTGTTGACGGTACTGGCCCGGTCTGGACCGGTAACCTGTTCCCGTTCCTGTTTATTACCATTGCCTGTGGTGCGGTATCTGGCTTCCACGCGCTGATCTCTTCCGGTACCACGCCGAAGATGCTGGCGAACGAAGGGCAGGCCTGTTTTATCGGCTATGGCGGAATGTTAATGGAATCCTTTGTCGCCATTATGGCGCTGGTTTCCGCGTGCATCATCGATCCAGGCGTGTACTTCGCGATGAACAGCCCGATGGCGGTGTTGGCTCCGGCGGGTACGGCGGATGTCGTGGCTTCTGCGGCGCAGGTGGTCAGCAGTTGGGGCTTTGCTATTACCCCAGACACCTTGCATCAAATCGCCAATGAAGTCGGCGAACAATCCATAATTTCCCGCGCAGGCGGTGCGCCGACGCTGGCCGTTGGGATGGCGTATATTCTGCATGGTGCGCTGGGCGGCATGATGGATGTGGCGTTCTGGTATCACTTTGCCATTCTGTTTGAAGCCCTGTTTATTCTGACGGCGGTTGACGCCGGTACACGCGCCGCACGCTTTATGCTGCAGGATCTGTTGGGCGTGGTATCACCGAGCCTGAAACGTACCGATTCACTGCCTGCGAACCTGCTGGCTACAGCGCTGTGCGTACTGGCCTGGGGTTACTTCTTACACCAGGGCGTGGTGGATCCGCTGGGCGGTATCAACACCCTGTGGCCGTTGTTTGGTATCGCCAACCAGATGCTGGCCGGTATGGCATTGATGCTCTGTGCGGTGGTGCTGTTCAAGATGAAACGTCAGCGCTACGCATGGGTAGCGCTGGTGCCAACGGCCTGGCTGCTGATTTGTACTCTGACTGCGGGCTGGCAGAAAGCGTTTAGCCCGGATGCGAAAATTGGCTTCCTGGCTATCGCCAACAAGTTCCAGGCGATGATCGACAGCGGTAATATTCCGGCGCAATACACCCAGTCGCAGCTGACGCAACTGGTGTTTAACAACCGTCTGGATGCGGGTCTTACCATATTCTTCATGGTGGTCGTCGTGGTGCTGGGTCTGTTCTCGATTAAAACTGCGCTGGCAGCACTGAAAGAGGACAAACCGACGTCGAAAGAAACGCCGTACGAACCGATGCCTGAGAATGTCGAAGAGATCGTGGCGCAGGCGAAAGGCGCGCATTAATATTCTCTTAACCAACATAGCCCTCCCCTGAACAGGGAGGGCGTTTGTACGCCAGGGAATCACTATGTTTGAAACACTCGCTAAAGCCGGGAAGTATTTAGGGCAAACCGCCCGCTTGATGATCGGTGTGCCGGATTACGACAACTATGTTGAGCATATGCGTGTCACGCACCCGGACCAGACGCCAATGACCTACGAAGAGTTTTTCCGCGAGCGGCAGGATGCGCGCTATGGGGGGAAAGGCGGCGCGAAGTGCTGTTAATTTTTTGCCGGATGCGCTGACGCTTATCCGGCCTACAACTCTTCGAATTATTGTGAGCATTTGCCGTTATAATTAGTCGTCGTTGACCTGATAAGGCGAAGCCGTCATCAGGCAACCTGCACCATAGTCACACCGTCAACGATTCTACTTTCTCAAATGCTGCGCGCAGGGTATCTGGCGTTAACGTTACCGGCAGCGCATGAATAGATTCCACCGGGCGCAGGGTATGCGCAATCACCTTATCGATCTCAGCGCGATTTGCGATATCCACGTCTAACTGGGCCAGCCTGGTGGGGAGATTGAAGCGCTGATAAGCGGTGACAAGTTGCGCCAGAACATCATCTTGCCCAAGTAATGCGCTCTGCACCAGAATGCCATACGCCACTTTGGTGCCATGGAGAAACTTCTCCGTTTGCGGGAGGACGGTCAGACCGTTATGGACCGAGTGTGCCGCCGCCACACGGGTGTAGCGCTCGCCCAGACCACCAACCATGCCGCCGCCGGCTATAATCGCATCCACCACGTCGCAAAACGCCTGGGTTAGTTCACCACGCTGCTTATCTGCCAGCGCCTGCTCGCTGCTTTCCAGCAGGACGTCGCGGATGGCCAGCGCGCCGTTGATGCCCAGACGTACGGTCAGAGGTAACGTTTCTGGCTGCGGAGCCAGCACCACTGCCTCATACCATTTCGCCAGCGTATCGCCAATACCGGCCAGTAAATACTCTTCAGGCGCGTTGAGTATGATTCGTGGCTCAACCAGCACCAAAAAATTGGCATCGTCGAATATTTCGAAATGCAGAGCCTGACCGGCATCGTTGTACCAGACGGAAAGCGGCGTCCAGGCCGCGCAGGTGGCGGCAATGGTCGGGATCGCCACGAAAGGTAAGTCAAGGCGGCGAGCCAGCGCTTTAGCCGTATCGAGCAGTGTACCGCCGCCCACGCCAATCACGATGCTGCGATCATCTCCCGATTCTTTTGCCAGTTGAGCAACATCGGTTTCGCTGCAATGTCCCGTAAACAGTAGGCGCTTAGCCTCGGCAAGATGAAAAGCCTCTGGCAGATAAGGGCGGGCCGCATCGATGGCGCGCTCACCGTAAACCCAGACAGCGCGTGAGAGTTGGTCGGTTGTGAAAAAATCGTTGAGTCTCGACAAACTGCCGGGATGGGAAAAATAGTTGGCCGGGCCGGTGACGACGCGAATCTCGGTATTACTCATGTTGTGTTGTCCTTTTGGCTGTCCTGTCCTGGCAGGTTATATTTATATAGACGTCTGAACGTCTTGATTGCCAAATACTAGCATCGTGCTATAGTGGCTTCAACAACAACATCACTCTCTGGGATAACAATAATGAGTAATAACCCGCTGATTGTGCAAAGTAAACTGCCTAATCTGGGCACCACAATCTTCACGCAGATGAGCGCGCTGGCGCAGCAGCATCAGGCCATTAACCTCTCGCAGGGATTTCCTGATTTTGACGGTCCACATTTCTTGCAGGAACGTCTGGCATATCATGTTGCGCATGGCGCTAACCAGTATGCGCCGATGACGGGCGTGCAGCCGCTGCGCGAAGCCATTGCCGATAAAACAGCGGAGTTGTACGGCTATAAGCCCGACGCGACAAGTGAGATCACCGTCACGGCTGGGGCCACAGAAGCATTGTATGCAGCGATTACGGCGCTGGTGCGGCCTGGTGATGAAGTGATCTGTTTTGATCCGAGCTACGACAGCTATGCGCCTGCGGTGGCGTTATCCGGCGGCGTGGTGAAACGTATTGCGCTGCAACCGCCGTTATTTCGTGTGGACTGGCAGGAATTTGCCACGTTGCTCAGCGAGCGTACCCGGTTAGTGATCCTCAATACACCGCATAACCCATCTGCGACCGTCTGGCAGCGCACTGATTTTGATGCGTTATGGCAGGCGATTAAAGAGCGTGAGATTTTTGTTATCAGCGACGAAGTTTATGAGCATATCTGCTTTGCCGCTCATGGACATGCGAGCGTGCTGGCTCATCCGCAGCTACGGGAACGCGCTGTTGCCGTTTCATCATTCGGTAAAACGTATCATATGACCGGCTGGAAAGTTGGCTATTGCGTTGCACCCGCCGCCATTAGCGCCGAGCTACGCAAAATCCATCAGTACCTGACGTTCTCAGTCAACACGCCGGCTCAGCTGGCGCTGGCGGATATGCTGCGGGAGGACCCAATACACTACCGCGAGCTGCCCACGTTTTATCAGAAAAAGCGTGATGTACTGGTGAATGCGTTACGCGACAGTCGACTGGAAATTCTGCCGTGTGAGGGGACGTACTTTCTGCTGGTCGATTACAGTGCAGTCTCAACGCTTAATGACGTTGAGTTTTGTCAGTGGTTAACTAAAGAAGTGGGCGTTGCGGCGATACCGCTGTCGGTGTTCTGCGCCGATCCTTTCCCGCATAAGCTGATCCGCCTATGTTTTGCCAAGCAAGAATCGACGCTGTTAGCAGCCGCAGAGCGTCTGGTTTCGCTGTAATTATTTCACTGTCCAGGCTTTGGAAAACCGACGGTCGGCAAATAACTCCTGCAGGCCGTTGATTTGTTTCAGTCGCAATACTTCGTCGTTATCCATGCCGAGTTCTTTAGCGATTTTTTCTTCACTCCAGCCCAGTTGCGATAATTCACGTACGATTTCCGACATGGCGTGGATTTGGTGGCGTCCGCGAGCGCGGTTGTGGCGGATTGTCGCCGCCATACGCTCATGACGATTGCGTTGCAGGCAGGTGACGGGCAGATAGCCTTTTAAGCGCGGTTTTAGCGATGCTTTGTTTTTACCTAATTCATGGCGGTGAAAGCCATCGATGATTTCATACTCTTCTTCCGTTGAGTGAACCACGACAATCGGCTGGGTGAAGCCATCCGCTTCGATGGATTTCAACAGCAGCTTCTTCTCCGGCGGCGCAACGTTATTAGGATTGTAATCATTGGGCGAAATGTGATCGCTTTTAATCCATAACACGCAATCTACTGGTTCTTCACGAAATGGACTGACGCTGTGGATTGCCATTCTGAATTCATTAATGGCTTCAATTCTATCTTTTTCTGGCAAACCAGAAAGAAAGTCCGTGAGTTCCTGAGTTAGTCGTTGCTGCATAAGATCCCCCATTCCTGGCGTTTGGTTTTCATTCGTTCAGTATATCGCTGGTAGTTTTTCGTTTTTGTGGGGCTGAACGAAAGTGCTCGACACCAGTAATCATTATTCAGGAGTACTTTGCAGATCCTTCTCCATGAGGGGATATCCCTGGAACCAATATCGCTTTCCTGGCTTTCCGGGATATTGTCCATACCTTTTTTCTTATACCACTGTATATAGACGGCGATTTTGTTGCGGTAATGCTCTGCAGTCTTTTCTGGCATGCTATTTAATAGCAGCATGGCGTACTCTTGCCAGCTTAAATGTTCAGGCTTGAGTATTTTCCTATGGCCATAAAAATGGTTGTCATGACCGGCGTAAATCCCGCCGCTTTTAACGCCGCTGACGCGGGCGCACATAGCCGCCCATCGCTGTGGCTCAATGACATGGTACAGCCACAGCCCCTGGCGTTGTTCCGGTCCAAAGGGCTCGCAAATACGCATATATCGTGTTGGAACCCCGGCCTGATACATCAGGTTATACAAGGGATTGCATGGCATTTTTGTCTTTGCAAACCATGTCCAGATATCGGCTGTTTTCCAGTCATATAACGGATAAATATACCAGGTGTGTCCACCTGGCGCTGCCGTCGTCCACGGCTTGTCATCGGCAAAACGTTGCTTACGCGAGTTGGCGATGGCCACAAAGCGGTTATAGGACTCGTCCGCGCGAATGCCGACCATCATCGCGGCTGGTCGTTTTTCTGAAAACCAGTCAGCAAACTCGCGAACAAATTGTTCAAAGGTCATGCCGGGCTGATAGAAAGAAAAGAAATTAGGGTCGGTAATGGCATCGGTCGGCGGCTGACGAACCCACTGTATATTCGGCTCCCAGCACTGCCATTCGGGTTGATATTGTGAAAGTGAGTTTTGCGTGGTTAGAGGTAATGCAACCCAATAAAATTTTTCAATAACGTCAGAATAATGCTCTCTCAATGTTTGAACATAGTCGATGGTGCAAGAAAACTGAGCTTCCCAGTCAATAAATAGTACGCTAATTTTTTTATGTAACTGGCGGGCAAAGGTGGCCGTAAGATGTAGCATAAGACCGGAATCTTTTCCTCCTGAAAATGACACGCATACGCGAGGCAGGGCTTCCAGAGTCCAGGCAATGCGTTCCAGGGACGCTTCCAGAACATTTTGTCCAAGCGGGATTTTGTAAACAGACATAGCAAGTCCATATTGAAATAATAAATGAGTTACATCTCCAATGTATACTTGTAATAAGATAGGCTAATTTACGCGACGTGCAACTTTTAAATATATTTACGGAATGAATTTATCACTCATGGTTTATTCGTGGCGTCAATTTGTCTTTGGCAAAATATATAAGATTAGTGTTCTTTGTCATTTATTTTGTTTATAAATGCCTCAAAGCTTTTATTATTTAGCGAGGCGCGATTATACATGATAAAAAAATCTAATGATGGCATCTCAATATCAATGCCGATCTCTTTTAAGTTCAAAGCAGACGAGTATAGTTCATATGTTGCTTTGGGAAGCAAGCCAATAATATCGGTGTTGGCAATGATGTTAATAATTGATATGAGTGAATTACTGGAAAAGCCTATTTTTCTATTTTGTAAAAAGGAATTTGCTTGAGACTGGTATTTTTTTACACCGGCATCTTCAGTGTTCAGCAGGGAAAACTCCTCTTCAAGTATTTTAGTTAAAGTCGTTTTACCCTTAATCCTGGGATGATTTTTACTGCAGACCAAAACTGTTTCGACCTTTGTAAACGGACTACATATAATCGAACGGTTCTCAACAGGGTATGCAGTGATGACCACATCTGCTTTGCGGTATGCTAGCAGTTCTTCAGCCAACACTGAGGTCATTAATATGTCATTGTGTTCGATTTCAACATTCTTATCCTCTCTGATGAGATTAACTAATGTGCTAGCATATATGTTATGTATAATCTGCGGACTATAGATAATGAATTTTTTCTTCAGGCTGGAACTGTGCATAATATTTATCGTTTGTTCCAGATGATTGAGATTATTCTCGAGGTGGTGGTGTAAATTGATGCTCATCACTGTGGGTGCAATTCCTTTTCCTGAACGAACAAACAGCGGGTCGTTGAGTTGCGTGCGCAATCTTTGTAGCGACTGGCTCACGGCTGAAGGAGTAATAAAAAGTGTTTCCGCGGCTTTGCTGATGCTCAGGTGCTGGTAGATGCATTCAAAAATAACGAGCAGATTGAGATCGAATTTTTTAAGATCGTACAGATTAGCCATGTATACTTTCCTTTGACGGTAAAATTTGAAATAATTAAAATATGAAATAATTTAAAATGTACTTATTTACAGGCTTTATGATTCAGTGCTTAATGACCGATTAATTTAAACTAACATAACACAGAGTGCTTAATTTTTACGAGAAAAAAAGAATTGTACTGAGTGATTGAAATGAGAACGATAACAATCACTCATTTTGTTACCTTTATTTATTTCCCATGATAATGTTTAATTTTTCCTTATCGGGTAACCCGACTTCCTGTTGTAACGTATTGTCTTTACTCATGTAGTAGATGGCTGGCGTCACGTTAGCGCCCAAATCATCCATCAACTTTTGGTTGATATTGAGTATCTTCATCTGCTCGGGCGGGAGAGAGGCAGGAATTTCCAGCTTCATTTTGCCGCCGGAGGCTTCATAGTCATGCCAGGTTTTGGCCGGATCTTTTGCCGACAAGATTGTGACAGCTGTTGCCGGGCTTTCGGGTTTGATTACGCCCACTAACAGCGTACGCAGCTGAACTTTACCGGAATCGACCCACGGACGCGCCTGCTGCCAAAACTGCTTGCAATAAGGGCAGAAGGGATCGGCGAACACGTAGACAATTACCGGAGCCTCTTTATTTCCATCCAGAATCCACGAGGCTTTTTCCATTCGTTGCCACATCTCGCGCCCTGCTGGGGCATAGATCTCTTTTTCTATCAGCGTATTACTAAGATTTTCCCCTTTTTCGTTATACATATAACCGGAGATGGCATGTTTGCCGTCAGGAGTGACATAAATGGTTACTCCCATATCCTGGTATTTACCAAGATAACCTTTCATTCCACCTGGCGCGTCGAAGGGCTTCACGATGGTAATACCCTGTTTCTCAATGGCTTTAACAGGGGCAGGTAGATCTTCGGCATGGACAATAGCGGGAAGCAATGATAAGAGTAAGGTACGTTTAAACATTGATTTTCCTTATAAAATCAGAAGGAAAGGGGACTGAATTGCAAAACCTATCACAGCCATAGGTAAGATCGACAGTCTGTCGATTGCCCTTTCTTTAGTTGGGTGATGTAATCCCAATCGCTGTTACGACCTTTGTTAAGGTAATGTAGAGCGCAACACATAGCCAGCTCTGCTGGTACTGACGTTACCTGCGGGTAGCTCGGGTAATGAGGCTCCCTGCATAGGGGGCCTTTTTTACTTTTGTCTTTTAGGTTCGATTGAGTAAGTTGTTAGTTAACGCTTATTGATTTGATAAAGGAAACGCATTAGCCCTTTGAAGAGATTTTCGTTAACTTATCTCTCAACGAAAACACGGAGGAAGTACAGATGTCTTTGATTAATACCAAAATTAAACCTTTCAAAAACCAGGCGTTCAAAAACGGTGAGTTCATCGAAGTAACCGAGAAAGATACCGAAGGTCGCTGGAGCGTCTTCTTCTTCTACCCGGCTGACTTCACCTTCGTTTGCCCGACCGAACTGGGCGACGTTGCAGACCATTATGAAGAACTGCAGAAACTGGGCGTAGACGTTTACTCTGTTTCTACCGATACCCACTTTACGCACAAAGCATGGCACAGCAGCTCTGACACCATCGCAAAAATCAAATATGCGATGATCGGCGACCCGACTGGCGCCCTGACCCGTAACTTCGACAACATGCGTGAAGATGAAGGTCTGGCTGACCGCGCAACCTTTGTTGTTGACCCGCAGGGTATCATCCAGGCAATCGAAGTTACCGCTGAAGGTATCGGTCGTGATGCTTCTGACCTGCTGCGCAAAATTAAAGCCGCACAGTATGTTGCATCCCACCCAGGCGAAGTTTGCCCGGCTAAATGGAAAGAAGGTGAAGCAACTCTGGCTCCATCTTTAGACCTGGTTGGTAAAATCTAAGCTAATTTATAGGCCGGATAAACGTAGTGCATCCGGCATTCCACAGGCGCAAATTTGCGCCTGTTTCATTCCAGCACCATGACGCAAGTTGCATTAACGCAGTCCCGCGAAGTCGGCTTGCATGATGATGTTTTCAGAGAGGGAAGAAGAATGCTCGACACAAATATGAAAACCCAGCTCAGGGCTTACCTTGAGAAACTGACCAAACCTGTTGAGCTGATTGCTACGCTGGATGACAGCGCTAAATCGGCAGAAATCAAGGAACTGCTGACTGAAATTGCTGAACTGTCAGAAAAAGTCACCTTTACAGAAGACAATACTCTGGCAGTGCGTAAGCCATCGTTCCTGATTACCAATCCTGGCTCTCACCAGGGGCCGCGCTTTGCGGGTTCTCCGCTGGGCCATGAATTTACCTCGCTGGTGCTCGCGCTGTTGTGGACCGGTGGTCATCCGTCAAAAGAGGCGCAGGCGTTGCTGGAGCAGATCCGCGATCTCGACGGCGATTTTGAGTTTGAAACCTATTATTCACTCTCCTGCCATAACTGTCCGGACGTGGTGCAGGCGCTGAACCTGATGTCGGTACTGAACCCACGCATCAAGCATACGGCGATTGATGGCGGTACTTTCCAGAACGAAATCACCGATCGCAACGTGATGGGCGTTCCGGCGGTATTTATGAACGGTAAAGAGTTCGGCCAGGGCCGCATGACGCTGACTGAGATCGTGGCGAAAGTGGATACCGGCGCAGAGAAACGTGCGGCTGAGGAGTTGAACACGCGTGATGCCTATGACGTACTGATTGTTGGTTCCGGCCCTGCGGGAGCTGCTGCTGCGGTGTACTCTGCACGTAAAGGTATTCGCACCGGTCTGATGGGCGAACGCTTTGGCGGCCAGGTTCTGGATACCGTTGATATTGAAAACTATATCTCGGTGCCAAAAACCGAAGGCCAGAAACTGGCGGGCGCGCTGAAAGCCCACGTTGATGACTATGATGTTGACGTTATCGATAGCCAAAGCGCCAGCAAACTGGTTCCTGCGGCGCAGGAAGGTGGTCTGCATCAGATTGAAACGGCATCCGGCGCGGTGTTGAAAGCGCGCAGTATTATCATCGCGACCGGCGCGAAGTGGCGCAACATGAACGTTCCGGGCGAAGATCAGTATCGCACCAAAGGCGTAACCTATTGCCCGCACTGTGATGGTCCGCTGTTTAAAGGCAAGCGCGTGGCGGTGATTGGCGGCGGTAACTCCGGTGTTGAAGCCGCTATCGACCTGGCGGGCATCGTTGAACATGTGACGCTGCTGGAGTTTGCTCCTGAAATGAAGGCCGATCAGGTACTGCAGAATAAACTACGCAGTCTGAAAAATGTCGACATCATTTTGAATGCGCAAACGACAGAAGTAAAAGGCGATGGCAGCAAAGTGACTGGTCTTGAGTATCGTGACCGCGTAAGCGGAGATATTCACAGTGTGGAGCTGGCAGGTATCTTTGTACAGATTGGTCTGCTGCCGAACACCAACTGGCTGGAAGGCGCCGTTGAACGCAACCGCATGGGTGAAATTATCATCGATGCGAAGTGCGAAACCAACGTGAAAGGTGTTTTCGCTGCGGGTGACTGCACAACCGTACCGTATAAGCAGATCATCATCGCGACAGGCGAAGGCGCGAAAGCCTCGTTAAGCTCTTTTGATTATCTGATTCGCACAACAGTAGCATAAAAAAGTAAGACTCACCTGCATGCCAAAACCGCCAGTCATCCGCTGGCGGTTTTTTATTTCCGCGCTTTCAGATTGTCAATTCTTGAAACAATAAACTGCATTAAATATTCATTTAATTAGCCTGATTATTAGTTTTATCAAAAAAAGAATAGGCATTTTCTTTATTATATTAACCTGCACTATGTTTTCATTTCTTGTGTGAATAAATGGTTGGTTAATTCATGGGTGAAATATATGAAACCCTGACGATCTTTGAATCGACAGGGTTATTGTTGCGTGATTTTTTTATTTCTTCTGATAGTAATACGCTGAAAAAAGCTTATTCCGCGCTGGATACAAATGCCTCGACGTTGACAGAGCACGAGTGGCTGCAAGCGGAGTATGACTTCAATGCACTCTTTATCGGGCCGCAGGCGCTCAAGGCCGCACCGTTTGCTTCAGTTTATCTCGAAGAAGATGCTCTTGTTATGGGTCAATCAACCCTGAGTATTCGGGAATTCATGGCAAATATCGGCCTATCTATAAATCATGTGAATAATATTCCTGATGATCATATTTCATATGTATTGGAGTTGGCCGTTTTATTATCGGTAAACGCCCGGGCATCAGCAGAATATCAGACTGCCCTCACTCGATATGTAAATGAGTATATAGTGGTTTGGGTTCCCGATTTTATAGAAAAAATAAAGATAAATGCACAGACCGCCACGTTGAGAACCGTAGCGGGAAAATTGTCTTCTTGGCTTGATGAATTAAACACGAGAGTATCATATGAGCAATGAACCGGGAGTTCTGAACAGACGTTCATTTTTGAAAGGGTTGATTGCCCTTGGCACGGTGGCTGCCCTACCAGGGGGACTGCTGACTTCACGTTGCGCATTAGCGCAACCGCCCATTCCTTTTAACCCGAAAACCTACAAAATTTATCGCAACGCCTGTCCGCGTAACTGCTATGACACCTGTAGCCTGAAAACATGGGTGAAGGACGATGTCATCACCTTTGTAGAAGGCGCGCCTGAGTCAACGTTTACGCATGGAGCACCCTGTGTTAAAGGGTTGAGCTACCCGCGTCGGGTATACAGCCCGGATCGCATTAAATATCCAATGGTTCAGGATGTTCGCGGTAGCGGTAACTGGCGTCGTATTTCCTGGGACGAAGCAATGCAGCGCATTGCGACCAAGATGCTGGAGATCAAAAAGAAAGATGGTTCAATGCTGGGCCTGGCGATGACCAAATATTCCGGCAAATTCGGGGTATTGAACTATGCGGTTGAAGGGATGATGTCTTCGCTGGGTTACACCACCCGTTTTGCCGGAACGCCTTGTTGGCTTGCCGGTATCGATGCCCAGAACTACGATATGGGCGATATGTGGTGTAACGACCCGGAAGATTTTGTGAAAGCAAAATACATCATCATCTGGGGTGCTAATCCGGCATGGTGCTCAATGCACACCATGAAGTATATCTACCAGGCGCGGGAGAAAGGGGCGAAAGTGGTCGTTATCGATCCGCTGTTAACGCAGACCGCCGCAAAAGCCGATCTTTATTTACGCGTTCGTCCAGGTTCTGATGGTGCGCTGGCGCTGGGTATGGCACGCCATTTGGTGGATAAAGGCCTGGTGGACCAGGATTTCGTCAACAACTATTCTCATGGTTACCCGGAATTCGAAGCCTATCTGCGCAACAGTGTGACCGTTGAGTGGGCGGCTGAAATCTGTGGTTTGTCTGCGGATGTCATTCGTCAATTGGCGGAAGAATTTACGGCGGTTAATCCTGCTACCGTGTGGATTGGTTATGGCATGCAGCGCCATGTTAATGGTGGCGCGAATGTTCGTGCCATTGATGCTTTCGTCGCCATGACGGGTAATATCGGTATTGAAGGCGGCGGCGCTCGTTATGGGCATCTGCATACCTGGGGCTTTAACTACAATGCCATGCTGCAAAAGCCACCGGTAGGCTCCATCGGTATGCCTGGAGCAGCGGGTACAACCAGTGAGTTCGGTTCTGCTGGGGCAGTGGCGCAATATTCCGATCGTTCTCTTAATATCAACCAGACCGCCAAGGGAATTCTGGAAGCCAACGAACCGCCTGTTCGTATGCTTTGGGTCGCCTGTAAGAACCCGTTTGCTCAGGATTTCGATCGCAGTAAGATGGAAAAGGCGTTTGAAAAACTGGAAATGGTGGTGTGCGCCGATCAGTTCTTTAATGAAACCGTCCAGCACGCCGATATCGTCTTACCGGTCACTACGGCCTTTGAAGAGTGGAATGTTGATGCCTCCTACTGGCATTACTGGCTCTCTATCAACCAACCGGCCATTAAGCCGATGTATGAGGCGAAATGCGATCTGGAAATTGCCGTTTTACTCTCCCGGGCGATTAACAAGCTGGAGCCGGGTTCTTGCACATTCCCACAGGAGTTCGATCATAAGCGTTGGCTGGACCAGGAATTCAATGACGGGATGGGCAAAATGTTTGGCATCTCCTCCTGGGATGACTTGCTGGATGGCCCGAAAAAAGCCATTTTACCGAGTTCTGCGGCCTGGTATGACCGTAAATTTAAAACCCCCTCTGGAAAGTTTGAATTCAAATCTGAGCTATGTGAGAAAAATGGCCATACGGCGCTGCCGGAATATAAATCGGAGGCGAAAAGTACACTGCCATTCCACCTGTTTACACCGCATGTGCAGTTCGGTATCCACTCCCAATTTATCAACCTTGACTGGATGCAGGTCTTCTATCCGGAGCCGTTTGTCTATATGCATCCGATTTCTGCAGAAAAAAGAGGCATTGCCGAAAACGACCTGGTGAAAGTGTTTAACACCGTAGGTGAAGTAGAACTGCGTGCGAAGGTGACCGCTAACGTTCCGGAAGATTTCCTGGTGATGTACGAGGCGTGGTTTCCGAAACGGAAATACAACGTACAAAACGTGGTGGCGGATACCCCGGCCGATATGGGGCTGATGAAAACCGGTGCACCGGGTGCGGCGATCCACAGTCAGTTTGCGGATATCATTTTGGTAAGTAAAGGAGCAGCGGCATGAGACGCGCGTTTTTAGTCAATAGCGATAAATGCATCGGTTGCCGTGGCTGCGCGATGGCGTGTAAGAGTTTTAACCAGTTGGAGCCTGAACGTTTCTGGCGCTACGTCTATCCGCTGGATAAAGAAATTTATCCGCATGAAGAGCGGGCGTTCTACTCGCTGGCTTGCAATCACTGTGAAAACCCAGCCTGCCTGGCGGCTTGCCCGGTCGAGGCTTACACCAAACGTGAGGATGGTGTTGTGGTGCATAACCCGGAACGTTGTATTGGATGCAAAAACTGTATCCGTAATTGCCCATACGGAGCGCCGCGTTTCAATGAAGAGACGAAAAAGGCGGAAAAATGCAGCATGTGCTACGAACGCCTTGACGTTGGTATGCAACCGGCATGTGTAAATGCTTGTCCGGTGGGGGCGCTGACGCTAATCGATCTGGATGCCGACCCGATACCCAACAATGCCGTCCAGTATCCGCCGGGGTTCCCACGCATGCCGCAGCTTAATCCGGGCACGCGTTTTATCCTGGCGCGTCAACCGAAGCAGCCGGAGGTCAAGTAATGGAAAAGTATGAACTTCCTCTGGTCATTTTTACCGTACTGAGTCAGATGTCGGTTGGGATCACGCTGATTTTGACGCTACGCACGCTGCAAGGAAAACTGGAAAGCAAACGCTTGTACTGGCTGGTTACCGGTTTGGTTCTGGCGACTGCGTCCGTGGCAGCGATCCTGCACCTTGCGCATCCGGACCGTGCCTACAACGCCCTGATAAACCTGCAGCACGCCTGGCTGAGCCGTGAAATTCTTGGCGCAACCTTATATGGCGCGGCGGTGGGCGTGACGTTCCTGGCAAAAGGGCACAAGGTTCCGGCTGTTCTGGCGTCTGTCCTTGGAATTGCGCTGGTGGCGGTACAGGGTATGACCTATGCCGCACCGGCGATGGTGGCGATCGCCAACGGTCTGACGATGCTGCTGTTCTTCATCACCGTGTGGGTTATGGGTTGTGCGGCGATTCCGCTGCTTAATCTCGCACCTACCATTGCCGCATTACGCCAGGGAATTGTTGTTTGTATGGCGGTCATGATCGCAGCCCCAATTATCTGGTTAAGCGGCGGGACCATTATGCAGATGACCGCGCATGCCTGGCTGACCTCGCCGCTTTATCTGGCGAGCCTGGTTTGTCTGGCGCTGGCCTTTGTGTTGAGTCGTCAGGGCGAACGTCGGGCAAAAGCGTTGTTTGTTCTGCTGTTTGTTGGCGTAATCCTCAGTCGTCTGACATTCTTTGGCGATACGGTCAGCACCATCGTGAATATCGGTCATTTGTATTGATTGCACGATAATAAAACCCCCTGTCAGATGTTAACCTGGCAGGGGGTTTTTACAGCAAATCAGACGTTATTAACGAACAACCAATACCGGCAGAGTAGCATGGCGGACAACGCTGGAGGCGTTTGATCCGAGCAGGTGGGTACTGATGGACGGGTTACGCGACCCAATGACCACCACATCTGCATTCAACTCTTCACCCAACTCGTTGACCACGTCACGGACGCTACCAAAGCGCACGTGCTGTTTAATGCGGGAAGGATCGATGCTGAAGTGACCGACCATTGTTTGCAGGCGCGTTTCCGCTTCGTGCTGCAGATGCTCTTCAAAACGACGAACGTCAGCCGCAAAGCGGTGCAGGCTTAAGCTCGCTGAGCCTGGCAGCACATGCAGCAGATGGATAACGCCGTTTTCCTGTGCCAGGAATTCTGCATGGCGAATAGCCTTGTCACTCAGTTCCATTTCGAATACATCAACAGGCATTATGATTGTGTTGTACATAAACATTCTCCTTGTCATTACATGAACACATAACAGCATAGTATTAAAAATGATTCTGTCAGTCACGGCACAGATTTATGTTTTGCGAACAGGAAATAACGCGAGGGTAGGGAGATGAGGAGTAACCGGAAAGAGGATGCAGATGCATCCCCTGCAAGATAAAGCGAATAGCTTTGATAAGACAGAGTTAGCGCAGGTAGTCGCCCGCAGCTTCTGGTTGGTACTCAAGTTCGATGACTTCGAGGTGTGTTGAGGTACCGCCCGGCAGTTCCCAGTGAATGGTGTCGCCAACGCGAAGACCCAGAAGTGCCGCGCCAACAGGCGCCATGACGGAAAGCTGCGTGCTGCTGTCAGTCATGTTGGCCGGATACACCAGGGTACGCACACGGACTTCGCCATCACTCAGATTGCGGAATTTCACGCGGCTGTTCATGGTCACGACATCGTGCGGCATGGTTTCTGGAGAACACATTTGCGCGCGATCCAGTTCAGCGTTCAGGGCGTCGGCAATCGGTAAACCAGCAAACGCAGGTTGCTCCAACAGGCGGTCAATGCGTTCCGCATCGAGGTCGTTAATGATGATAGTTGGTCTGGACATTTATTACTCCATGTCGTCGATACTGCGGGTGCGCAGGTAAATAATCCCAAAAGAAAACCCTCACCGTCAGGCGGCAAGGGTTTAGCTTTTATGATGATACTGAGACTTACCCTATGTTTGAAGTGATTTAGTTCACATTCAGGTAAATCATCAATATTGTCGCGTATGCTGTGATTTTAGCCGAAAAACGTGATCGTTCTCCAATTTGCATTATGCTTTTTAAGCGCTCGTTGCGGGTGCGTCAATACAACTCAGTGTTCCGCTACAGGAGATCTCATGAGCCAGTACGACAAACTTACCTTAAAAGACGGCAGCTATTTGCATTTTAAAGACTGGGGAAGTGGACAGCCCATCGTGTTCAGCCATGGTTGGCCGCTGACGGCAGATGCGTTTGAGGATCAGATGCTGTTTCTTGGGTCGAAAGGATTTCGTGTGATCGCCCATGACAGGCGCGGACATGGCCGCTCGGCCCAACCGTGGGATGGCCACAATATGGATCAGTATGCTGACGATCTGGCTGAACTTACCGCGCATCTCAATCTTAAAGATGCCGTGCACGTTGGGCACTCTACCGGCGGGGGGGAAGTGGCGCGTTACATTGGTCGCCATGGGACGCAGCGGGTGGCAAAAGCGGTGTTAATTGGCGCGGTGACGCCCATCATGATCAAGACCGACTTTAACCCGAATGGCGTGCCGAAAGAGGTGTTTGATGGCATCCGGGAAGGGGTAGTGAACGATCGCGCCGCCTTCTTCTATGAACTGACCGCGGCATTCTATGGTTATAACCGTCCGGGCGCGAAAGAGTCGAAAGCTGTCCGGGAAAGTTTTGTTGAACAGGGCTTACAAGGGTCTATCAAAGCGTTGTACGACTGCATTCATGCGTTTTCAGAAACAGACCTGCGTGGCGACCTCGAAAAAATGACCATCCCGACGCTGGTGATCCACGGCGATGACGATCAGATTGTCCCGTTTGAAACCTGCGGCAAGGTCGCGGCAGAAATATTGCCGGACGCGCAGTTGAAGGTGTATGCCGGTGGTTCTCACGGCATTTGCACCACCCATAAACAGCAGATCAATGGCGATCTGCTTAACTTTATTCAGTCGTAATCTTTAACGGATTGTTCTACGCTGATCCTCTTTTTCCAGGGAGATGAGCGAAGCATAATTCGTGCTGCGCTACCGTTAACGACACCAGAGAAGGCTATGTATTTCTATCAACCATCACAGGGACACGGCTTACCGCACGACCCGCTCAATGCCATCATTGGACCGCGCCCCATTGGCTGGATTGCGTCGCGCGATAGCAACGGGCGACATAATCTGGCGCCGTACAGTTTCTTTAACTGCTTTAACTACCATCCGCCGATTATTGGTTTTGCCAGCAGCGGCTGGAAAGATAGCGTGCAGAATATTGTCGAAACCGGTGAGTTTGTCTGGAACCTGACCACCCTTGAACTGGCTGGCGCGATGAATGAAACGTCTGCCAGTTTGCCGCACGGTGAGGACGAGTTTTTTGCCGCTGGGCTGAGTAAAGCCGACAGCCGGATTGTCGGCGTGCCGCGCGTGGCGCAAAGCCCGGTTAATTTTGAGTGCCGCTTATCGCAAAGCCTGCAACTGACTACCGCTGATGGCTCACCGGTTGATACCTGGCTGGTATTGGGGGAAGTGGTAGGCATTCACATAGACGAAACGCTCCTGGAAGACGGCATCTATCAGACGGCGAAAGCGAAACCGGTACTGCGTGCTGGTGGGCCAACGGCGTATTATTCGATCAGTGAAACACACCGCTTTGATTTAGTTCGCCCGGACGCCCGAGCAAAACGCTAACCATGCAGACCGACGCCAGGCTGCGGCGTCGGTCGCTATTTTCAATATCCTGCCTTGTCGATAATAAACTGTTTACCGCAGTTACCCGGATGCGGCTGCGGTAAGAATGACTGCGCAGATAGCGGTTGGTTGATGGTGTCGGCTTTCAGGGATAGCTGGATCTCTGTGAGATAAGCCGGATTGCCGTGGCAGCTTAGCTTCACGGCTTTGACGTTCTCTTTGCCCCAGCTTTTGGCGATAGCGGCGTCAAATGCGTTGCGGCTGACGGTTTTACCGTAGTTATCCGCGAGGAACTTGCCCGCTTCACTGTTCTTAACCTCATTATTCAGCCGCACCATCGTGCCAAAGTACACGTCGGGATCAAAACCAAAACAGGCGCCGTGTTTGGCATACTCGTAGCGTTCCAGACAGGATGTTCCGCCAGCCCCGGGCATCACCGCGCTCAGTTTCGCCGCACTCTCGAGTGACAGGCCGGTTTCAGGTGCTGCGCATTTACGGCTGGCACGCGCTTCAGGCAGGTTAGGAATGGGACGCGTTGCGCAGCCAAAACGCATCCAGCGGCGGTTATCTACTCCGCGAGCGGCGATCGATTTTGGCAGGCTGGGCCACAGGCCGTGAACGGTCAGGAAATCCGCTTTGTCCGCGCTCTCTTTTTGCAGACGACATTCGTCAGGCTCCTG
This sequence comes from Citrobacter sp. wls615, assembly GCF_005281355.1. Lineage (NCBI taxonomy): Bacteria > Pseudomonadati > Pseudomonadota > Gammaproteobacteria > Enterobacterales > Enterobacteriaceae > Citrobacter > Citrobacter sp. wls615. The sequence goes on along the minus strand of NZ_SZXM01000027.1, from coordinate 129,275 downwards.
ACGATTACGCTCGTGTTGGCTTTGACAGAAACCGGTTTGCCAGGAAAGGGCCAGCACGTAGCGGTCAAAATCAGCGTACTGTTTTGCCTGAAGTTCATCGGCCTGAGCCGCAGAAACTGGGAGCATAAGTGCTGCCAGTAAAGAAGAATAACGCCACGTTGATGTCATGATGATTTCGGATACTTATATAAATTCTGAATATCATCTATTTAATCATAAAAAATGCCAGTCAGGATTAGCTGACTGGCATCATTTTCATCAGGCGTGAGCAGGAATGATTAGCTCCACATTGCCAGAATCGGCCAACCGACCAGCAGAAGCATAGCGATGTAGATAACGCCGAAGATAGCTCCCAGACGCCAGTAGTCTTTGGACTTCACATAACCACAACCGTAGATGATAACGCCAGGGCCTGTTGCATACGGAGTCAGGCAGCCCATGATACCGATGGACAGCACCAGCAGGATACACAGATGTTCCATTGGAACGCCTGGGATACCTTTACCGACCGCCAGAATAACCGGCAGCATGGTGGCGGTGTGTGCGGAAAGGCTGGCAAACAGGTAGTGAGCAAAGTAGAACACCAGCACTAGCACGATCACGGTCGCGTTAGGCGAGAAACCTTCCAGGTGCGTGCTCATGGTGTTCGCGAACCAGTCGATGAAGCCTGAACGGGTCAAACCATTTGCCATAACAACCAGCGTGGCGAGGTTAACCAGGGTGTTCCATGCGCTGTTATAGCGGGTAATATCTTTCCACGGTACAACGTGCAGCGCCAGCATCAGGGAAACGGCCAGCAGACCCACCGCGGTGGCATCAATCAGTTTACCCCCGAAGACCCACAGACCCAGGCTGAGCAGAACCAGACCGATCAGGGTTAGTTCTTTACGCGTCAGTTTACCCATGGTTTTCAGTTCTTCACCGGCCCATGCGGCAACTTCAGCACTGTGAGTGACTTCTGGTTTGTACAGAACGTAGGACAGCCACGGCGCAACGATCAGCAAAATAATACCGACCGGCAGGAAGCTGAGGAACCATTGCAGCCAACTGATTTGAATGCCAGCAATTTTGTTGACGAATTCCAGACCCAGTACGTTCGGCGCCGCGCCGGTCACGAACATAGAGGAGCTCAGGCTGGTACTGATGACCATCATCCACATCAGATATCCGCCGATACGGCGCGCGGAAGGATCGTTCGGGAATGATTTAAATAGCGGCGGCAGGTTTTTGATAACCGGGAATACGGTACCACCGGTACGCGCGGTGTTGGACGGTGTAAACGGCGCCAGCAGGATGTCGATAATAACAATCGCATAGCCCAGCGTCAGGGTACGTTTACCCATGAATTTCACCATGAACAGCGCGATACGACGACCCAGGCCGGTAACTTCATAACCCAGTGCGAAAATAAACGCGCCAAACACCAGCCACACGGTGGTGCTGGAGAAGCCCGCCAGACCCCACTTCAGCGCTTGCTTACCCGCTTTGAATGCCGGGTCGGCCAGCTCGGAAGCGTCAAACAGCAGATAGTTACTGCCGATAACGCAGATCGTCACGGCGATAAAGCTGATTGCTGTTGCCGGAATTGGCTCCAGAATCATCCCGACAATCATGGCCACGAACACGGCAAAATAGTGCCATGCCTGTGGGGGCATGCCATCAGGGACGGGGATAAGAAACATGACGCCCATGACTACCAATGGGGCCAGTAACTTCCAAATTTTATCTTTTGCTAAAGACATGTGTGTGATTCTCCGGAAAGGATCTTTAATTGTGATAATGATGAACTTGTGAAATCTGAGCTAAGAACCATGTGACGATCAGCAGATCGGCGCTGCCCCCGGGACTGAGGTTGCGTTCAATGCACTGTTGGTCGAACTGGCGTAGGTATTCGAGATCGGCAGGGGTACGAATCCCGCCTTGTTGTAACAAGGTGGAGGCCTGCTGCTGTAGCCAGCGCAAACCTTCTGCGCCACCACGGGAAGCCACGTTGGTGTCGCCGTTGACAGACATCAGCAGCAGTAACGTATCGAGTAACGCCAGTTCAGGATCGCGGCCCTCAGCCAGCAGCGCACGGTAGTGCGGCAGAGCATGCTGAATAACGAGGGGATATCCTGCTTCGGCTTCGCCGCGGGCGCCGGTTAATCCCAGTTGCTGATAAAGACGTTGGCCGGCCGTGAGTTGTTGGTTGTTCTGGCGCAGTTCGCGCCCGGTCAGGCCACGGCAAAATGTTGCTGCCGTAGAGCAAAGGGTTTCAGCGGTAACGCTCAGGCGGAGCTGGAGCAGGCGGCCAATGGCGGCGCACAGTAATCCCAGCGAGAAGATGCTGCCTTTATGGGTGTTCACTCCGGCAGTGGCGCGAAACATATCGGCTTCGCAGGCCATGCCCAGAGGACGCAGTCCTTGCAGGACATCTTCCGGCGACTGCTGTGCGCTAAATGCGCCGTATTCGATAAAACGCGGTAGCCATGTCTGAATCGCTTCAGCACTGCGATAAAAATCTTCCAGCGCCATATCTTTATGCGCGCCGTTATTAATACGATCTACCAGACCCGGTTTGGGCGACAGGTTGACTTCCGTCAGCATGGCGCGCCACGCCAGCATGGCGTAAGCGGCAGGCAGATCCAGAGGAAGGACTGCGTTATGAGTTGATGTTGCGGGAATCGGCATCATGCAGCAGTGCCTCCATCTGAATGAGTAAGTCGGAAAGCGCGTGAGTTTTACCCCGCGCGCATTCGGCAGCGCTTTGCCCGCACAGCAGACAGCGGCGGGCAGGGAGCGCGAAATGACGCCGGGACAGAATTTCCCCTTCAGGGTTCAGGACGTCGATGTCCCATAACCGTCCCAGCGGATGTGAATGCTCAAGTCCGATAGTGGCGAGCTTGAGGTCCCGGGCCGGAGCCTCAATGGCCAGCAGGCCTTCCGGTCCGCTGGCAGAGACCAGCGCAGTTTGCTCCCTGACAATCCAGGCGGATTTTTCCGCCAGCGCGAGCAGGGCGGTGACGCCGTGATTAAAGATGCGACGGGTTAATTCGCTGTCTTTAACCGGACCTGGCGCGACCACGGTAAACGAGACCAGTGGCGCGTGATGACGCGTGAGCCAGGCATGCTGCCTTGCCTGTCTCTCATCGCGGCTGGCGAGCAGCCCGGGAATGGAGACCGCGTGGCAGGTGGCGTGTTCAGGGAGCAGGTGCATGGCTTATTCCTTCACCTGATGCACAACGTCAATGACCGAACCATCGCGGTAGCGCACAACGGCAATTACGCGGTCGGTAAATTCGATGGCGCGCGGTTGACCGGTTAACTGCTGGGCACGTTCGCGCAGCCATTCAATCGACACCACTTTCATGCCAGCTTCCTGCAGGCGTTCCGCCAGTTCAGGGCGGGCAGGGTTGACGGCGATACCGTGGTCGGTAACCAGAATGTCAACGCTGGAACCTGGGGTTACGCAGGTCAGCACGTTATCTACCAGTGTCGGGATGCGTCCGCGAACCAGCGGTGCGACGATGATGGAAAGCGCTGCGGCCACAGCCGTATCGCAGTGACCACCGGAAGCGCCACGCAGTACGCCGTCGGAGCCGGTCAGTACGTTAACGTTGAAGCTGGTGTCGACTTCTAATGCGCTCAGGACCACAACGTCCAGACGGTCAACGGATGCGCCTTTCGAGCCCCAGTTAGCGTACTGGTTAGCGCTGATCTCAATGTGATTTGGATTGCGGGCCAGAGATTTCGCGGCGGCACTGTCGAAGCTTTGTACATCCAGCAGTTTGCGGATTAAGCCTTTTTCATGCAGATCAACGATGGTGGCGGTGATGCCGCCCAGCGCGAAATCGGCATGGATGTCACGGCTACGCATTTTGTCTTCCAGGAAACGGGTAACGGCCAGAGATGCGCCGCCGGTGCCTGTCTGCAATGAGAAGCCTTCATTGAAGTAACCGGAGTTAGCAATGACGTCTGCCGCACTGCGGGCGATCAACAATTCACGTGGATTGGTGGTCATACGGGTCGCGTCCGCACCAATTTTGTCCGCATCGCCGACCTGGTCGATCTGCACGATCAGATCCACCTGATCCTGGGTAATGCTGGCCGGGTTATGCGGATAGGTCAGCAGCTGTTCTGTCAGCAGGACAACCTGTCTGGCGTTTTCGGCATCGACGCGGGCATAGCCCAGTGAACCGCAGCACGCTTTACCGGTATAACCGTTAGCGTTACCAAACTGGTCGCAGGACGGTACGCCGAGGAATGCGACATCAATGTTGAGCTCGCCACTTTGCACCAGGTGTACACGACCGCCGTGGGAGTGGATTTGCACTGGCTCAGCCAGCAGACCACGAGAGATCTCTTCTGCCAGCGGGCCACGCAGCCCGGAGGTATAAATTCGGCTGACCACGCCCTGACGGATGTGCTCAACCAGCGGCGCATGGCAGTCGCTCAGGGAGCTTGAGGCCAGCGTCAGATTTTTAAAGCCCATGCTGGCGATGGCGTCCATCACCAGGTTAATCGTCAGATCGCCACCGCGAAATGCGTGGTGGAAAGAGATGGTCATACCATCCTGTAAACCTGAACGACGAATAGCGTCTTCCAGATTAGCGCACAGCTTTTTGTCGCGCGGTTTTTGCGCCTGCAGTTCTGCTTTTGCGGTGCTCTGATAAGCGGAAAGCTCGCTTTCTGCATGACGGCTCCAGGTCGCCACGCGATCCTGGCGTTGAGACTGTTCGATTTTCTGCGTCATTTTTTTGCCTTATTCTTCGCGAATGCCGGAAAGTTCTGCCCGGGAGATAACCAGAAGGGCGCGCTCGATAACCGGGCTGTCAACCATCTTGCCGTTCAGGGAAACCACGCCACGACCTTCGCGGGCGGCAGCTTCAGCGGCTTCCACCACCAGACGGGCGTGAGCCAGCTCTTTACGCGTCGGGGCATACAGGTTGTGCAGAAGTTCAATCTGGCGAGGGTTGATCAGCGACTTGCCGTCAAAACCCAGCTGCTTGATGTGTGAGGCTTCGTGCAGGAAACCTGCTTCGTTGTTGGCATCGGAATAGACGGTATCGAACGCCTGAATACCGGCAGAGCGCGCAGCCTGTAAAATAGAGCAGCGGGCAAACAGCAGTTCAGTCCCTTCCGGGGAACGTTCAGTACGCAGGTTACGCACATAATCTTCTGCACCCAGGGCAATACCAATCAGGCGTTCTGAAGCGTGGGCGATTTCTACCGCGCGGGTAATGCCTAACGGCGACTCGATGGCGGCTAACAGGCCGGTGCTGCCGGGCTCACGTCCGCAGGCGTTTTCGATGCGCAGGATTTCGTTTTCAATGTCGGTGACATCCTGTGCGGTATCGGTTTTCGGTAAACGCACGATGTCAGCGCCGCCGCGCACAACAGCTTCGAGATCGTTGATGCCCCATTCGGAGTCGAGGGCGTTCACGCGCACGATGGTTTCAACGTCGTGATACAGCGGATGCTGCAGCGCGTGGTACACCATGCGGCGGGCGGTATCTTTTTCACGCAGCGCGACGGAGTCTTCCAGGTCGAACATCAGCGCATCAGCCGGGTAGATAAACGAGTTGCTGACCATGGCGGCATTGGCGCCCGGTACGAACAACATGCTACGGCGGGTACGGGTTTTACGTTGTTGCAAAGATTCGGCAATCACTGGCAATCCTCCCATGGCAGTGCCGGAATACCGCCAGCGCGGGCCAGTAGTGCTTCCAGTCGCGCACGTAAAATGCAGTCCAGTGCGCCTTTATCATCAACATTTAATTGCACGCCGCGTACGTTGTAGCGGGACAGTACGTCCAGAATGGTGGCCCGAATGGCATCACCGAACTGCTTTTCGACGCTACTGTTAACCTGCAGGTCAATATCCTGCGAATCGAGTGGGGCGATGCGGATCATCACATCACCGGACTCGAGTGTGCCTGCGACGGCTGCCTGGTTTATTTTCATTTTTCACCTGTTGCTAATGCGGGGGTATTTTGGCGGACTGCCGCACCCGATGAGGCTCGTTCAGCCATGCTTTGCAGATAGCGCAGCGTGGCGTCAGGAACCAGGGATGCGATAGCCGTGAGATCTTTTTTAACCAGCAGCTTGCGCACCCAGGAGGCGGAAATCGGCATCTCCTGGAAGCACAGCCGCTCAATTTCCACCAGTTCAATCGGTGGGGCGGGAAGCGTTGGGGTCTCCAGCCAGTAACGCATATCGTTGTTGTACTGGGAGGTGACGGTGCAATACGGCTCGGTACCCACGAAACGGTGCGTAACGCCGAGAGCCGGGGCCAGGTACTGGCGGAAGATTTTCAGGTCTATTTCGGTGTAGCAGTGGTTAATAACGCTCTGCTCTTTGATGAAGTAGCACGGGAACGTGGCGCGGGAAATGATGTATTCCGAACCGCGATGCACGGTTAAACGCGGAATGTCTTTTGTCCCTTTGAGTACCAGATCCAGTCGGTCTTCATACGGAAAACGCGAGGTATCTTCTTTCACCAAAAACAGATGCAGCCAGTCACATTGCGCGGCCGCCTGTTGGATCAGAAAACGATGACCGTTGGTGAAGGGGTTGGCGTTCATGACGATACAGCCAATTTTTTTCCCTTCATGACGCTGTTTTGCCAGCGATTCGGCGTAGCGTTTCAGCCGTGTGGTGCTGTTTTCCATCAATACCATAATGCCGGGCACGCTGGTGAGCGTGGAAAAGCCGCACTGTTTAAACAGCGATTCGTACTCAGTTTTGGTATAGATGAAGAGGTGCGTACAGTGGCGCTCATAGGCGAGGTTGATGAGTTCTGTCGCCAGCGTCAGCGCCAGGCCTTCACCGCGCACGGACTCACAAATCGCGACGCACTTAATGATATTTCCGGCGATACCGCCACAGGCAATCAGGCGATCGTCACGGGTGACGGTGATAAATACTTCGACGGTGGTATCAACGCTCAGATCGTTCTCTTTCAGAAATTGCGCGATAGCCGCCATCTTTTTATTTTCTGAGCGTTTGACTTGCGTGAATATATTATTACCGAACATAGTGAATAGAGCCCCGACGCTATATTTGTTACTGGGTTTCTGTTTTTGTTGCTCTGATTAGCAACCTGATAACGTTTCGTTTGCAATTGAAGGGAATGATTTTTTATTACGGAGTATTTCTTTTTTTCCCTGCTGCATACATCGTAAGGAGTATTTTGGAGGTAATTTTTGATTTATTTCACAATAAGTTAGAAGGTTTTAATGTGTTTTATGGTTTTAAGTTTTTTAATTAATTTAACTCGGAAATAGTGCGCGGTTTTAATTTGTTTAATTGATTTAAGGTGGGGAATCTGCAACGATCCTGTTTTATACCGTGACTTTTAAATAAAACATTTTTATTACAACTACAATAGAAAATAAGTTTCGGTAACGTCGGTGAGGAAAAATTATGGCAGAGCAGAAAAATAAAACACGGTTTCCTTTTTTTCGCAGTCTGGCGTTTCCGTTACGCATCTTTCTGCTCATTCTGGTCGTTTCTGTTCTTATTATCGCAGCGTTAGCACAATACTTTACCGCCAGTTTTGAAGATTATCTGACGACACACGTCCGTGATATGGCAATGAACCAGGCCAAAATCATCGCCTCTAATGACAGCATCATCGCGGCGGTGAAGCATCGTGATTACAAGCGTCTGGCGACTATTGCCGACAAACTACAGAGTGGGACTGATTTCGACTATGTCGTTATTGGAGATACGCACTCCATTCGTCTTTATCATCCGAACCCGGAAAAAATTGGTTACCCGATGCAGTTCACCAAGCCTGGCGCGCTGGAAAAAGGTGAGAGCTACTTTATTACCGGTAAAGGATCTATTGGGATGGCAATGCGCGCCAAAACTCCTATCTTTGATGACGATGGCAAAATCATTGGCGTGGTCTCAATTGGCTATCTGATCAGTAAAATTGACAGCTGGCGATCGGATTTCTTACTGCCAATGGCTGGGGTATTTATCCTGTTGTTGTTGGTACTTATGCTGCTCTCCTGGTTTTTTGCTGCCCATATTCGTCGGCAGATGTTAGGGATGGAACCTAAACAAATCGCGCGGGTGGTGCGTCAGCAGGAAGCGCTGTTCAGCTCGGTGTATGAAGGGTTGATTGCCGTTGATCCTGACGGATATATCACCGCGATTAACCGCAGTGCGAGGAAAATGCTGGGGCTGTCATCGCCGGGTCGAAAGTGGCTGGGCAAACCGGTAAATGAAGTCGTTCAGCCATCGGACTTTTTCACCCAGCAGATTGCGGAACAACGCCAGGATGCGATGGTTAATTTTAATGGGTTGAGCGTTATCGCCAACCGTGAGGCGATTCGCTCCGGTGACGACCTGCTCGGCGCCATTATCAGTTTTCGTAGTAAAGATGAAATTGCTACCCTTAATGCACAATTAACGCAAATCAAACAGTATGTTGAGAGCCTGAGAACGCTGCGTCATGAGCACCTGAACTGGATGTCGACCATCAATGGCCTGCTGCAAATGAAAGAGTATGACCGGGTGCTGGCTATGGTTCAGGGAGAGTCACAGGCACAGCAGCAACTGATTGACAGCCTGCGCGGCGCCTTTGCCGATCGTCAGGTGGCGGGATTGTTATTTGGTAAGGTACAACGTGCGCGGGAACTGGGTCTTACGATGGCCATTGTTCCTGGCAGCCGACTGCACCAACTGCCTGAAGGGCTGGATAGCACAGAGTTTGCAGCAATTGTTGGCAATCTGCTTGATAATGCATTTGAAGCGAGTTTACGCACCCAGCAAGGCAACAAAGTCGTCGAACTCTATTTGAGCGACGAAGGGGATGATGTGGTCATCGAAGTTGCCGATCAGGGATGCGGTGTGCCGGAAGCATTGCGTGAAAAAATATTTGAACAGGGTGTAAGCACCCGTACCGATGAACCAGGCGAACATGGCATCGGTTTGTATCTGATTGCAAGTTATGTGAGGCGCTGTAACGGGGTGATTACGCTCGAAGATAACTCCCCTTGCGGCACCTTATTTTCTTTATTTCTTCCGAAAGTGAAAAAAAATAATGACGGAACCATTAACGCTACTGATCGTTGAGGATGAAACGCTACTGGCGGAAATGCATGCTGAATATATCCGCCATATACCCGGCTTCAGCCAGATATGGCTGGCGGGTAATCTTGCGCAGGCAAGAATGATGATTGAGCGTTTTAAGCCCGGTTTGATTCTTCTTGATAACTACTTACCGGACGGTAAGGGTATTACTTTGTTGCATGAGCTGACCCAGGCGCGCTATCCGGGCGGTGTGGTCTTTACCACGGCGGCCAGCGATATGGAAACGGTCTCCGAGGCCGTGCGCAGCGGCGCGTTTGATTATCTGGTCAAACCTATCGCTTACGAGCGGTTGGGGCAGACGCTTACGCGGTATCAACAGCGCAGACGCATGCTGGCAGGCAATGACAACGCTAGTCAAAAGCAGATTGATGAAATGTTTAACGCCTACGCGCGCGGCGAGCCGAAAGGCGATTTGCCGACCGGGATTGATGCGTTAACGCTGAATGCGGTGCTGAAGCTATTTGCCGATCCGACGGTACATCATACTGCGGAAACGATCGCCCAGGCGCTCACCATCAGTCGTACGACCTCCAGACGCTATCTGGAGTACTGTGCCAGCCGCCATTTGATTATCGCGGAGATTATTCACGGGAAGGTAGGCAGGCCGCAGCGTATTTATCACGGCGGCTAAATGCTGATTTCTGAAGTAGGCCGGATAAGATGCTTTAGCATCGCCATCCGGCAACGGGGTTGAAATGCCGGATGCGGCGTAAATGCATTATCCGGCCTACATTTCGATGAAAGTCAGCCGCCAACAACGGCTGAAGAAGAGCCTGGTACCATCACTTCGGTGGCGATAATCACCACCAGCAGTCCGACCAGTACCGGAACCGAGGTACGTTTCACGACTTCGAACGGAGAAATCTTCGCCATCCCTGCCACCGCCACAACGACGCCGGAGACCGGAGATATGGTACGCCCGAGGTTGGAAGCCTGAAGCATCGGGATAGCGAGGTAAGCCGGGTTAATGCCGGAAGAGTGTGCCAGTTTCGGGATCATCTCAACGAAAGCATAGAACGGGGCGTTACCGGAACCCGTGGTCATGGCCGCCAGCATGGTCAGGATCACCAGTACCAGCATCAGAATAATACTCGCTGAGCCAAACGAGGTGGCGATAGAAATCAGGCTTTGAATAAAGCCGATGGTGCTCAGCCCTTGGGCAAAAACACCCGCTGCAACGAGCAGCATTACTACGTTGGCAAAGGCATCCGCCATGCCACGGTAAGCGACTTCCAGACCTGAAAACACCTTTTGAGTGTTGAATCCACGAATAAATTCCAGAACGGCGGCGATGAGCATGCACAGTACCAGAATCGTAATGATGTGCAGCTGTGGACCCCATTTACCATCAAAAATCAGGACGCCTACGATCGGTGTAAACGGCAGGATGGCGTAAAAAGACGGCGCGGTAGTGGTGATTTCTGCCACGTCTAACATTTCGTGAGAAATGTTCTCTTTTTTATCCAGGTAGCGCTGCCAGAAAAAGTGTGCGATCGCCATAGCAATGATGGCGGCAATGGAAATTGGCAGCGTGGTTTTAAACGCGAAATCAATCAACGGCATTTCTGCGGCTTTTGCCGCCAGCACCACATCACCGGATGTCGGTGAAAGAATGATTGCAGCGGGGGAGGCACATATGGCCGCCGCGGCGCCACGGCTGATCCCAACGTTTACCATGACCGGGAACAGCGTTGCCATCAGCAATACACCCAAGCCGGTAGCTGACGAGACTGCCAGCGACATCAGACAGGCGACAAAATAGGCGGCAATCATCAACAGATAAGGTGAGTTGATATATTGCAGCGGTTTGGAGGCCAGCTTAACTACCATATCGTTCGCGCCAATATGCGTCATGTAGGCGGCAAAACCACACAGCATCATAATCATCATGCCGAGATCGCCACCGCGGCTCATCAGCAAAATTTTAATGTATTCAACAATGTCTGTAGCAGTATAGCCTGTCGTTGCTGCGCTGGAAGGCAGAACTTTATGTCCCATCACCGCACTGATAATCAGCAAAACCAGACCGCCAACAAACAGTACGCCGGTGGCGGAATAACCTTTGATGATGTAGCGCGCCACACCCACAATAACCACAACCCCAATAAGGAGTTCAATAAATGTCAACATTGTTTCCCCTGTCGCATTGCTGCCCAGAAAGTAAAAAAACTAAAAAAAGTAAAAAGTGGTGACAGAATGTGCCTAATAAACCGATAACTATTGCTGATTGAAATCAATAAAAATACGGATTCAACCGATGGCCAGACTGTTTTTTCAACATCGTGGTTTAAAAAAGAATCTCCCCGGCAAAAACTGTGAAACGCATTGCTGTTGTGCGTATTTTGATATTAAAATGTTAAATTGTTGTTTCTTTATTTGCTTGTCACGTTTGAAAAGAACAATTTAATAGCAATTAAGAGAAACTTATCCCTGTAATAAAGCCCAGTAAATAGAGGGGAATCATCTTATAAGCATTATCCAAAGAATATTCTGATTTTTTACCTGCGCATTTTTGTTAAGTTAACATTAAGGTTGAGTTTGCTACAATTGCTAATAACTCCCAGGATGGTAATTAAGTTGTGATTGTCGCTAAACGATATTTTCTCATTTTTTCATTTCTTTTTATTCAGTTAGCTTTCATTCCCCAGGGGGCTGCTGAAGATAAAGGCTGGTTTGCCACGTTTAAAGATAATGTCAGTGAAACCTGGCAGCAGCCGGAACATTATGATCTGTATGTACCGGCTATTACCTGGCATGCCCGTTTTGCTTACGATAAAGAAAAAACGGATCGCTACAACGAGCGACCTTGGGGGGCAGGATTTGGCCAATCCCGCTGGGATGATAAAGGAAACTGGCACGGGCTTTATATTATGGCCTTTAAGGATTCCTACAATAAATGGGAACCGATTGGCGGCTACGGCTGGGAGAAAACATGGCGTCCGCTGCCTGATGAAAACTTCCATACCGGCCTTGGCTTTACTGCTGGCTTTACCGCGCGCGATAACTGGAACTACATACCCGTGCCGGTGCTGTTACCGCTGGCGTCAATTGGTTATGGTCCGGCAACGTTCCAGATGACCTACATTCCAGGAACCTATAACAATGGTAACGTCTACTTTGCGTGGTTACGCTTCCAGTTTTGATAGGCTACCTGTAGTGTCAGCCAGGTATTAAAAATCATTAAAAAACAGATAGATGGCAACTCTCACTGAAAAATAACGCGACATTTATCACTTTTTGATAAAGTTCGACTGGACAAAGCGCACCACAATTGTTGTACTGATACCCGACACAGCATTTGTGTCTATTTTTCATGTAAAGGTAATTTTGATGTCTAAGATTAAAGGTAACGTTAAGTGGTTTAATGAGTCCAAAGGATTCGGTTTCATTACTCCGGAAGATGGCAGCAAAGACGTGTTCGTACACTTCTCTGCAATCCAGACCAATGGTTTTAAAACTCTGGCTGAAGGTCAGCGCGTAGAGTTCGAAATCACTAACGGTGCCAAAGGCCCTTCTGCTGCAAACGTAATCGCTCTGTAAGCATACGACAGCAAGCATTCAAAACCCGCTTAATTGCGGGTTTTTTTCGCTCTAATGTGCGGGAGAGGCAGAAACCAGCCAGAATGCCAGAGCGGTCATCGCAAATGATCCCAGTAGATTAACCAGCACATTCACCATAGCCCAGCCAAAGCGTCCTTCCTGAAGTAAAAACACGACCTCTGCCGAGAAGGTGGAGAACGTTGTCAGCCCGCCGCAAAAGCCGGTAGTAATCAGAACCTTCCACATTGGATCGATGTTTGTCATACGATTAAACCACGCCAGACCCATACCAATGATAAACGCGCCAAGTAAGTTTGCCGCCAGTGTACCGAATGGAATAGCCTGATGCAGTGGGTTGAAGCGCATGCTCAACATCCATCTTGCTACGCTACCTGTACCACCACCGATAAAAACCGCTAAAAGAAGTTGTAACACTGCTAAATCCTGCTATTTGATTGTATATAGGGTGAGTGTAACGCTGAATAATCGTTGTTGGCGAGCCTGACAAACTTTTCTGGAGGGAATATGTTCGTTGCAGCAGGGCAGTTTGCCGTGGGACCTTCGTGGGAAAGGAATGCAGAAACCTGTGCATCATTGATGTCTCAGGCCGCAGGAGAGGGAGTATCGTTGTTGGTACTACCGGAGGCGTTGCTGGCCCGTAACGATATTGACCCTGACCTGTCAGTAAAGTCAGCACAATTGCTGGAGGGTGGGTTTCTGACACGTTTACTCCAGGAAAGCGCGCAAAATGAGATGACGACAATCCTGACGATTCATGTTCCTTCTGTGCCAGGCCGGGCATTTAACATGTTGGTGGCGTTACGAGGAGGCCGGGTGGTTGCCCATTATGCAAAATTGCATCTTTACGACGCGTTCGCGATTCAGGAGTCGCGGAATGTCGATGCTGGAGACGCCATAGCGCCGCTGCTGGACGTAGACGGATTAAAGGTAGGGTTGATGACCTGCTATGACCTGCGTTTCCCTGAGCTGGCGTTAGCGCACGCTCTGCAGGGGGCAGACATACTCGCTTTACCTGCCGCATGGGTGCGGGGAGCACTAAAAGAGCATCACTGGGCAACATTGTTGGCGGCAAGAGCCCTGGATGCCACTTGCTATGTTATTGCGGCAGGAGAATGTGGTAATAAGAACATTGGTCAAAGCCGGGTCATCGATCCTTTTGGCGTGACCATTGCCGCCGCGGCAGAAACGCCTGCGCTGATTATGGCCGAGGTTTCAGCAGAGCGGGTGAAGCAGGTCAGGGCCCAACTTCCGGTATTAAGTAACCGACGCTTTGCGCCACCGCAATTATTATGACGTTTTTTTAAACAAGGCTTGATTCACCTTGTTACAGATTGCTATTGTGTGCGCGCGTCGAAAGGCCGTTAATATTCTCAGGTTAATATGGCGCTTTATGCAGCCTGGTTTAAGTTAAGAAGGTATCTATGGGTGAGATTAGTATTACCAAACTGCTGGTGGTTGCCGCACTGGTCGTTCTGCTGTTTGGTACCAAGAAGTTACGTACACTGGGTGGAGACCTGGGAACGGCAATTAAGGGCTTTAAGAAAGCGATGAACGACGATAATGCCGATGCCAGAAAAGAGGCTGATGGTAGCGTTCAGGCGGAAAAGCTCTCTCATAAAGAGTAATGTCAGGAGCATGATGCTCTTACTGTGTGCTCTGTATGAAAAAAACCGGCAATTTGCCGGTTTTTTTATTGCTGAAATGTAAGTGAGTATTACACGATTACTTCACTTCCAGCCCTTTAGCCTGCATGTCAGCGTGGTATGAAGAACGAACGAATGGGCCGCAGGCTGCATGGGTAAATCCCATCGCCATGGCTTCGGCTTTCATCTCGTCGAACTCATCCGGGCTGACGTAGCGTTGCACTGGCAGGTGATGGCGGCTCGGCTGTAAATACTGCCCCAGCGTCAGCATGGTCACGCCATGGCTGCGCAGATCGCGCATGACTTCAATGATTTCGGCATTGGTTTCACCCAGACCTACCATCAGACCCGATTTAGTCGGGATCTCCGGGTGCGCTTCTTTGAAACGCGCCAGAAGCTTCAGCGACCAGTTGTAGTCAGCTCCCGGACGTACGTTACGGTAAATACGCGGTACGTTTTCGAGGTTGTGGTTAAATACGTCCGGCGGTGTGGCCGTGAGAATATCCAGCGCGCGATCCATACGACCACGGAAGTCAGGCACCAGAGTTTCGATCTTAATCGACGGACTTTTCTCGCGAATAGCAGTGATACAGTCAGCAAAGTGCTGAGCACCGCCGTCACGTAGATCGTCACGGTCAACGGAGGTAATGACGACATAGCGCAGCGCCATGTCCGCAATGGTCTGAGCCAGTTTCAACGGCTCGTTGGCATCAGGCGCAACCGGACGGCCATGGGCAACGTCACAGAATGGGCAACGGCGAGTACAGATTGCGCCGAGGATCATAAAGGTTGCGGTTCCGTGATTGAAACATTCAGCCAGGTTAGGGCAGGAAGCTTCTTCGCAGACAGAGTGCAGGCCGTTTTTGCGCATTGCCGCTTTGATGCCCTGGATGCGAGTGGAGTCCGCTGGCAGTTTTATTTTCATCCATTCCGGTTTACGCAGCAGGGCTTCACGCTCTGTTGCCACATTTTTAACCGGGATAAGAGCCATCTTATCGGCATCGCGGTATTTAACACCGCGTTCCATCACAATGGGTTTACTCATAGCTTGCGTGTTCCAGTTGCGAATTACGAAGGAAAGCGTTTCAATTCAAGGGAATGTTGCATTTATCAACTATTTTTGAATTAGTGATACGCAGTATATCATTGAAACGGGCCAGAAAGCAGCCTGACAGGCTGGCAAAATGTAAAATAGTTGTTGTTTTGTGCCATTTGCCACAACATATGCCGTGGCAAAGTATGACCGCATTTTTAGTCCGCAACGTATTCGTGCGGTGGGTTACCCAACAACGCCAGAATGTTGGCCAGCAGGCGTGGGCGAATGCTCTCAGTGGTGGCCGCGCTATCCCATTGCGATACTTTTGCCATCTCCATTCCGGCATAACCGCAAGGGTTGATACGCAGGAAAGGCGACAGGTCCATATCCACGTTGAGCGCTAAGCCGTGAAATGAACATCCCTTACGAATACGTAACCCTAATGAGCAGATTTTCTTCTCACCGACATAAACGCCAGGCGCGTCGGCTCGCGGGTGGGCGTCGATGCCAATTTCCGCAAGGGTATTGACGACAGTTTGCTCCAGCAGCGTAACCAGCTCGCGAACACCCAGTTTGCGGCGTTTCAGGTTCAACAGCACATACATGACCTGTTGGCCCGGTCCGTGGTAGGTCACCTGACCACCACGATCGCTCTGAATCACCGGAATATCTCCCGGCATCAGTACGTGCTCGGCTTTACCGGCCTGACCCTGAGTAAAGACAGGATAATGCTCTACCAGCCAGATTTCATCATGACTGTTTTCATCGCGGGTATCGGTAAATTCGTGCATGGCCAGAGAGACTGGCTCGTAAGGTTGAAGACCGAGCTGGCGGACCAGAATTTTATCCTGATACAAAACGGCATCTCCGTAGATACTCACACAGAGTAGAGAATGTTAAAGAGGGGAAAAGTATATCACAGGAGGAAGAGGTTACCCGAGCGGGGATGCAGCGGGTAACCGACAGGTTTTACAGCACCATGCGTACGATATCGATATTACCTAATTCTTCGTACAGCGTTTCAACCTGCTCAATGTGCGTAGCAGTGATGGTGATAGAGACCGAGTGGTAGTTGCCTTTGCTGCTCGGTTTTACCGTCGGAGAGTAATCACCTGGCGCATGGCGCTGTACCACTTCAACCACCTGATCAACCAGCTCAGGCAACGCCTGCCCCATTACTTTGTAAGTAAATGGAGTAGGGAATTCAAGCAGTTCGTTAAGTTTGGTTTTCATGTCAGCTCCGGCGTTACATCAAAAAATAATAACTCCCACAGCGCGTGGGAGTTATCTGGATACCTAGTATATGGGGACGTAAATCACACTTTCAAGTGTTCGATTTTTAGCCAAACCAGTGGTGGAACATTAATTTAATGTAATCAATGATTTTCCCAAAGAAGTTGCCTTCCGGGATTTCCTGCAGCACGACCAGTGGGCGCTGCTCGATGGTTTTGCCATCAAGCTGGAAGTTGATGGTACCGACAACCTGATTTTTCTGCAGCGGCGCGTGCAGTTCAGTGGTGTTCAGCACATAACTTGCTTTCAGATCTTTCATACGGCCGCGCGGAATGGTCAGGTAGACATCCTTATCGACACCTAACGATGCGCGATCGGTGTTACCAAACCAGGCGGGTTCTGAGGCAAATTCTTTACCCACTTTCAGCGGGTTGACGGTTTCGAAGAAACGGAAGCCCCAGGTCAGCAGTTTTTTGCTTTCGGTTTCGCGACCTTTATAGGTGCGGCCACCCATTACGGCGGAGATCAGACGCATCTGGCCTTCGGTTGCGGATGCAACAAGGTTATAGCCAGCTTTATCGGTGTGACCGGTTTTGATACCGTCAACATTCAGGCTGTTATCCCACAGCAGACCGTTACGGTTTAACTGACGAATGCCGTTAAAGGTGAACTCTTTTTCTTTATAGATAGAGTATTCATTAGGCACATCGCGAATCAGCGCCTGACCAATCATCGCCATATCGCGGGCTGAACTGTACTGACCGTCAGCATCAAGACCATGAACGGTCTGGAAGTGGGTGTTTTTCAGACCCAGCGCGTTCACATAGCTGTTCATCAGGCCGACGAAAGCATCCTGGCTACCGGCAGCGAAGTCAGCCATCGCCACACATGCGTCGTTCCCGGACTGCAGGTTAATACCACGGATCAACTGAGAGACAGGAACCTGCATGCCTGGCTTGAGGAACATCAGCGATGAACCTTTAAAGACCGGGTTACCCGTAGCCCATGCGTCATTGCCGACGGTGACCAGATCGGTTTCTTTGAACTTCCCGGCTTTCATCGCCTGGCCGATGACGTAGCTGGTCATCATTTTGGTCAGGCTGGCGGGGTCGCGGCGAGTGTCAGCATTCTGTTCTGCCAGAACTTTACCTGAGTTGTAATCAATCAGGATATACGACTCCGCATCGATCTGCGGAACGCCGGGGATCATGGTTTTAATATTCAGGTCATCGGCATGGGCAGCAGAGAGAGTAGCTGCGCAGAGAGCCGCGGTGAGCGCCATACGCTGCACGAAACGAGCGGAAAAAGTGGTCTTCATGGTCTGAACTACGACGTCCGTGATGAAATTAAAAAAAGTGCCCTACTATAGCAAATGCATAACGGGCAGGCATCTGACTTTCCGCGTGACTTTGTTAATGTCATTTACGGAAATTGACAATTCAGATACCCGGTTTACGTTATTACATGCCGGTGATGAAGGACTGTAATTGCGCCTCGGATTGAAGACGCTGCTGCAATGAGGAGGCTTCAGTTTTGCTGGCGAATGGCCCCATCTGAATACGCCATACCGCGCCGTTTTGCACTACCCGTCCTGGGACGCCAAACTGCTGACTTAAGCGCTTTTGATACTGCTGCGCTCGGGTTTGATCGCTAACGGCACCGACCTGAACGACATAGCGTCCGTTGGTCGCAGCGGTTGGCGCGGCAACGGTCGCTGGCGCTGATACCGGGGCAGTTGATGCTGCGGGTGCGGCGGTTACAGGCTGTGGCGCAGGCGCGGGTTCACTGCCTTCAAGCACACCAGCAGCAAGCGTTGTCGGTGCGCCGAGGAAACCACTGCTGTTGACCGGCGCACCGCTGGCATCTTCGCTTTTCAGCGTGGAATTGCTGATAGGGCGGATGTCATTTTGCGGCTGGCCCGCATCCGGTGCGGAAGACATAGTGCCACCACCGCTTAAATCAGGGCGAGCGGGCAGGGCATAGGTTTGTTTCGCCACGGTCGTACAGGCCATACCCGGTCCAGATAATGAACCATCCTGAGCGACGATGATCGGGTCGATACGCACTTTGGTGTTGTTAGACGTGTTCAGTCGATCGGCGGCGGCACGTGAAAGTGAAATTACGCGATCGTTGCCATAAGGGCCGCGATCGTTAATGCGCACGACGATCATCCTGCCGTTTGCCAGGTTGGTGATTCTGGCATAGCTTGGGATCGGCAGCGTCGGGTGCGCAGCGGTCAACTGCATTGGATCAAACGCTTCACCAGACGCGGTTAAATTGCTTCCAGGCTCCGCATCATAAATAGCGGCAAGCCCGGCCTGACTAAAGCGGGAGGGATCCTGGACTATTTTGTAGCTCTTACCATCACGCTGGTAGTCCTGATTCGCCGTTGGGTTCAGGGGTTCAAAGCGCGGATCGGCCCCGCTGATTTCAACAATCGGACCATTACACACCGCAGGCTGCGGCGCGACAGCAACCTGTTGCTGACCATCATCATTCGAACACGCCGCGAGCATTCCTGCTGCGATGCAGATACCAAGCCACTGCTTACGCATTGCGTACCCCTTACACGCTTTTCGACAACATTTTTCTATGGGTGTGGATCGACATAACAATCCCGAACCCGGCCATCAGCACGATCAGTGCTGAGCCTCCGTAACTGACCAGTGGGAGTGGAACCCCAACCACAGGGAGAATACCGCTCACCATACCAATATTTACGAAGACATAAACGAATAATATCAACATTAAACCACCCGCCATGACGCGGCCAAAGGTGGTTTGTGCGCGAGCCGCGATCCACAACCCGCGCATAATCAGCAAAATGTACAGCGTCAGCAAAATCAAGATTCCCACCAGACCCAGTTCTTCCGCTAAGACGGCGAAGATAAAGTCAGTGTGGCGTTCGGGTAAAAACTCAAGTTGCGACTGCGTACCGTGCAGCCAGCCTTTACCGCGTAATCCGCCGGAACCAATAGCAATTTTAGACTGAATAATGTGATAGCCCGCGCCCAGCGGATCGGTTTCAGGGTCGAGTAACATCATGACGCGCTGACGCTGGTAGTCATGCATCAGGAAGAACCACAGTATCGGAATAAACGCGGCGACCAAAACGACTGCCACACCGATTAAGCGCCAGCTCAAACCAGAAAGGAACAGGACAAACAGGCCAGAAAGGGCAACCAGAATTGAGGTGCCGAGGTCAGGCTGAGCGGCAACCAGCAGCGTGGGCATAAAAATCAGCACCAGCGCAATCGCGGTATTTTTTAGCGATGGCGGGCAGACGTCGCGGTTGATGAAGCGTGCGACCATCAGCGGCACGGCAATCTTGGCGATTTCAGAAGGCTGAAAGCGCACGATCCCCAAATCCAACCAGCGCTGGGCGCCTTTGGAAATAGCGCCGAAGGCATCAACTGCCACCAACAGAATGATGCAGAAGATATAGAGATAGGGCGCCCAACCTTCATAAACCCTGGGCGGAATTTGCGCCATCACCACCATGATGACCAGACCCATCGCGATCTGGCCGACCTTACGCTCCATCATGCCAATATCCTGGCCGCTGGCGCTCCAGATGACCAGCGAGCTGTAGACCAGCAGAGCCAGCAAAATAAGCAACATGGTGGGATCGATGTGGATTTTGTCCCAAAATGTTTTTTTGTTCGGATTATCCGTCACGATTATTGGTCCTCAGCTGCTGCAACCGCTGGGTTTTCCGCAGGCAGATTGGTGTTGTTGTCGCCCAACATAATGTGGTCAAGGATCTGGCGCATAATCGTCCCTACAGCCGGACCCGCACCGCCGTTTTCAAGGATCATGGCGACAGCGACCTGGGGTTTATCGTAAGGTGCGAAGGCCGTCATTAACTTGTGGTCACGTAAACGTTCGGCGATTTTATGCGCGTTATAGGTTTCATTAGCTTTCAGGCCAAAGACCTGTGCGGTACCGGATTTCGCCGCAATTTTGTATGGCGCGCCAGCGAAATATTTATGTGCAGTCCCGTTAGGGCGGTTAGCGACGCCGTACATACCGTCTTTGGCGATTTCCCAGTAACCGGAATGAATATCGCCAACGGGCGGTTCGTGCGGCTGCACCCATGGGACTTGCTTGCCGTTTTCTGCCGTGCTCATCAGCAGATGCGGGACTTTTACCAAACCGTCGTTGATAAGGATCATCAGCGCTTTACTCATCTGGATAGGGGTTGCCGTCCAGTAACCCTGACCGATGCCGACCGGAATGGTATCACCCTGGTACCATGGCTTTTTAAACCGTTTTTGCTTCCATTCTCGGGTTGGCATGTTTCCGGAACGTTCTTCGGCAAGATCGATGCCCGTATATTGACCGTAGCCAAACTTGCTCATCCACTCGGAAAGCCGGTCTATCCCCATATCATAGGCGATTTGATAGAAAAACGTATCCGCGGACTCTTCCAGAGAGCGGGTGATGTTCAGGTGGCCGTGACCCCACTTTTTCCAGTCGCGGTAACGTTTCTCAGAGCCGGGTAACTGCCACCAGCCCGGATCGAACAGACCGGTATTGCGAGTGATGACGCCTGCGCTTAACGCAGAAACCGCAACGTAAGGCTTAACCGTCGACGCTGGAGGATAAACGCCTTGCGTGGCGCGGTTAACCAATGGGGTATTCGGGTCATTGAGCAACCCGGAATAATCTTTACTAGAGATGCCATCCACAAACAGGTTGGGGTCGTAGCTTGGCATGGAGACCAGCGCCAGAACGCCACCGGTACGCGGGTCGGTGACCACCACGGCGGCGCGGCTCCCCGCCAACAGCGTTTCAATATACTGCTGGAGCTTCAAATCCAGCGTGAGATAAATATCATGCCCGGCCTGCGGCGCGACCTCTTTAAGCTGACGAATGACACGACCGCGGTTGTTGACTTCAACTTCTTCATAGCCGGTCTGTCCATGCAGCACGTCTTCATAATAGCGTTCAATACCGAGCTTACCGATATCGTGCGTCGCCGCGTAGTTAGCCAGTTTGCCGTCTTTGTCCAGGCGGTCCACGTCTTTATCGTTGATCTTCGATACGTAGCCAATCACGTGGGTCAGGGCGGAACCGTAAGGGTAGTAGCGGCGTTTATAGCCTTTGACTTCAACGCCAGGAAAGCGATATTGATTAACGGCAAACCGTGCGACCTGAACTTCCGTCAGGTTGGTTTTTACCGGAATAGAGGTGAAGCGGTGTGAACGGGCGCGCTCTTTTTTAAACGCGGCAATATCGTCGTCCGTCAGATCTACGACGTTGCGCAGCGCGTCGAGCGTATCCTGAATGTTGTCTACCTTCTCCGGCATCATTTCAATCTGATAAATGGTGCGGTTAAGGGCAAGCGGAATTCCGTTGCGGTCATAGATAATGCCGCGACTGGGAGGAATAGGTACCAGTTTAATGCGGTTCTCGTTCGAACGTGTCTGATAATCAGTAAAACGAACGATTTGCAGATTATACAGGTTGGCGATCAGCACGCCGGTCAGCAGCAAAATCCCCAAAAAAGCGACCAGCGCCCGGCGCACAAACAGCGCGGACTCAGCCGAATAGTCGCGAAAAGAATTCTGTAGTTTCATCCGCTGCTTAATCTACTCAAGAATCAATGATCACTCACGGTGATAAGGATGGTTGGTGGTAATGCTCCACGCCCTGTACAGACTCTCCGCTACCAGAACCCGAACAAGAGGGTGAGGAAGGGTTAACGCAGAGAGTGACCAGCTTTGTTCCGCCGCTGCTTTACAAGTGGGAGAAAGACCTTCCGGCCCGCCGATCAGCAGACTGACGTCGCGGCCGTCCAGTTTCCAGCGCTCCAGTTCGGTCGCCAGCTGCGGCGTGTCCCAGGGTTTGCCCGGAATATCAAGGGTGACGATGCGGTTCTTGCCTGCGGCGGCCAGCATCTGCTCACCCTCTTTGTCGAGAATGCGTTTAATGTCCGCGTTCTTGCCGCGTTTTCCTGCCGGGATTTCGATCAGCTCAAAGGGCATATCTTTCGGAAACCGACGCAGATACTCGGTAAATCCGGTTTGTACCCAGTCAGGCATTTTCGTACCCACAGCGACAAGTTGCAGCTTCACGCATTAACTCCAGAGTTTTTCCAGTTCGTACAGGCGACGGCTTTCTTCCTGCATCACGTGGACAATCACATCGCCGAGGTCAACGACGATCCAGTCAGCGACGTTCTCGCCTTCCACGCCGAGCGGCAGCAGGCCGGCAGTGCGGGACTCCTGAACAACGTGATCTGCGATGGACATAACGTGACGGCTGGACGTGCCAGTGCAGATAATCATGCAATCAGTGATGCTGGATTTGCCCTGAACGTCTAAGGCGATGATGTCTTGACCTTTCAGGTCATCAATTTTGTCGATTACAAAATCCTGGAGTGCTTTACCCTGCAAGTGTTCCCCCTGGGTGAAAAGAGTTAAAAACGTCTGTTAGTATACCTGAACCAGAGGCGATATCGGGACAAATGTCTCCGAAAGCGCTTTTGAAGTGCGCTATCATCCCACCCCACGCCACAGAATGCATCGCCATTTTTGTAAAACAATTTCTGCAAAGCTCTGAAAGGCGGGAAAAGTCAGGTTGCGGAGGATAACAGCCTGTCAGGGGGTGTCAATGGGAGAGAGGCCCTTCGGCAGAAAAAACCGCGCATTCACTCCCCGTCATGCCATACGGCCCGGCTGTTAAGCACTTTCAGTACCGCGAAATCGTCACATAAATCTATCGCGCTCCAGCAGCCTTGTTCGACGCGGAAATGCCACATTGCCGCAGCCGGCATGGACAGCAGGCGGGCAATCAACACGCTCAGCACGCCCTGATGACTCACCACCAGCAGGTTTTGACTCGCTTTATAATCGGCAAGCTGGGCAATGAAGCGTTCAACCCGCTGAGAAAATGCCTGAAAGCCTTCGCCATTTGTTGGCGTTGCGTTCTGCCAGTCGTTACACCATAAGGCGTAATTTTCAGCGTCTTCACGTGCTAAATCGCGATGGTGGCGCATTTCCCAGTCACCAAAAAACATCTCATTCAGCTCAGGCATAATACGTACCGGGAGGTCGCGATCGCCTAAGATCAACCGGGTTGTATGGCGGGCGCGTTCGAGTTCGCTGCAAAGCACGTTGTCAACGGGAAGATTATGTAACAACTTGCCCACTGTTTGCGCCTGTGCGATCCCCCGCTCCGTTAGCGCAGTGGGAGCGTGGCCGCTGTATAATCCGGCGACATTGGCGTCGGTTTCGCCATGCCGTACTAACCAGAGTCTCATGTTTTCCTCGTGAAGCTATTCGCACAAAATATGATGTTTGCCCTGATTGCGCAGAGTTTTTTCACTAAAATACCCTTTTTTACGTGGAGCGGCACGATGTCTTTATTGAAGAGCGCGCATGGTGGTAATATCCGAGAAGCCGCCGAATTGTTGGGTATCTCGCCTGAACAATTGCTGGATTTTAGCGCGAATATTAACCCGCTGGGTATGCCAGCAAGTTTAAAACGCGCGATTATCGACAATCTGGACTGCGCGGAGCGTTACCCGGATGTCGATTACGCTCAGTTGCATACGGCGCTGGCGGATCATCATCAGATTCCGGCCTCGTGGATCCTGGCCGGAAACGGTGAGACCGAGTCTATTTTTACCCTGGTGCATGGCCTTAAGCCACGCCATGCGATGATTGTCACGCCCGGATTTGCGGAATATCGTCGGGCGTTGCAATGGGGGGACTGCACGATTCATGAATTTGCGCTGCGTGAAGAGGATGGCTGGCAGCTTACCGAGGCCATCCTCGATGCGTTAACCCCAGAACTGGACTGCCTGTTTCTCTGTACGCCCAACAATCCCACCGGGCTACTGCCCGATAACCGCCTGTTGCACGAGATCGCCGCCCGTTGTGAGCGGCTTGGGATTGCGTTGATCCTTGATGAGGCATTTATTGATTTTATTGCCGGTGAGCCGGGGTTTATCCCGCTGCTGCACGGGAATCCACATATTTGGGTGCTGCGCTCGCTGACGAAATTCTATGCGATACCGGGATTGCGTCTGGGGTATCTGGTCAACAGTAACCAGCACGCCGTTGCACAGATGCGTAGACAACAAATGCCGTGGTCAATTAATGCGTTTGCTGCCCTTGCAGGCGAGATTATTTTACGCGATAGCGCCTATCAGCAGGCGACGTGGAAATGGCTGGAGCAAGAGGGCGCGCGGTTTGATCAACAGTTGCAAGCACTGTCCGGCCTGACGGTGTATCCCGGCCGGGCTAATTATCGTTTATTACGCTGCGATCGGGCGGATGTTGATCTGCAACGCGCCATGCTCGAACAACATGTTTTGATCCGCAGTTGCGCCAACTATCCGGGGCTGGATACGCGCTATTATCGGGTAGCCGTTCGCAGCATGGAAGAGAATAACCGACTGCTGGCGGCATTACGTAAGGCGCTTAGCGATACAGCCCTTGTTGATTGATATAGTCAAGCACTGCGCCTGGTAGTAAGTCGTCGCACGGCTCGCCTTTTTCCAGGCGCTCGCGGATCAGCGTGGCGGAAATGTTAAACCACGGCGTTTCGGCCAGGTAAATTTTCCCGCAGGGCAGGTTGTGCAGGTCTTCCGGCGAATGGGTCAGATGATCCTCCAGCCACTGCTGGTGCTTTTCCTGCGCCATTTCGAGGGGATAGCCTGGACGTCGGCACACAATGAGATGCGTGTTACCCAGAATCGTGTGGTAGTCATGCCAGGACGGAAAGGTAAGCAGCGAGTCCTGACCAATAATAAACGCTAACGGCACTTCCGGACCTTGCTCTTCGCGCCATTCTTGTAGCGTTTGCGCGGTGTAGGAAGCTGTATCGCGTTTGAGTTCGCGTTCATCCAGAGAAAACAGCGGCTTATCGGCAATGGCCAGCTCAACCATGCGCTTACGTTGTTCGCCGGATGCTTCGGGTTGCGCGCGATGTGGCGGCACGTTATTGGGCATGATGATGACCCGGGAAAGGCCAATCAGATTCGCCAGAATTTCAACCGGTTTAAGATGACCATAATGCACCGGATCAAAGGTGCCGCCGAACAGAGCCTGCAATGATTTCATATCAACCATCAATAAAAACATCGGCCAGCGATTTATGGCAGAGCAAAAGGGAAAGTCCCTCAAGTTCCGCCCACACTGACTGACCATAGTCTTGTTTAAGCGTAATTTCCGTACGTGTTAACAGCGTCACCGCCTGACGCAGCTGTTCCGGATGTAGCCGGTTAAGCGCATCGCCCATCATGCCACGGCGATTTTGCCACACACGATGTTTATCAAACAACGTGCGCAAGGGCGTATGGGCCGATTGCCGTTTCAGATTGACCAGTAGCAGCAATTCGCGCTGTATCGTACGCAGTAAAATAACCGGCTCGCTGCCTTCAAGGCGTAACTGTTGCAGGATGTGCAGCGCGCGTTTGCTTTTGCCCATCAGCAACGCATCCACCCAGTGGAATGGCGTAAAGTGCGCGGCATCGTTAACGGCTTTCTCCACGCGAGGCAGCGTGAGTTTGCCATCAGGCCACAGTAATGCTAGCCGCTCAAGTGCTTGCGCCAGAGCTAACAGGTTACCTTCATAGCAATAGCACAATAGCTGATTGGCGGCGTCATCCAGTTGCAGGTTGTTAATTTTCGCTCTCGCGGCAACCCAGCGTGGAAGCTGTGCTTGTTCCGGTGTCTGGCAGCTAACCTGAACCGCGTTATTTGCCAGCCCGGTATACCATGCGCCGTTTTCCTGCGCCTTAGTCAGTTTGTTGCCGCGAACAATCAGCAGCAAATCGTCATGCAGCAGAGTGACGAGCGACGTGAGTTGTTCGTTAATGGCGGCATTGGGGCCATTTTCAGGCAACTGCAAAAGCAGAGTTTGACGACTGGCAAACAAGCTCATCGCCTGGCAGAGTGAAAATATTTCTCCCCAGTCGGTGCTGGTGTCCAGAGTAAAAGCGTGGTGTTCTTCGAATCCTTGCGTTGCGGCAGCCAGACGGATGGCATCCTGGCTTTCCTGCAATAAGAGGGGATCGTTGCCCAGTAGTAAATACGCCGCGCGCAGCCCTTCATTGAGCTGTGCGCGGAGTTGTTCAGGGTACAGCTTGAGCATCAGTTACCCAGCGTGGTGGAAACACGCGCCGGAGATGACGCTGGCGCTGCGGCTGGCGTCGCTGCTTGCTCAGCATCGGCACTGGATGACCGAGTATCGGCCAGATGAACGCTTGGCAGCTTACGAATCAACTGTTCCGCCGCTTTGTCGTACATCTCTTTGATGATCATGTCCTGCTCGTTATCCTTCGCCAGTGCAGCCTGAGAGTTATCAAAGAACGAACGATAAACTTTGGCGCTGATGGGGTAGATATCGTGTCCTGGAATCAGCACGGTAGCTCTTACGGACATTATCATCTGGTATTCAGCCGTTTGACCGTTCTGGAATACCGACGCCGTATCCTTTGAGAGACTCACTCCTCCCAGCCGTAAGGACGTCACATCTTTACGCATTGAACCATCTTCAAGCAGCGTAACGCCGTTCAGACGCAGTTGATTACGCACCGCGCGGCTTAACGGGCCATTCGGATCGCCAGAGTTCAGGATCATGGTTTGCATTGAGGGTGGAACCTGCGTAGTACTACGCAGGTGCCAACCACACCCGGCGGTGACCAGCACCGCCAGAGATAACAACAATGTTGTCAGAAGTCGCACGCTTCCTCCCGCGCTTAGCCAACGACCAGATTGAGGAGTTTACCCGGTACATAAATCACTTTACGTACGGTAACGCCATCAAGATATTTTGCTACCAGATGCTCCTGGCCAGCACGTTCACGAACCTGTTCTTCGGTGGCGTTTACCGGAACGGTGATTTTGCCACGTACTTTACCGTTAACCTGAACGACAACCAGCGTTGAGTCTTCAACCATAGCGCTTTCGTCAGCTACCGGCCACGGTGCGTTATCGATATCGCCTTCGCCTTTCAGCGCCTGCCACAGGGTGAAGCAAACGTGTGGGGTGAACGGGTTAAGCATACGCACAACGGCCAGCAACGCTTCCTGCATCAGGGCACGGTCCTGCTCGTCTTCCTGCGGCGCTTTCGCCAGCTTGTTCATCAGCTCCATAATCGCCGCAATTGCGGTGTTGAAGGTCTGACGACGACCGATATCATCGGTGACTTTAGCGATAGTTTTGTGCACGTCGCGGCGCAGCGCTTTTTGATCTTCGCTCAGAGCATCAACGTTCAGGGCAGCAACATCACCTTTGGAAGTATGTTCGTAAACCAGTTTCCAGACACGTTTCAGGAAGCGGTTAGCTCCTTCAACGCCGGATTCCTGCCATTCCAGGGTCATGTCAGCCGGAGAGGCGAACATCATAAACAGACGCACGGTGTCCGCACCGTAACGTTCAACCATCACCTGCGGGTCGATGCCGTTGTTTTTGGACTTGGACATCTTGCTCATGCCGGTATACACCAGTTCATGACCTTCGGCGTCCTTCGCCTTCACGATACGACCTTTTTCGTCGCGTTCAACGATGGCATCAACCGGAGAAACCCAGTTACGCTCGCCGTTGGCACCCACGTAATAGAACGCATCTGCCAGCACCATGCCTTGACACAGCAGCTGTTTAGCCGGTTCGTCAGAGTTCACCATGCCCGCGTCGCGCATCAGCTTATGGAAGAAGCGGAAGTAGAGCAGGTGCATGATGGCGTGTTCGATACCGCCAATGTAGATATCAACTGGCAGCCAGTAGTTAGCGGCTTCTGGATCCAACATGCCTTCGTTGTACTGCGGGCAGGTATAACGCGCGTAGTACCAGGAGGATTCCATAAAGGTATCGAAGGTGTCGGTTTCACGCAGCGCAGGCATGCCGTTAATGGTGGTTTTCGCCCACTCAGGATCGGCTTTGATCGGGCTGGTGATGCCATCCATGACCACATCTTCCGGCAGAATAACCGGCAGCTGATCTTCAGGCGTTGGCAGTACAGTACCGTCTTCCAGCGTCACCATCGGAATCGGCGCGCCCCAGTAACGCTGACGGGAAACGCCCCAGTCGCGCAGACGATAGTTAACTTTACGCTCACCCACGCCTTTTGCGACCAGCTTGTCAGCAATGGCGTTGAAGGCAGCTTCGAAGTCGAGGCCATCGAACTCACCGGAGTTAAACAGCACGCCTTTTTCGGTCAGAGCTTGTTCCGACAGATCCGGCTCTGCGCCTTCGGCGGTCAGAATGACCGGCTTGATGGTCAGGCCATATTTGGTGGCAAATTCGTAGTCGCGCTGATCGTGACCCGGAACGGCCATCACTGCGCCTGTGCCGTATTCCATCAGGACAAAGTTTGCCGCCCAAACCGGGATTTCTTCGCCAGTCAGCGGGTGAACCGCTTTAAAGCCAGTGTCGACGCCTTTCTTCTCCATGGTCGCCATTTCGGCTTCAGCAACCTTGGTGTTACGGCATTCGTCAATGAAGGCGGCCAGTTCAGGGTTGTTCGCGGCAGCTTTCTGCGCCAGCGGATGACCTGCGGCAACGGCCAGGTAGGTCGCCCCCATAAAGGTGTCCGGGCGGGTGGTATAGACGGTCAGCGTGTTGTCGTAACCGTTCACGTCGAAGGTGATTTCCACACCTTCAGAACGGCCGATCCAGTTGCGCTGCATAGTCTTAACGGTGTCTGGCCAGTGATCCAGGTTATCCAGATCGCGCAGCAGTTCGTCAGCGTAAGCGGTGATTTTAATAAACCACTGCGGGATCTCTTTACGCTCAACTTTGGTATCGCAACGCCAGCAGCAGCCGTCGATAACCTGCTCGTTGGCGAGAACGGTCTGATCGTTCGGGCACCAGTTGACCGCAGAGGTTTTCTTATACACCAGGCCTTTTTTGTACAGCTCGGTGAAGAACTTCTGTTCCCAACGGTAGTACTCCGGGGTGCAGGTCGCCAGCTCGCGGCTCCAGTCATAACCAAAGCCCAGCATTTTGAGCTGGTTTTTCATGTAGGCGATGTTGTCGTACGTCCACGGTGCCGGAGCGGTGTTGTTTTTCACCGCAGCGCCTTCCGCAGGCAGACCGAACGCATCCCAGCCAATGGGCTGCAGTACGTTTTTGCCAAGCATACGCTGGTAGCGGGCGATTACGTCACCGATGGTGTAGTTACGTACGTGGCCCATGTGTAGTCGACCAGAAGGATAGGGAAGCATAGACAGGCAGTAATACTTCTCTTTGCTCTCGTCTTCGGTCACTTCAAATGTGCGCTTCTCATCCCAGTGAAGCTGTACTTTGGATTCTATCTCTTCCGGGCGGTATTGCTCTTGCATGGCAGCCAGTGGTCCTGTTTTCAATACAGCTACAAACGTAGCTCTAGATGTGGTGTTTCAGATCCGCATAGCATAGCCCAAACGCCCGCGCCAAAACAGCCTTTCGCGCATTCAGCGTTGAATTCCCGCAAGGATAATTCTTGCACGAATTTACACACTCTGTGGACAGTCTTGCAAAGCGTAGCGTAAATAACGTCTATTATTATAGACAGTTAACGACCCAGGAGGTGAAGTGATGAACAAGGTTGCTCAATATTACCGTGAACTGGTGGCTTCACTGAGCGAACGCCTGCGTAACGGCGAACGCGATATTGATGCGCTGGTGGAGCAGGCGCGTCAGCGAGTTATGCAGACCGGGGAGTTAACGCGAACCGAGGTGGAAGAGGTCATTCGGGCCGTTAGACGCGACTTAGAAGAGTTTGCGTTGAGTTATGAAGAGAGTCTCGATGAGGAGACGGACAGCGTCTTTATGCGGGTTATCAAAGAGAGTATCTGGCAAGAACTGGCCGATATTACCGATAAAACGCAGCTCGAATGGCGCGAAGTCTTTCAGGATCTCAGCCATCATGGGGTTTATCACAGCGGCGAGGTGGTTGGCCTGGGCAATCTGGTCTGCGAGAAGTGCCACTTCCATTTAGCGGTATACACCCCGGATGTACTGCCGCTGTGCCCGAAATGCGGGCACGATCAGTTCCAGCGCAGGCCGTTTGAGCCTTAATGATTAGACGTGCCAAACGTCATTTGTAGGCCTGATAAGATGTGTCAGCATCGCCATCAGGCAATATGCCGGATGGTGGCGCAAGCGCCTTATCCGGCCTACATTTTTACGCGTAATATCTTAAACGTTCTGCCAGCAGATCGACAAACCCCTGGCGATCCACGTCCACCATCACGGTGGCGTTTGGCTTATTGCCGCTCAGGAAGTAATAATCCACCACAGTCATCCCCTGGGTGTATTTGCCCTGGGTTTCCACGCCGACCCAGCGCTCGACGGTGGTAAACAGTTCAGGTTTCAGCAGCCAGGCAATGGTACATGGGTCGTGCAGCGGCGCGCCGATGAATCCCCATTTTTCGTCTTTATGATATTCAAAGAAAAAGTCGAGTAGTTCTGCCACGATCGTCGAAACAGGGTTGCCGATAGCGCGGAATCGCTCGGTATCTTCACGATGTATTTGCGCTTTATGCGTGACGTCCAGCCCGGCCATTACCACTGGGATACCCGACTGGAATACGATCTCAGCGGCTTCAGGATCAACATAGATATTGAATTCCGCCGCGGGCGTCCAGTTCCCGAGGCCCATCGCACCACCCATAATCACGATACGGGCGATTTTGGCGTGCAATTCCGGGTGGCTGTTCAAAAGCAATGCGACGTTAGTTTGCGGCCCGGTGGAGACAATCGTGACTGGTTCCGGACTTTCGCGCAGCACTTTAGCCATCAGTTCCACGGCGGTACAGTCCAGAGGAGCGAAAGCGGGTTCCGGCAATGCCGGGCCATCCAGCCCACTCTCACCGTGGACGTTATCGGCAATAATCAGATCGCGCATCAGCGGTTTTACGGCTCCGCCGGCTACGGGGATATCCGTACGGTTGAGTAACGTTAACATGCGTAATACGTTACGCAGCGTTTTGTCGGGCGTCTGGTTGCCGGCAGAAGAGGTGATTGCTTTCACATTCAGTTCAGGTGAGGCGAGGGCGAGAACAATTGCGATAGCGTCGTCATGACCTGGATCGCAATCAAACAGAATAGGAAGTGCCATTGTTGCTCCTTGTAAGTGGGACTTTGTGACAAGGGTAACGCTGGGCTGTACCTGTTTCGAGAAGTGAAGAGATAAAGCGTGAGGTGGCGCGCACATAGCGGTGCGCGCCAGCAAGATTAGTGCAGGATTTTGGCGAGGAAGTCTTTGGCGCGGTCCGACTTCGGATTGGCGAAGAACTCTTCTTTCGGTGAGTCTTCAACAATTTTCCCTTCATCCATGAAGATTACCCGGTTCGCTACTTTCCGCGCAAAGCCCATTTCGTGGGTCACCACCATCATGGTCATCCCTTCGTTGGCCAGTTCAACCATAACGTCCAGCACTTCGTTGATCATTTCAGGATCAAGCGCCGACGTTGGTTCGTCAAACAGCATGGCGATAGGATCCATGCACAGCGCCCGGGCGATGGCGACACGCTGTTGCTGGCCCCCGGAGAGCTGAGCCGGAAACTTCTCGGCATGCGCAGACAGACCGACACGTTCCAGTAACTTTTGCGCTTTGTCGCGGGCTGGTTTTTTGTCGCGTTTAAGCACTTTTACCTGCGCCAGCGTCAGGTTTTCAATAATCGACAGATGCGGGAACAGTTCAAAGTGCTGGAACACCATACCCACACGGGAGCGCAGTTTGGCCAGATCGGTTTTTTTGTCGTTCACCACGGTGCCATCAACCGTGATGACGCCCTGTTGTACCGGCTCCAGACCGTTCACCGTTTTGATCAGCGTGGATTTACCGGAACCTGAAGGACCGCAAACCACGACTACTTCGCCTTTTTTCACTTCCGTGGAGCAGTCGGTCAGCACCTGAAAGTGACCATACCATTTAGAAACATTTTTCAGGGTAATCATTAAACTGTCCTTTTCTTCAAATAGCTGACCAACAACGATGCGCTCAGACTGAATACAAAATAAACGGCGCCAGCAAACAGGATCATTTCAACCTGCGTGCCGTCACGCTCGCCAATGGTGGAGGCGGTACGGAAGAAATCTGCCAGACTTAATACATAGACCAGCGAGGTATCCTGGAAGAGTACGATACCCTGGGTAAGCAGCAGCGGCACCATCGCGCGGAAGGCCTGCGGCAGAATAATGAGCTTCATCGACTGCCAGTGGGTCATCCCCAGCGCCAGCGCGGCGCTGGACTGTCCACGAGAAATACTCTGGATCCCAGCCCGGATAATCTCTGAATAGTACGCGGCTTCAAACATCGAAAACGCGACCATCGCCGAGATCAGGCGAATATCGGTTTTTGGCGACAGACCCAATACGTTTTGCAGGAAGCCAGGCACAATCAGGTAGAACCACAGCAGTACCATCACCAGTGGAATAGAACGGAATACGTTGACGTAGCCTTTCGCAAACCAGGCTATCGGCGCGAAGCTGGACAGACGCATGACGGCCAGGATAGTTCCCCATACGATACCAATGACGACCGCCGTGACGGTGATTTTCAGCGTGATGATCAGCCCGTCCAGCAGGTACGGCAGGGAAGGGACAATAGAACTCCAGTCAAATTCGTACATTATTTGCCTCCCATATTGCCCGGCAGGCGGATCTTGCGTTCGACGAGATTCATCACCAGCATGATGACTGCGTTAATCAGCACGTAGGCCAGGGTAATAGCCGTAAACGATTCCCAAGCGTGGGCGGAGTAATCCAGCAGCTTACCTGCCTGAGCAGCCATATCGACCAGGCCGATGGTGGAGGCGATCGCGGAGTTCTTCACCAGGTTCATCATCTCTGAGGTCATTGGCGGAACAATCACGCGGTATGCGTTTGGCAACAGAACATAGCGGTAGGCCTGAGGTAACGTCAGCCCCATCGCCAGTGCGGCGTTTTTCTGCCCACGAGGCAGAGACTGAATAGCGGCACGAACCTGTTCGCAGACGCGCGCGGCGGTAAACAGACCCAGACAAAGCATCGATGAGAGGAAGAACTGGATGTTGGGATCCAACTCAGCCTTGAACCACATCCCAATGTTTTCCGGAAGCAGTTCAGGAATAACCAGATACCAGGTGAAAAACTGGACGATGAGCGGAACGTTACGAAAAAGCTCAACGTATAGCGTGCCGATCCCGGAAAGAAAACGATTTGGAACGGTACGTAAGATGCCGAATAATGAGCCTATGAGGAAAGCGATAATCCAGGCGGTGATGGATAACGCGACCGTGACCTGGAAGCCACTCCAAAGCCAGCCGAGATAGGTGGTGTTGCCGAACGGGGCTTGTTGTAAAAAAATACCCCAGTTCCAGTCTATAGACATAAATCTACTCCAGAAAAAAAAGGGTAGCAGCGCTACCCTCGAAGATTGTTATTCGGCGTTTTGCGGTTTTCAGGCCTGATGGGGAACGACCATCAGGCTTATAGTCTGTCCGTGCCGAGTAGCAATCGAGAGGGAGGGGAAGCCTCCCATTTATTTTAGTTAGTTAAGCGCTTTATCATTCGGTTCTTTGAACAGGGCTTTCATCTCGTCTGACAGTTCGAAATTCATGTTCAGGTTCTTCGGTGGAATTGGGTTTTTAAACCACTTATCAAACCATTTTTCCGCTTCGCCTGAGGTCTGCGCCTTGGCGATAGTGTCGTCCATCAGCTTTTTGAACTCAGGGTCATCTTTGCGCAGCATGCAGCCGTAGGCTTCCTGAGACTGTGGCTTGCCGACGATCTCCCAGTTGTCTGGTTTCTTCGCCTTCGCGCGTTCGCCAGCCAGCAGGGCGTCATCCATCATAAAGGCAACGGCGCGGCCGCTTTCCAGAGTACGGAAAGAGTCACCATGGTCCTTCGCGCTGATGATGCGCATATCCATTTTTTGTTCTTCGTTCAGCTTGTGCAGCAGCACTTCCGAGGTGGTACCCGAAGTCACGACCACGGCCTTGCCTTTCAGGTCAGCGAAATCTTTAACATCACCGCCTTTTTTCGCCAGCAGACGGGTGCCAACAACGAAAATAGTGTCAGAGAATGCCGCTTGTTTTTGACGCTCGACGTTATTGGTGGTGGAGCCACATTCAAAGTCGAAGGTACCGTTTTGCAGCAGCGGGATACGGTTCTGTGAGGTGATCGGGATCAGTTTTACCTGTAGGTCAGGCTTGTTGAGTTTTTTCTTCACGGCTTCAACGATGGCGTTGGAGTAATCCTGTGAATAACCGACCACTTTTTGCTGATTATCGTAGTAAGAAAACGGTACCGATGATTCACGGTGGCCGACAACGATAACGCCATTTTTGGCGATCTTGTCCAGCGTGCTGCCTGCCGCTGGTGCTGCGTCTTCTGCGTGCGCCAGACCGGCGGACATTCCCATGACCAGCATGGCAGTGGCGAGCTTACGTAATTGCATATCCAACTCCTTTATCGTCTGCGCCAGGGACGCATTGATACCCATTGTGATGTTGTTATTGTTTGCTACTTAAACGTGCAGTCTTGTATATGTTTGTTAACATTTAGTTTGGATGAATGTAAAGAATTTGCTGTGTTATTGTTTATTTTTGCGAAGTGCGCCGCACCATTTGGGGGCAAAAATATCTTGTTGCACTTTTCAGGTGCTACCAAAGCTCAACTTTGGTGCGACCAGGTTGCACATTCAGCCAAAACGGCGTTTGCCTTGTATAACAAAGCAATAGGCGTGCCATAATGGGCAGGGTAGGGAGTTTGTCGGCCGGATAAACAAATCGTTATCCGGCTTGGGGAAGGAAGGTTATTTACGACGCTGGCGCAGGCTCATTACCAGCGCGCCAAAGCCAAACAGCGCGGTAAGCAGCCATAGCGGCCAGTTACCGGTCCGGGCATACGGGGTTAAGCCCGTGGTTGGCGTCACGCTGGTGGTCAGCACCTGACGGGTAAACTGCGGGATCATCGCCTGAATTTCACCCTGTGGACCAATCACCGCCGTAATACCGTTGTTGGTGCTACGCAGCAGCGGGCGCGCCAGTTCCAGGGAACGCATACGCGCCATCTGGAAGTGCTGCCACGGGCCGATAGACTTACCAAACCACGCATCGTTAGAGATGGTGAGCAGATAGTCCGTATCCGGGCGGAAGTTATCACGAACCTGTTCGCCAAGAATGATTTCGTAGCAGATAGCTGCGGTCAGCTTAAAGCCATGCGCATGCAGCTGTGGCTGCACATACGGTCCGCGGCTGAACGACGACATAGGCAGGTCAAAGAACGGCGCTAACGGGCGCAGGATCGATTCCAGCGGGACAAACTCGCCAAACGGTACCAGATGGTTTTTGTTGTAGCGGTTGCTGGAGTCGTAGCTGTACGGACTGTCTTTACCCAACGTGATGATGGTGTTGTAGGTGTCGTAACGGTTCTGCTTATTCAGCCGCGCGTCTACGATACCGGTAATCAACGTGCTGTTTTTCGATTTCAGCAGGTCATCCATCATGCTCAAAAAACGCTGCTGGTTAATTTCCAGGTCCGGGATAGCGGACTCCGGCCAGATGATCAGCTGTGATTTGCCCATTTCGGGCTGGGTGGCGTCGAGATAAATTTTCAGCGTGTTAAGTAGCTGACCCTCATCCCATTTGAGTGATTGTGGAATGTCACCCTGGACCATCGAAACCTGAGTCGTTTTTTCCGGCTCAAGCGTATACCACTGGATATAGCGCAGCGGGAAGGGCAGAGCGAAAAGCACCATGCCAGCAATCAGCGATTGCCAGTTACGCTGTACGATAGCCAGCGCCAGCAGGCCGCTGACCATCATCAGCAGGAAGTTTATCGCTTCAACGCCCATCACCGGCGCCAGCCCTTTTAGCGGGCCGTCAATCTGGCTGTAGCCGAACTGCAGCCACGGAAAGCCGGTCAGCACCCAGCCCCGCAGGAACTCGGTTATCTGCCAGACAACCGGCGCGGCAATGGCGACGCGTAGCCAGGTTGTTTTCGGCCACAGGCGTGACAACACGCCAGCAAACAGACCGGTATAGAGTGAAAGGTAGGCGGCAAGCAGTACCACAAGGAAAACGTTAACCGGACCTGGCATACCGCCAAACTGCGCGATGCTGACGTAGACCCAGTTAATGCCGGAACCAAACAACCCCAGGCCCCAGAAGTAGCCGATAGCGGCTGACTGAAGTGGACGGCGGTTGAGGGTGAGAGCCTGCAGGCCCATCAGCGATACGATCGCCGCAGGCCAGATGTCATACGGAGAGAAAGCCAGCGTCCCGCAGGCACCGAATAATAACGCCAGCAGCAGGCGAATGCGCTGGCGTTCAATTAGTGAGGCAAATGCCATGTAGTCTTAGATCCAGTTTCGGGTTTATTCGTCCAGTTTGGGCTGGGGTGAGTCGTCCGGAATTCTGACATGAACCTGAATAATACGACGGCTGTCGGCCATTGCCACTTTGAACTGGTAACCATCAATGTCGATAGTCTCCCCACGAGCGGGCAGATGACCAAAGGCCTGCATGACCAAACCGCCAATGGTATCGACTTCTTCGTCGCTAAAGTGGGTGCCAAAGGCTTCGTTGAAGTCCTCAATTGGCGCCAGCGCGCGAATGGTCCAGGTGTGGCGACTGAGCTGACGGAAGTCGATATCATCTTCTTCGTCGTACTCATCTTCGATTTCACCAACAATCAGTTCAAGGATGTCCTCAATGGTCACCAGACCAGAGACACCGCCGAACTCGTCGATGACGATAGCCATATGATAACGCTGGGAGCGGAACTCTTTCAGCATGCGGTCAACGCGCTTGCTTTCCGGTACGACAACCGCCTGGCGTAACACTTTCTCCATGCTGAAAGCTTCGGCATCGCTGCGCATAAACGGCAGCAGATCTTTGGCCATCAGAATCCCTTCAATGTGATCTTTGTCTTCGCTGATCACCGGGAAACGCGAGTGGGCTGACTCGATAATGACATCGAGGCATTCATCCAGGGTCTGGTTGCGTTTCAGGGTAATCATTTGCGAGCGGGGGATCATGATGTCGCGAACACGCTGGTCCGCAATGTCCATCACCCCTTCGAGCATATCACGCGTATCTTCATCGATAAGGTCGTTCTGCCCGGAATCACGGATCAGCTCCAACAGTTCGTCGCGGTTTTTGGGTTCACCGTGGAAAAGTTGGCTCAGTAACAGGGAAAAGAATCCCTTTTTGCTGGTTAACGTGTCACTACTGTGTGAATTGTCGTCGCTCATGGCGTCGTATGGGTTCTCATGTTAGTTAATAGATCGCTCAATGCGCGTAAACTCAGCGCATGGCTTCATGGGAAGCCCGGGCAGATGCCCGACGGCTTATTCCTTCTCGGCAATGTACGGATCCTCATAGCCCAGAGCAAGCATAATCTCTGTTTCGAGGGATTCCATTTCTTCCGCTTCATCATCTTCGATATGGTCGTAGCCGAGTAAATGCAGGCTACCGTGCACCACCATGTGCGCCCAGTGGGCTTCAAGCGGCTTACCTTGCTCCTGAGCTTCTTTCTCAACCACCTGACGGCAGATGATCAGATCGCCCAGCAGCGGCATCTCAATGCCCGGCGGAGCTTCAAACGGGAAAGAGAGCACGTTGGTTGATTTATCTTTTCCGCGATAGGTCAGGTTCAGCTCGTGGCTTTCCGCGTCATCGACCAGGCGAATCGTCACTTCAGACTCTTCCTGAAACTGCGGGATTACCGCATTCAGCCAGCCCTGAAACTGACTTTCTGTGGGTAAACCGGTTTCGTCTTCACATGCCAGCTGTAAATCGAGAATAACCTGACTCATTTTTGCTCCTGCTCCTGAGCTTCGCGCTTGCGTTCCGCTGCCAGCTCGGCTTTACGTTTCTGTTCTGCTTCTTCCCAGGCTTCATACGCCGTGACGATACGGGCGACTACCGGGTGGCGAACCACGTCTTCGCTGTGGAAGAAATTAAAACTAATCTCGTCGACTTCGGCCAGCACCTCAATGGCATGACGCAGACCTGACTTGGTGCTACGCGGCAGGTCAATCTGAGTGATATCGCCGGTGATGACCGCTTTGGAGTTAAAGCCGATACGGGTCAGGAACATTTTCATCTGTTCGATGGTGGTGTTCTGGCTTTCATCAAGAATGATGAACGCATCGTTCAAGGTACGACCGCGCATATAGGCCAACGGCGCCACCTCAATGACGTTACGCTCGATCAGTTTTTCGACCTTCTCAAAACCGAGCATTTCGAATAGCGCGTCATACAGCGGACGTAAATACGGATCGACTTTCTGGCTGAGATCTCCCGGCAGGAAGCCCAGTTTTTCACCCGCTTCCACTGCCGGACGGGTCAGCAGAATTCGACGGACCTCCTGGCGCTCAAGTGCATCGACCGCGGCGGCAACCGCAAGATACGTTTTACCCGTACCCGCAGGGCCAACGCCGAAGGTGATGTCGTGATCGAGAATGTTGGCGATATACTGTGCCTGGTTTGGCGTACGCGGTTTAATCACTCCGCGTTTGGTTTTGATATTCACCGCTTTGCCAAATTCCGGCACGCTGTCCGCGCTTTGCTCAAGCACTCGCGCTTCTTTAATCGCCAGATGAATTTGCTCAGGTTCAATGTCCTGGGTCTGACCGCGCATTGGGGCGGTATCGACATACAGGCTGCGTAAAATATCAGCCGCAGCGGTGACGCAAATTGGGCGACCGGTCAGCTTAAAGTGGTTATCCCGACGGTTAATTTCGATGCCGAGACGACGTTCCAACTGTTTGATGTTGTCATCAAATGGACCGCAAAGGCTCAACAGGCGGGCGTTGTCTGCGGGTTCAAGGGTGATTTCGCGAGTGTCTATGTTCAAACTGTTCCTCTTTAGCATGTCTCGCCGGACGCTGAACATTTACCGGCATCTAAGGAAATTATTCACGCCATAGGGAAAAGGCGCAAGCATTGCAATAAATATGGGGATTGCAGGAGGAAATACAAGGCCCGCCAGAGCTGACGGGCCAGAAGATTAAGGCTGGTAAATACCTACACCCAGATCGTTTTCTTTGCGGGTACGCGCAATGACCGACTCAGGGGATTCTGCGATGCGCAGACCCATTTCGTCTTCGGTGCGAACCACTTTACCGCGCAGGGAGTTTGTCCAGACATCGGTAATTTCAACATCCACAAACTTACCGACCATTTCCGGTGTGCCTTCAAAGTTCACGACACGGTTGTTTTCGGTACGTCCTGACAACTCCATGATGCTTTTGCGCGACGTACCTTCAACCAAAATGCGCTGGATTGTGCCGACCATACGACGGCTCCAGGCCATGGCCTGCTGGTTGATACGCTCCTGCAGGATATACAGACGCTGTTTTTTCTCTTCTTCCGGTACGTCGTCAACCATATCGGCGGCCGGGGTGCCAGGACGCGCAGAGAAGATAAAGCTGTAGCTCATGTCAAAATTCACGTCTGCAATCAGCTTCATGGTCTGCTCGAAATCCTGTGTGGTTTCGCCTGGGAAGCCAACGATGAAATCCGAGCTAATCTGAATGTCCGGACGCGCTGCGCGCAGTTTGCGGATAATCGCTTTGTATTCCAGCGCGGTATGGGTGCGCCCCATCAGATTCAGTACGCGATCTGAACCGCTCTGTACCGGCAGGTGCAGGAAGCTCACCAGCTCCGGCGTGTCGCGATAAACTTCAACGATATCATCGGTGAATTCGATCGGATGGCTGGTGGTGAAGCGGATGCGGTCAATGCCGTCGATCGCCGCCACCAGACGCAGCAGGTCAGCAAAGGATCCTGTTGTGCCGTCATAGTTCTCACCGCGCCAGGCGTTGACGTTTTGCCCCAGCAGGTTCACTTCACGCACGCCTTGCGCCGCAAGCTGAGCGATTTCGAACAGGATGTCATCCGCCGGGCGGCTGACTTCCTCACCGCGGGTGTAGGGCACCACGCAGTAGGTACAATATTTATTACAGCCTTCCATGATGGACACAAACGCGCTTGGACCTTCAGCACGCGGTTCCGGCAGGCGGTCAAACTTTTCTATCTCCGGGAAACTGATATCAACTACCGGGCTACGGCTAGTGCTTCCACGTACTTTGTTGATCATTTCCGGCAGGCGATGCAGAGTCTGCGGCCCAAAAATAATATCGACGTAGTGGGCGCGCTGGCGAATATGGTCGCCTTCTTG
Source organism: Citrobacter sp. wls615 (assembly GCF_005281355.1). NCBI lineage: Bacteria > Pseudomonadati > Pseudomonadota > Gammaproteobacteria > Enterobacterales > Enterobacteriaceae > Citrobacter > Citrobacter sp. wls615. Next base: position 88,605 of record NZ_SZXM01000027.1, on the reverse strand, counting down.
TGACGCGACACAGCCACCGACACCGATGATGAGATTGGGGTTTTTCTCTTTTAACAGCTTCCAGCGGCCCAACTGATGGAAAACTTTTTCCTGAGCCTTCTCACGGATTGAGCAGGTATTCAGCAGCAGCACATCCGCTTCTTCCGCCACGTCGGTCAGTTGATACCCATGAGTGGCATCCAGCAGATCGGCCATCTTCGATGAATCGTATTCGTTCATCTGACAGCCCCAGGTTTTAATATGGAGTTTTTTGGTCATCGACTTGCTCTTGCGAAATTGTGGCTGAAATGCAGGGCGCATAGTGTACTGCTTTGGCGCGGTTGTGACCAGTATGACGGATGTCAGCCTCAAGGGGTAAAAAATCCTGTAAACTTACACAATACATGTAACAGGATGATTGACCACATGACAAATCAACCAACGGAAATTGCCATTGTCGGCGGGGGGATGGTCGGCGGCGCGCTGGCGCTTGGACTGGCGCAGCATGGATTTACGGTAACGGTCATTGAACACGCCGTTCCCGCGCCGTTTGTGGCTGATGGACAGCCCGATGTCAGAATTTCCGCCATTAGCTCCGCCTCGGTGTCGTTGTTGAAAGGACTGGGGGTCTGGGATACGGTTCAGGGTATGCGCAGTCATCCTTACCGTCGTCTGGAAACGTGGGAATGGGAAAATGCCCATGTCATGTTTGATGCCGCCGAGCTTAAGTTACCTTTGCTGGGCTATATGGTGGAAAACACGGTTCTGCAACAGGCGCTCTGGCAGGCGCTGGAAGCTCACCCGAAAGTCACGCTGCGCGTACCGGCGTCATTGATCTCTCTGCATCAACATAACGATCGGCATGAGCTTGAACTGGCTGGCGGTGAGAAAATCAGCGCGAAGCTGGTGATCGGCGCGGATGGCGCAAATTCTCAGGTGCGGAAAATGGCCGGGATTGGTATTCATGCCTGGCAATACGCGCAGTCCTGTATGTTGATCACCGTACAATGCGAGAACGCACCCGGCGACAGCACCTGGCAACAATTTACACCTGACGGCCCACGCGCGTTTTTACCGCTGTTTGATAACTGGGCCTCGCTGGTGTGGTATGACTCACCAGCGCGTATCCGCCAGTTGCAAGGCCTGACTATGTCGCAATTGCAGGCGGAGATCGCCAAACACTTCCCGTCACGACTCGGCAACGTTACGCCTGTGGCGGCGGGGGCATTCCCGCTTACGCGTCGTCACGCGTTGCAATATGTGCAGCCAGGCCTTGCGCTGGTAGGCGATGCCGCGCATACCATTCACCCGCTGGCGGGGCAGGGCGTTAATCTGGGGTTCCGTGATGTGGATGCGCTGATTGACGTGCTGGTTAATGCGCGCAGCTACGGTGAATCCTGGGCCAGTCAGCCGGTGCTGAAGCGTTATCAGAATCGTCGTATGACTGATAATTTCATTATGCAGAGTGGGATGGATCTGTTCTACGCCGGATTCAGCAACAACCTGCAGCCGCTGCGTATCATGCGTAATCTCGGGTTAATGGCCGCAGAGCGCGCAGGCGTACTGAAACGTCAGGCCTTGAAGTATGCGTTAGGATTGTAATTCAGGCAGGCCTACGGGGGAAATACGTAGGCCTGATAAGCGGAGCGCCATCAGGCGATAAACGCAGAAAAGCAAAAAGCTCGCCGAAGCGAGCTTTTTTAATATGGCTGGGGTACGAGGATTCGAACCTCGGAATGCTGGTATCAGAAACCAGAGCCTTACCGCTTGGCGATACCCCAACGGGCGCACCCACAATGTGGACGACTTTTGAAATTGGCTGGGGTACGAGGATTCGAACCTCGGAATGCCGGAATCAGAATCCGGTGCCTTACCGCTTGGCGATACCCCAACAATATTTTGGCTTTACCGAACGAGTCGATACGTCCTTAATCACAATGTGGACGACTTTTGAAATTGGCTGGGGTACGAGGATTCGAACCTCGGAATGCTGGTATCAGAAACCAGAGCCTTACCGCTTGGCGATACCCCAACGGGCGCACCCACAATGTGGACGACTTTTGAAATTGGCTGGGGTACGAGGATTCGAACCTCGGAATGCTGGTATCAGAAACCAGAGCCTTACCGCTTGGCGATACCCCAACGGGCGCACCCACAATGTGGACGACTTTTGAAATTGGCTGGGGTACGAGGATTCGAACCTCGGAATGCTGGTATCAGAAACCAGAGCCTTACCGCTTGGCGATACCCCAACAATATTTTGGCGTTACCGAACGAGTCGATACGTTCTTAATATGGTGGCTACGACGGGATTCGAACCTGTGACCCCATCATTATGAGTGATGTGCTCTAACCAGCTGAGCTACGTAGCCTGATACTATTATATTCTTCGATGGCTGGGGTACCTGGATTCGAACCAGGGAATGCCGGTATCAAAAACCGGTGCCTTACCGCTTGGCGATACCCCAATGACCGTTGCGGTGAACCGCTATATCGAAGAAAAAATGGCTGGGGTACCTGGATTCGAACCAGGGAATGCCGGTATCAAAAACCGGTGCCTTACCGCTTGGCGATACCCCATCCGTGCAACGCTTACGGGTGAATGGTGCGGGAGGCGAGACTTGAACTCGCACACCTTGCGGCGCCAGAACCTAAATCTGGTGCGTCTACCAATTTCGCCACTCCCGCAAAAAAGATGGTGGCTACGACGGGATTCGAACCTGTGACCCCATCATTATGAGTGATGTGCTCTAACCAGCTGAGCTACGTAGCCATCTTTTTTTCGCGTAACCTTATCGGCGTTGCGGGGCGCATTATGCGTATTGAGCCTTGAAGCGTCAACCCCTTTTTCATTGAAAATAGCTGGAATGTGACTGTTTGGTTAGGTTGCGAACAGCATGGCGCAATATTCGGCAATTATTAGTTATTAATTGTTTTTTTGCACAGAAAACAGACATAAAAAAAGAGCCCCGCAGGGCCCTTTTCTAAGGATTAACTTATTTATAAGCGGACTGATGTACGCCAACCGCACGACCAGAGGGATCGTTCATGGTTTTAAACGCTTCATCCCATTCAATCGCTTTGGCGGAAGAACAGGCTACTGATGGTCCGCCAGGCACGCATTCCGCCGCGCTGGCAACCGGGAACAATTCTTCAAAAATCTCACGGTACAAATACGCTTCTTTAGACGATGGCGTGTTGTAAGGGAAACGGAAGCTGGCGGTTTCCAGTTGCTGGTCAGAAACTTGCTCAGCAGCCACTTCTTTCAAGGTATCAATCCAGCTGTAACCGACACCATCAGAGAACTGCTCTTTCTGACGCCATGCGACGCTGGCAGGCAGGTAAGATTCAAAACATTCGCGCAGCACATGTTTTTCCATTTTGCCGTTGCCGCACATTTTATCCTGCGGGTTGATGCGCATTGCCACATCAAGGAATTTCTTATCCAGGAAGGGCACGCGAGCTTCCACACCCCAGGCAGACATCGCTTTGTTGGCGCGGGCGCAGTCGAACATATGCAGCGCCTGCAGCTTACGCACGGTTTCTTCATGCAGCTCTTTCGCGTCTGGCGCTTTGTGGAAATAGAGATAGCCGCCGAATACTTCGTCAGAGCCTTCACCCGACAGCACCATTTTAATGCCCATCGCTTTAATTTTACGCGACATTAAGTACATTGGCGTCGATGCGCGGATCGTTGTGACATCGTAAGTTTCGATGTGATAAATCACGTCGCGGATAGCATCCAGACCTTCCTGCACGGTGAAGTGGATCTCATGGTGCACGGTCCCCAGATGGTTCGCTACCTCTTGCGCGGCTTTCAGATCCGGTGCGCCTTCCAGCCCGACGGCGAAGGAGTGTAACTGTGGCCACCAGGCTTCGCTACGTTCCTGATCTTCAACACGGCGCGCCGCGTATTTTTTCGTAATCGCGGAAATGACGGAGGAATCCAGACCACCGGACAGCAGCACACCATAAGGAACATCTGACATCAGGTGGCTTTTCACTGCATCTTCCAGCGCCTGACGCAGCTCGTTTTTATCGGTCACGTTGTCTTTGACCGCATCGTATTCAAACCAGTCGCGCTGATAGTACTGACGAATTTCGCCGTCCTTACTCCACAAATAGCTACCGGCCGGGAATTCTTTGATCGTGCGGCATACCGGAACCAGGGCTTTCATTTCAGACGCGACGTAGAAGTTACCGTGTTCGTCGTAACCCATATACAGTGGGATGATCCCGATATGATCGCGACCAATCAGGTAAGCGTCCTGTTCGCTGTCGTACAGGGCAAAAGCAAACATGCCTTGCAGGTCATCCAGGAACTCTGGGCCTTTTTCCTGATACAGCGCGAGGATAACTTCGCAGTCTGAACCCGTCTGGAACTGATAGCGATCGCCATATTCCGCTCGCAGCGCCTGATGGTTATAAATTTCACCGTTAACAGCCAGGATATGCGTTTTTTTCACGTTATACAGCGGCTGAGCGCCGGCATTGACGTCGACGATGGACAGACGTTCGTGCGCCAGAATGGCGTTATCACTGGCGTAAATACCTGACCAATCCGGGCCGCGATGGCGCATCAGACGAGACAATTCCAGGGCTTTTTTACGCAGTTCAACTGCGTCAGTTTTAATATCGAATACGCCAAAAATAGAACACATAACCTTCTCCGTTAACCTGTTGCGTAATGCTTTTTATGTTTGCTTGATAAAGAAAATGCCGCAAAGCGGGAGAGGGCGCAAGCGAATTACGGTGCGGAAAATAAAAAACGCAATGGTCATTGCTGATTGATGAAAAAAGATTATGTAATGAGCGCTATTATTAATGAATCAACAGTGAAGTGGTGATTTTATTGAATGGATGTATTTTTCAGGCCGGATAACTTGCAGATGTTGTTATCCGGCTAAAGAGATTAAATGACGTCTATTTCAGCAACGGACGGGTAAATCCAGCTCGGTCTGAACGGCATGCTGTCGATGTCGTCAAGCGTTGAGACGCCAGACAATACCAGAATGGTTTCCAGACCGGCCTGGAATCCTGCCAGAATATCGGTACGCAGGTTATCGCCAACGATAACGGTCTCTTCTGAGTGCGCCTGCATTTTGTTGAGCGCCGCGCGAATAATCCACGGGCTGGGTTTGCCGACATAAAACGGCTTACGACCAGAGATTTTCTCGATACCGGCGCAGAGCGCCCCGCAGGCTGGATAAAAGCCGCGGCCGTGAGTATCCGGGTTTGTGGCGATGAAACGCGCGCCGTTAGCGACAAAATATGCTGCTTTATGCATCATGTCCCAGTTGTAGGAGCGCGTTTCGCCAACAATCACAAAATCGGGGTTCACGTCGGTAATGGTAAATCCGGCTTTATATAGCTCATGAATTAATGCGCCTTCACCTACCACGTAGGCCTTTTTCCCTTCCTGGCGACGAAGAAAATCAGCGGTAGCCATGGCGGAAGTATAAAAGACGCTATCGGGGACATTCACACCCGCGGTGGCGAAGCGGTTTGCCAGATCTTGCCCGGTCTGTGAAGGATAGTTAGTCAGCAGAACTAACGGCAGGCCTTTTTCCAGGATCCCGGTCAGAAATTCTGCCGCACCCGGTACGGCAACATTGTCGTGCATCAGCACGCCGTCGATATCACAAATTACATTCTTAATGGTCATGAACAACCCAGGGAATTAGTTATGAGTCTTATAGTAATCCACTACTATATGAGAGCATTAGTTTTCCAGCAAACGTTGGAGCAGTGTACCGTTGAGCATCGCACGCTTCACCAGCGCAAAGGCGCCAATGGCGGAACGGTGATCCAGCGTGGAACGCACCACCGGTAAATTGTGGCGAAACGCTTTCAACGCCTGCGTGTTGATACAGCTTTCTATTGCAGGCAACAGCACTTTATCCGCCTCAGTAATTTCGCCTGCAATGACGATTTTTTGCGGGTTAAACAGGTTGATGGCGATGGCAATGGTTTTACCCAAGTGGCGACCAACATGTTCAATAACTTCTGCCGCCAGGTTATCGCCCTTATTCGCCGCCTTACAGATAGCTTTAATGCTGCAATCATCCAGCATGAGTCGGCTGGGATAACCCTGTTTCAGTAAGTTTTGCACGCGGTGTTCGATAGACGCATTGGCGGCAATGGTTTCCAGACAGCCGAAGTTACCGCAGTGACAGCGCTCACCCAGTGGCTCTACCTGAATGTGACCAATCTCGCCCACGTTGCCATTGCGACCGATAAAAATTCGGCCATTGGAAATAATTCCCGCCCCGGTTCCGCGGTGAACACGCACTAAAATGGAGTCTTCGCAATCCTGGCTTGCCCCAAAATAGTGCTCAGCCAGCGCCAGGCTGCGGATATCGTGACCGACAAAGCAGGTCACCTTGAAGCGTTTTTTGAGCGCTTCGACCAGCCCCCAGTTTTCGACCTGAATGTGTGGCATATAGCGAATGACGCCGCTTTCAGGATCAACCAGACCGGGCAGGATGACGGAAATCGCAATCAGCTCGCGGATTTTCCGCTGGCAGCTGTCAATAAAAGTGGCAATGGTGTTGAGCAGCGCATACTCCAGCGTTTCCTGGGTGCGCTCCGGGAGAGGGTAATGCTCTTCGGCGACCACTTTACTGCTCATATCATAGAGCGTGAGCGTTGTGTCGTGACGGCCCAGACGTACGCCAATGGCGTGGAAATTGCGAGTTTCGGTGACGATTGAGATAGCGCGGCGGCCCCCGGTGGAGGCCTGCTGATCGACTTCTTTGATCAGCCCGCGTTCGATCAACTGACGCGTAATTTTGGTTACGCTGGCGGGGGCAAGCTGGCTTTGCTCGGCAATCTGAATGCGCGAGATTGGCCCATGCTGGTCAATCAGGCGATAAACCGCCGCGCTGTTAAGCTGTTTTACGAGATCAACATTACCTATTTGAGCTTGTCCGCCTGGTGTCATTCTTTCTCTTACTCAGTAACGACCTCGTTGCCATTAACGATGGTCTTGATGATTTTAAAGTCGTGCGTGAACGCAGTCAGGTTGGCTACTTTGCCTGGCGCGATGCTGCCGAGTCGTTTGTCGACGCCAATGGCGCGAGCAGGGTAGAGCGTTGCCATGCGTAACACTTCGTCGAGCGCGATATTCGCATGTTCGACCAGATTGCGTACGCCTTCAATCATGGTTAATGATGAACCGCTCAATGTCCCGTTCTCATCAACGCATAATCCATTCCGGTAGTATATTGTTTTACCAGCGAAAATGAACTGTTCAATATTTGCACCTGCCGGCGCGGTCGCGTCGGTAACCAGGCACAGCTTGTCGCCTTTCAGGCGCTTGGCATTACGGATATTGACGTAGTCAACATGCAGACCATCAGCGATGATACCGCAATAAATATCGGCTTCATCAAGAATAGCGCCCGCCAGGCCAGGTTCACGGCCCGTTATATAAGGCATGGCGTTAAACAGATGCGTTGCGAAGCTAATTCCTGCGCGGAAGCCGATTTTGGCCTCTTTTACCGTCGCATTTGAGTGACCGGCGGAAACCACAATACCTGCATTTACCAGTTTGGTGATGACCTCTACAGGGACCATTTCTGGTGCCAGCGTGACTTTGGTTATCACGTCAGCATTATCGCACAGGAAATCAACCAACGCAGCGTCCGGTTGACGGACAAATCCCGGATTATGGGTGCCTTTTTTCACCAGATTCAGCCACGGACCTTCCAGATGAAGCCCTAATGCCTGATTCGGGTGCTTCGCCAGGTATTCACGCATGACGCGAACGCCTTGTTTCATCAGGTCGTCGCTGGTGGTGATAAGCGTAGGCAGATAGTTGGTGCAGCCTGATTTTTCATTGGCTTTCTGCATGATTTCCAGCGTTTCAACGGTCACGGCTTCTGCCGTATCGTTAAACTGTACGCCGCCGCAGCCGTTTAGCTGTACATCGATAAAACCGGGGGAAATAATGGCCCCATTCAGTGAGCGCTGTTCAATTCCTGACGGTAACTCAGCCAGTGGGCAAACGCTGTCAATCAGGCCATTGGCGACAACAATCGCATGGTCATCAAGAATTTCGTGACCGGTAAAAATCCGGCCCTGGGTTAAAGCATACATTCCGACCCCCGATTTCAAAAAATGCCGCCCTGCAACTTATCGACAGGGCGGAGACATCAATTACAGACCTTTAATATTTTCCGCTTCTAACTCGTTAAAGTATTTCAGCGTTTTCACTTTCAGTTCCATGGTGGAAGGCTCATCGCATACCACAACGGCTTTTGGATGCAGCTGCAGACAGCTGATGGTCCACATGTGGTTAACGTTCCCTTCAACGGCGGCTTGCAGCGCCTGCGCTTTCTGATGACCCAGTACCAGGATCATCACCTCTTCGGCATCCAACAGGGTGCCCACGCCCACGGTCAGGGCATATTTAGGCACCTGGCTTACGTCGCCGTCAAAGAAGCGTGAGTTAGCAACACGCGTGTCGTGAGTCAGCGTTTTGATGCGGGTACGGGAAGCCAAAGAAGAGGCTGGCTCGTTGAACGCGATGTGACCATCGTTGCCTACACCGCCCATAAACAGGTGGATTTTACCGTAAGAACGGATTTTTTCTTCATACTGACGGCATTCTGCATCAATATCCGGCGCGTTACCATTGAGGAGGTTGATGTTTTCTGCTGGAATATCAACGTGATCAAAGAAGTTGCGATGCATGAAGCTGTGATAGCTTTCCGGATGCTCTTTCGGCAGGCCAACATATTCGTCCATATTGAAAGTAACAACATGTTTGAAGCTCACCTGGCCCGCTTTGTGCATTTCTACCAATGCTTTATAAGCTGTCAGCGGAGTACCGCCCGTCGGCAGGCCCAGAACGAACGGGCGATCTGCCGTTGGTTTGAACGCGTTAATACGGTTAACGATATGGCGAGCAGCCCATTTGCCGACTTGTTCAGCGGTATTCAGGGGGATCAGTCTCATTCTTCACCTCAAAAGTAAATGTAAGCAATTGGCGGATTGAGTCTCTGTGCAGTATTAAGCGTAACCTGGTTTTGCATCGGTAAGGATCAATCCGTTTCGATTTTTTGAATGATAAAATAAGTTTTCGTAGTTAGCCAGTGGAAGGGAGGGTTAATAACGATATTTGGTGACTGGAATCACAAAAAACACGCGTTTAATTTGCGATACGAATTAAATTTTCACACACTCTGAATGTAGATGAATGGTTAATATCGTTGATCCAGAATCTTGCTGTCAGGAATGGTCGCACAATAAAAATATGGCTTCAAAGAAGCCTAATCGGGGTCTCGTAGGGGGAATAAAATGAATATTTTAGGTTTTTTCCAGCGGCTGGGTAGGGCGTTACAGCTCCCCATCGCTGTGCTGCCAGTCGCGGCACTGTTGCTGCGATTCGGCCAACCAGATTTACTAAACGTACCTTTCATCGCGCAAGCGGGCGGGGCTATCTTCGATAACCTGGCGCTGATTTTCGCTATCGGTGTGGCTTCCAGCTGGTCAAAAGACAGCGCGGGTGCGGCAGCGCTGGCGGGTGCGGTCGGTTATTTTATATTGACCAAAGCAATGGTTACCATTAACCCGGCCATCAACATGGGTGTGCTGGCGGGTATCATCACCGGTCTGGTCGGCGGTGCGGTGTATAACCGTTGGTCTGGTATCAAACTGCCTGATTTCCTGAGCTTCTTTGGCGGCAAACGCTTCGTGCCGATCGCCACTGGCTTCTTCTGTCTGGTGCTGGCTGCTATCTTCGGCTACGTGTGGCCGCCGGTGCAAAACGCCATCCATGCAGGTGGTGAGTGGATCGTAGGCGCTGGCGCGCTGGGTTCCGGTATCTTTGGTTTCATCAACCGTCTGCTGATCCCAACCGGTCTGCATCAGGTTCTGAACACCATCGCCTGGTTCCAGATTGGCGAATTTACTAACGCCGCAGGTACCGTTTTCCACGGTGACATCAACCGCTTCTACGCGGGTGACGGCACTGCGGGTATGTTCATGTCTGGTTTCTTCCCGATCATGATGTTTGGTCTGCCGGGTGCGGCGCTGGCGATGTACTTCGCGGCTCCGAAAGCGCGTCGTCCGATGGTTGGCGGCATGCTGCTGTCCGTTGCGATCACCGCGTTCCTGACCGGTGTTACTGAGCCGCTGGAATTCCTGTTCATGTTCCTGGCACCACTGCTGTATCTCCTGCACGCACTGTTAACCGGCATCAGCCTGTTCGTTGCGACGCTGCTGGGGATCCACGCGGGCTTCTCCTTCTCCGCAGGTGCTATCGACTACGTGTTGATGTACAACCTGCCGGCAGCAAGTAAGAACGTCTGGATGCTGGTTGCGATGGGTCTGGTCTTCTTCGTTATCTACTTTGTGTTGTTCAGCGCGGTTATTCGTATGTTTAACCTGAAAACGCCGGGCCGCGAAGATAAAGAAGACGATATCGTTACAGAAGAAGCGAACAGCAACACTGAAGAAGGTCTGACTCAACTGGCAACCAACTACATTGCTGCGGTTGGCGGTACCGATAACCTGAAAGCGATTGACGCCTGTATCACCCGTCTGCGTCTGACCGTGGCCGACTCTGGTCGCGTAAACGATGCGATGTGTAAACGTTTAGGTGCATCTGGTGTCGTTAAGCTGAATAAGCAAACCATCCAGGTCATCGTAGGTGCGAAAGCGGAATCCATTGGCGACGAAATGAAGAAAGTTGTGGCGCGTGGCCCGGTTGCGGCAGCGTCTGCTGAAAGCGCGCCAGTAGCAGCGGCCCCGGTTGCAAAACCGCAGGCTGTCGCGAACGCAGTCACCGTTGAAGCGCTGGTTTCTCCGATTACCGGTGACGTCGTTGCGCTGGAGCAGGTTCCTGATGAAGCCTTCGCCAGCAAAGCTGTAGGCGACGGCGTGGCGGTGAAACCAACGGATAAAATCGTGGTTGCTCCGGCTGCGGGCACCATCGTGAAAATCTTCAACACCAACCATGCGTTCTGTCTGGAAACTGTTAAAGGTGCGGAAATCGTCGTCCATATGGGTATCGATACCGTAGCGCTGGAAGGTAAAGGCTTTAAGCGCCTGGTTGAAGAAGGTGCGGAAGTGACTGCAGGTCAACCGATTCTGGAAATGGATCTGGATTTCCTGAACGCCAATGCACGTTCCATGATTAGCCCGGTTGTGTGCAGCAACAGCGATGACTTCGGCGCTTTGGTCATTAAAGCCGAAGGTCATGTGGTTGCCGGTCAGACACCACTGTATGAGATTAAAGGTAAGTAACTGCTCCTGAGTAAAGTGAGTTAAATGCCTTAAGCGGCGGGGGATATTCCTCCGCCGCTTTTTTTTGCAGCAAATACCCTCATATATCCTGTTGAAACACCTTTTTTGTGCAACTAATAGTTGTCTCCTGACGTCGCTTATAAGATCATGTTCCGTTATACGTTGTTTACGCTTTGAGGAATCCACGATGAGTGAGGCTGAAGCCCGCCCGAGTAACTTTATTCGTCAGATCATCGATGAAGATCTGGCCAGTGGTAAGCACACCACGATCCATACCCGTTTTCCGCCGGAGCCAAATGGCTATCTGCACATTGGCCACGCGAAATCCATTTGTCTGAACTTTGGCATTGCGCAAGATTACCAGGGCCAGTGCAACCTGCGTTTTGATGATACGAACCCGGTTAAAGAAGATATCGAGTACGTTGAGTCGATTAAAAACGACGTTGAATGGTTAGGTTTCCACTGGACTGGCGACATTCGCTACTCGTCGGACTACTTCGATCAGCTTCACGCCTATGCGGTAGAACTTATCAATAAAGGTCTGGCGTACGTTGACGAACTGTCAGCAGACGAAATCCGCGAATACCGCGGTACGCTGACTCAGCCGGGTAAAAACAGCCCATTCCGCGATCGCAGCGTCGAAGAGAACCTCGCGTTGTTCGAAAAAATGCGTACCGGAGGCTTTGAAGAAGGTAAAGCCTGCCTGCGCGCGAAAATCGACATGGCATCGCCGTTTATCGTGATGCGCGATCCGGTGCTGTACCGTATTAAGTTCGCTGAACACCACCAGACCGGCAACAAGTGGTGCATCTACCCGATGTACGACTTTACCCACTGCATCAGCGATGCGCTGGAAGGCATCACGCATTCACTGTGTACGCTGGAGTTCCAGGATAACCGCCGTCTGTACGACTGGGTGCTGGACAACATCACCATCCCGGTTCACCCGCGCCAGTACGAATTCTCGCGCCTGAATCTGGAATATACCGTGATGTCCAAGCGCAAGCTGAACCTGCTGGTTACCGACAAGCACGTTGAGGGCTGGGACGATCCGCGTATGCCAACGATTTCTGGTCTGCGTCGTCGCGGTTATACCGCTGCTGCTATCCGTGAATTCTGCAAACGCATTGGCGTGACCAAGCAGGACAACACCATTGAGATCGCCTCGCTGGAATCCTGCATTCGTGAAGATCTGAATGAAAACGCGCCGCGCGCGATGGCGGTTATCGATCCGGTGAAACTGGTTATCGAAAACTACCCGCAGGGCGAGAGCGAACTGGTTACCATGCCTAACCATCCGAATAAACCGGAAATGGGCAGCCGTGAAGTGCCGTTTAGCGGTGAAATCTGGATCGATCGCGCTGATTTCCGCGAAGAAGCGAACAAGCAGTACAAGCGTCTGGTGATGGGTAAAGAAGTACGTCTGCGTAATGCTTACGTGATCAAGGCCGAGCGTGTAGAGAAAGATGCGCAAGGGAATATCACCACCATTTTCTGCACCTACGATGCCGACACCCTGAGCAAAGATCCGGCCGATGGTCGTAAAGTAAAAGGTGTTATTCACTGGGTCAGCGCGGCTCATGCGTTGCCGATTGAAATCCGCCTGTACGATCGTCTGTTTAGCGTACCGAACCCTGGTGCGGCAGAGGACTTCCTGTCCGTGATTAACCCGGAATCACTGGTGATTAAACACGGCTATGGCGAGCCATCACTGCAGGCCGCGGTTGCAGGCAAAGCGTTCCAGTTTGAACGCGAAGGCTATTTCTGCCTCGACAGCCGTTACGCTACGGCTGATAAGCTGGTGTTTAACCGCACCGTTGGTCTGCGTGATACGTGGGCTAAAGCGGGCGAATAAGCCACAACACATCTTGTCTAAACGCCGCATCATGCGGCGTTTTTTTATGCCAAAAAAACGTGTGGCAGGCTCCGTTTGCGGAGCGAATTAATTACATGTCTGTAATAATAAAATGGCTGAATGCTTTTACGTTTAAATAACTTACCTCAATATGAGATTGGCTGAAACCGATTTCATCCTCATGGAAAACAAGCGATTTTTTCATTTTTTCAACGCTTTTTTATCTCTCGATGAAAATGTAACAGAAAGCAATGAAATATGTGCGGTTGCTCATACTATTACATACTCGTTACAGAAAGAGATTGATAATTCGCGTCGCGAAAAATAGTCTATTCATTGTAGTCACTGAGGTTTTCTTGGCGCTACTTTTTTAATTTTTGTTTTTTCGCTGACCGCTTTTATCGGCAGCATTTTTATGTCAAAGAGGATTAACATATGCGTACGTTTAGTGGCAAACGTAGTACGCTGGCGCTGGCTATCGCCGGTATCACAGCAATGTCGGGTTTCGTTGTCGCTCCCCAGGCTCACGCCGAAGGTTTCATTGATGACTCCACTTTAACCGGCGGCATCTATTACTGGCAGCGTGAACGTGACCGTAAAGATGTCACCGATCATGACAAATACAAAACCAACCTTTCTCACTCGACCTGGAACGCTAACCTCGACTTCCAGTCCGGTTATGCGGCCGATATGTTTGGTATTGATATCGCAGCATTCACCGCGATTGAAATGAACGAAAGTAGCGAAAGCGGCCATCCAAACGAAATCGCATTCTCTTCAAAAAATAAAGGCTACGACGAAGATTACTCCGGCGACAAGAGCGGAATTAGCCTGTATAAAGCAGCAGCCAAATTTAAATATGGCCCAACCTGGGCGCGCGCCGGTTACATTCAACCAACCGGGCAGACGCTATTGGCTCCGCACTGGAGCTTTATGCCTGGTACTTATCAGGGTGCCGAAGCCGGTGCCAACTTCGACTATGGTGATGCCGGCGCACTGAGCTTCTCCTATATGTGGGCCAATGAATATAAAGCGCCGTGGCACACCGAAGTCGATAAATTTTATCAGGCCGATAAAAAGACCAGCGTAGATTACCTGCACTCAATCGGCGCGAAATATGACTTCAAAAATAACCTGTTGCTGGAAGCGGCATTTGGTCAGTCCGAAGGCTACGTCGATCAATACTTCGCGAAAGCCAGCTACAAATTCGATTTAGGCGGTAACCCGTTTACCACCAGCTATCAGTTCTATGGCGCGCGCGACAAAGTTGATGATCGCACAGTAAACGATATTTATGATGGCACGGCTTGGTTGCAGGCGTTAACCTTCGGCTACAAAGTGGCGGAGGTGGTTGACCTGCGCCTGGAAGGGACCTGGGTTAAAGCAGACGGGCAGCAGGGTTACTTCCTGCAGCGTATGACCCCGACCTACGCCTCATCAAACGGTCGTCTGGATATCTGGTGGGACAACCGTTCTGACTTCAACGCCAACGGCGAAAAGGCCGTCTTCTTCGGTGCAATGTATGACCTGAAGAACTGGAACCTGCCGGGTTGGGCAGTCGGTGCGTCCTACGTTTACGCCTGGGATGCCAAGCCATCTACCTGGCAGCTCAATCCGGATGCGTACTACGACAAAAACCGGACTATCGAAGAGTCTTCTTACAGCCTGGATGCGGTCTATACCCTGCAGGATGGTCGTGCAAAGGGCACCATGTTTAAACTGCACTTCACCCAGTACGACAACCATTCAGACATTCCGAGCTGGGGCGGTGGTTACGGCAACATCTTCCAGGATGAACGCGACGTGAAGTTCATCGTTATTGCTCCGTTCACCATCTTCTAATGCCAACAGCGGCAGACCAGACGTCTGCCGCTCCGTTGAGGAAAGTGCTATGAAAAAACTGATACTCATCGCCATTATGGCATCAGGGCTGGTGGCTTGTGCGCAATCCCCTTCGCCGAAAGAAGACAGTCGCCTGAAAGAAGCCTACAGCGCGTGTATTAACACCGCGCAAGGATCGCCGGAGAAAATTGAAGCCTGCCAAAGCGTGCTGAATGTGTTGAAGAAAGAAAAGCAGCACCAGCAGTTTGCTAATGAAGAAAGCGTACGCGTACTGGATTATCAGCAGTGTATCCAGGCCACGCGCACGGGTAACGATCAGTCCGTTAATGCTGATTGTGACAAGGTCTGGCAGGAAATTCGTAGCAAGAACGCTGCGCAGTAATTCGAAAAATGCTACGGGCGGAGAATTTTCCGCCCGTTTGCTTGTACGAGAACCAAAGCAGGACCAGCGTCATGCGCGTGAAGTCTGGCGCGGCGGTGAGCCAGTGCATTACCGGCCAGGTGGTGAGTAGTGCGAGTACGGTAATCCCCATCAATACCGGACGACGACCAATTCTGTCGATATAAGCACCCAGCACGATTGCGCCAACGGGCTGCATTAAAAAAACCGAACCGAAAGCCGCAAAGGTCAACATGAGCCCGGCAAACTCACTCTCCGCGGGGAAAAACGTCTTTGCAATATAGGTGGCGTAAAACCCGAACAGAAAAAGTCGAACTGTTCGAGAAAATTACCGCTGGTTACCCGCAGTATTGCGCCGAAAGTTCCGGCGCGCGATGGTTGTTGTGTCATTGGGTTTGCTCCACTGTCTTATCATAATATTTATAGAGGTAAGAGTTTGCGGGTTAGTCGCCTGTGACCCCCGCCTGTTTGCCGCGCCGTTTCTCAATCGCCCACTTGAGTAAGGCTGCGCAGCGGTAAAATCCGTGGGCAAATTTTCCGTAAGGAATGGTCAGAAAAAGCGCCATGACCACGCCGAGATGAATGGCCAGTAAAATAGCCATCCATGAAGTGTCCCTTCCCGCCAGCAGCGCCAGACCAGTCAAACTGGTCAGCAGCAGCAGCAAAATAAAACCGCGATCCATCGGTTTTTGCCGGGCGTCGCCATGCAGCGGTGAACGCTTAAGATTCAGCCATAGCAAGCCCGCCGGGCCGACAACCAGACCAATGCCACCCAACGTGCCCAGCATCACCGGCACGCTGAAGAACGGGTAGGGCGCTTCTATACCTGCAAAGTAGTGATAGCCCGTTGCCACCACGGTGGCGGCAAAGCAGAGCATAAAACCGTAGAAGGTAAAGTGGTGGAAACGGCGGCGCATCAGGGTGAAAGCATCATCCGCTTCGTTACAACCTTTGCCGTGGCCACCATCGAGATATTTCAGCGTCAGCACATCGTGTGAGGCTTCAGCAATCTCGGCGGAACGCGGCATACCCGGAGAGATCTCGCGCCAGAAGCGGATTACGCCCGCCATCAGCAAACCGATCGCCAGAATAAACACCGAACCAAACATCCAGGCCAGCAGGTTATGCGGGAAAATTTGATAGAAATCCCCGGCCAGTGGAGGATGGAATAATGAACCTTTCAAACCTATAGCGAGGAGTAAAAACAGGATCAGACCGAAAACCAGCGCCAGCGTCACGGTTACGCCTGCGCGACGATAAAGCGTGCCAAAGGCGGCGGGCTGCGCGTAATGCTGATAGGTTTCGAGCCGGACTTCCGCCATCGCTTTCGGCACGTTGATGGCAAACTCATGAGGCGGGGCATACTGACACGCGTGCAGGCAAGCGCCGCAGTTATGGCACAAGTTTGCCAGATAATTGATATCCGCTTTACCGAATTCCAGACGCTGCGTCATGGCCGGGAACACGGCGCAAAAGCCTTCACAATAGCGACAGGCATTGCACACCTGCATTACACGTTCAACTTCCGCTTCCGGTTCGGTGATAATTTGTGCTTCGATGATCAGTTTCTCAAGCTGCTTCATGACGTGTCTCCTTACGTGCGGCCAGCGCGGCTTCTTTTCCGGCAATGCGGCCAAAGGTGGTGCCGATCGACATCCCCACGCCTGCGGTGTAGCCCTTGCCCAAAACGTTGCCCGCCATCATCTCTCCGGCGACGAACAGGTTGCGGCTTGGAAGCCCGGCAAAATGCACAGCGGCGCGTTCGTTCACTTTTAACCCAAGATAAGTGAAGGTGATCCCTGGCCGCAGGGCATAGCCGTAGTATGGCGGCTGGTCCAGCGGTCGCGCCCAGTGCGTTTTCGCGGGTAGCAAATCTTTGGTGGTGCAGTTATCCAGAACGGTAT
The DNA here is from genome assembly GCF_005281355.1 of Citrobacter sp. wls615. Classification (NCBI taxonomy): domain Bacteria; kingdom Pseudomonadati; phylum Pseudomonadota; class Gammaproteobacteria; order Enterobacterales; family Enterobacteriaceae; genus Citrobacter; species Citrobacter sp. wls615. Next base: position 71,372 of record NZ_SZXM01000027.1, on the reverse strand, counting down.
GGTCGAACTGGCCGGGCTGGCAGGCGTTGTTGTACTCCGTCACGGTGTGGGTAAAGCGTTCGGCATCCAGTCCTAACTGAAGGGCCAGTTCTGCCAACGTATTGGCCTGCGCGCCGGGAAAGACCGGAGGCATAAAGTGGCCGATAGCTTTACTGTCGATGATGGAGTAACCAATCTGCCCTGGCTGTTGAGCGACCAGACGTCCCCAGATGGCGTAGCGTTTCGGCCAAAAATCTTCACCTTCATCATAAAAACGATCTGCGTCACGGTTTACCATTATGCCCAGCGAGACGCAGTCCACGCGGGTGCAAATTCCGCCATCATATAATGGTGCTCTGGCATCAATAGCCACGCAGTGTGACTGGGAGGGATCGCCGATAATGTCGGCTCCGGCATCCATCATAAATTTGAGCAGTACGCCCTGGTTAAAGCGCGTGCCGCGAATCAGGAAGTTATCCGCAGGCCACTCGCCGCGCTCGTTCTCTCCCCACGCTTCTCGTAGCCATTCACGGTTGGACTCAAACCCGCCAGCGGCAAGCACGCAGGACTTAGCGGTGATGCGCTCTTCGCCTGCCAGCGCCGCCACGAACTCGCCATTACGCAGTTCAAGTGCCTGAACGGGGGTGTTATAGCGAATTTGAACGCCCAGCTTTTCTGCGCTGCGATAATAGGCATTCACCAGGGCCTTTCCACCGCCCATAAAAAAGGCATTGGTTCGCGCCACGTGTAAAGCGCCGGAGAGAGGAGGTTGAAAGTTAACGCCGTGCTGACGCATCCAGTCACGGCATTGTGAAGAGGTACGGATCACCAGACGCGCCAGCGCTTCGTTGGTATTCCCTTCCGTGACGCGCCACAGATCCTGCCAGAATTCTTCTTCAGGATAGCTTTCCACCAGCACATCCTGCGGCGCGTCATGCATACAACGTAAATTACGTGTGTGTTGGGAGTTTCCTCCGCGCCATTCACGGGGAGCCGCTTCGAGCAGGAGTACCGAAGCTCCTTGCTCCCGGGCGGTCAAGGCAGCACACAACGCGGCATTGCCACCGCCAATCACCAGAACATCAACCATCGTATACTCCATTACCATTTAACTATTTGTTAAATTTGTAATTGAAATGTATACGTACAGGCTGTGTGGGCGCTATGACGTGACGCTAAACAGTGCTTTAGTTATTGTAAAGCGTAGCGCCAGGCCAGCTTCCGGCTTCCACCAGTTGATGCATAACTTTTGTCAGCACCACACGGGCGGCGAGGCCTGCCGGGGTAAGTTCATCGTCAGAGAGGCTGACCAGAAAGTTAGGGCGGCTAAGTACCGGATTATGGACGCCGATCACTCTTAGAGTTTCTTTATCGAGATGGGAGATCGCCGCGCCTGGCTGAAGAGTGGCACCAATGCCACTGCGCACGGCGCGCATCAGTAACGCCAGACCATCAATTTCAGTAGCGATCTCAATGTTCAGCGCGTGTTCCTGACAGATGGCATCCAGCCTGCCGCGCAGACCGTGTCCCGGGCTTGGCATGATCAATGGAATATTGGCCAGTTGGGCAGGAGCAATATTGTCATCGACAATATCAGCCAGTAGGGCATGGGTCCCAATTAAAAACAGCCGTTCTTCAAGAATCGGTCTGGCGCTCCAGCGCAGGATCTTTTCTTTTTGAAACACGATAGCCAGATCAATCTGGCGGGTATTAATCATTCGTTCCAGGTTGCCAGAGAGACTTTCCACCACATGCAGGCGAACATCAGCATAGCTTTCCCGCATGGCGTGAATAAAAGGCATGCCGAGAACGGAAGCGGTACTGGGAGCCATACCGACGCTGACATGCCCGGAAAGTCGGGCCTCGCGGGCGGCGAGGGTTGCATCGTCTGCATGCCGGAGCGCCAGCTGCGCCTGGGAGTAAAAAGCCAGTCCGGCGCTGGTGGGTGTCACACCGCGCGAGGTGCGTTGTAACAGGCGAATAGCAAGTTCGTTTTCCAGCCGCGTCATTTGCTGACTGAGCGCCGAAACGCCGATATTAAGATCGAGCGCTGCGCTACCCATGCTGCCGGTTTCTACAATGCGAACAAAATAGCGTAGCTGGCGAAGTTCCATTTCAACTCTCCGGAAGGGCAATTGATTTTTACATTAAAGCAACATTGACGGAGAAGGAAGAGGGTGCTGGTCAAATTCAGCCCATAAAAAAAGCCAACCGGAAGGTTGGCTTTTCAGAAAGCGTCACATTATTTGCCGTCGTGCGCATGCTCATCTTCGCGGCAATCGCCTTCGGCGCAGTGGCCGTAAAGATAGAGGCTATGGTTGGTTAAGCGAATACCATGTTTAGCCGCAATCTCACGCTGGCGCGCTTCAATGGAATCATCGCTGAACTCGACCACTTTGCCGCAGTCGAGGCAAATGAGGTGATCGTGGTGATGCTGTTGAGTCAGTTCGAAGACGGATTTACCACCTTCAAAATTATGGCGGGTCACGATACCGGCATCATCAAACTGGTTCAGCACACGATACACGGTCGCCAGACCAATTTCTTCACCCATATCGATCAGGCGCTTGTATAAGTCTTCCGCACTGACGTGATGGTTATCCGGTTCCTGAAGAACTTCCAGAATTTTTAAACGAGGAAGCGTTACTTTCAGGCCAGCCTTCTTTAATGCGGTATTGTTGTCAGTCATGCGGAATCTGTCCTGTAGCTAAACGATTCACTTCATTAACAGAAGTGACAGAAATTGCACTTGAGAAATTGCATATCATTATAGAACTGCCATGGTTAAATGAAAACTGCAAGTCTCTGGCATATATTGTTAATCAAAACGTGGTATCGCCGACAAACACACTGTGCAACACCCGATTGGCATCCAGCCATTGTACAGGGTCAGACGAAAAAGTTACAAATTTGTAGCAATTATTTTGATTGGTTTTATCTATTGATGCGGCGCAGATGATGATCTACGCCGCGTGATATCAGGCATTGATGATTTCGTCGAGGTGCAGTTCTTCTGAGATCTGCTTAACCCATTTTTCTACGCGTTCTGCGGTCAGCTCCGGCTGGCGATCCTCATCAATAGCCAGACCAACAAAGTGGTTGTCATCAGCCAGACCTTTGGACGCTTCAAAGTGATAACCCGCCGTTGGCCAGTGACCGACGATGGTGGCGCCGCGTGGCTCAATGATGTCGCGAATGGTGCCTAACGCATCGCAGAAGTATTCTGCGTAATCTTCCTGGTCGCCACAGCCAAACAGTGCGACCAGTTTGCCGTTAAAATCAATGTCTTCGAGGGTAGGGAAGAAATCGTCCCAGTCACACTGCGCTTCACCGTAGTACCAGGTTGGAATGCCGAGCAGCAGAATGTCATACCCTTCCAGGTCTTCTTTGCTGCTTTTTGCAATGTCATGTACATCGGCAACGTCTTTACCAAGCTGTTTTTGAATCATTTTTGCGATGTTTTCGGTATTACCGGTGTCGCTGCCGAAAAAGATGCCAGTGATTGCCATGAGTAAAATAACCTCTTGAAACTTATTGAAATGGTGGTGGCGCATTGCCCACGGATAAGGGCAATCATAGCAGAACAGTCAGGCATGCGGAAACAGCAAACACGCGGGACTGCACTCTGTGCTACACGATTTATGATTTAGAGCAGAAATTCAGACTATGCCTGACCGCGCAATGCGGTGAGTTGGGTCATCAGCATCTCTTCGATGAGTTCACTGCGACTCATGTTACGCGCCTCGGCCAGCTCGTTTAACGCGTCAACGGCATCAGCGTTCAGTTTCAGTTCGACACGCTTAAGCCCGCGAACTTTGTCACGTTTAAGCTGATTACGTTTATTTATACGTAACTGTTCATCACGCGAGAGCGGATTAGTTTTGGGTCGTCCCGGGCGACGCTCCTGCGCGAACAGATCTAATGTCGTACGGTCCGTTTGTTCTTTGGCCATGATCTTGGTGACTTCGGGGAAACAATCAGCCAGGCGTCTGCCCGGATGGATAGCGCGCCATAATACATCAGCAGGGGAGGCACGCCAACGCCCACGCGCGTAATCGCGCACGGACGCTGAGTTTTTAATCAGTTAGCCTGCTCGTTCAGATAACGACGAATGGCCCGCAGCACTGCTTCAGGTTTTTCCGCATGTACCCAATGCCCCGCGCCCGCAATTACGTGCGCCCGAGCCTGCGGGAATTGTGCCAGCAGCTGTCCGCGATACGCTTCGGTGACATAAGGGGAGTTACCGCCTGGGATAAACAATGCCGGGTGCTCCCACGCCGGGACGGTTTCCCAACCAACGATATGGGGATATTGATCCCACAATACGGGAACGTTAAAGCGCCACTCGCCGTCAACAAAGGATTTCAGCAGAAACTGGATAACACCTTCCTCTTGCAGATGCTGGCGCATGACGCTTGCCGCCTGCTGGCGTGAGGACGCTTGTGCATCGGTTACGGCATTGATTGCCGCAAAAATCTCATCATGACGGCGTACATGATAGTCAACCGGCGCAATATCAATAGCCACCAGCCGATCGATACGATCAGGGGCCAACGCGGTTAACGCCATGACGGCTTTTCCCCCCATCGAGTGACCAATAAAGATCGCTTTTTCGATCTGTCGATCGTCCAGCGTATCCACCAGGTCTTGCGCCATGGCCGCATAATTCATCTCAGGCGATCGGGGCGAGAGGCCATGATTTCGCATATCAACCTGGATGATATCGTGATCGGCCACCAGATCGCGCGCCAGGATCCCCAGGTTATCCAGACTACCAAACAGGCCGTGAACCAGGACGATGGGAGAATTATTGTGCAGGTTTTGCGCAGATTGCGCTCGGATATTCAATTTCATGGCAAAGTTCTTTTTTTCACACTCACGGGTTAGGGTATCATGTTGACCATTCTGCCACAGGGCTGCAACAACTACGGTTACTCCGAGTTTTATCAGCCACCAGGCTTGACGCTATCCGCTGTTGGGATTTGCCTTTACACTACGCGTGTTAACCCAACAACTTGTATTCAGCTAAACACTGCACTGGATTAAGATGAAAACGATTGAAGTTGATGATGAACTCTATAGCTATATTGCCAGCCACACCAAGCATATCGGCGAGAGCGCATCCGACATTTTACGGCGTATGTTGAAATTTTCCGCCGCATCACAGCCTGTCACTCCGGTAGTAAAAGAAGTCCGCGCTGTGCAACCTGTCGTGGAAGCCAAGCCGGTTAACCCCGTAAAAGATAAAGTGCGCGCGATGCGTGAACTGCTGTTGTCCGATGAATATGCGGAACAGAAGAAAGCAGTAAATCGCTTTATGCTGGTGCTGTCTACACTCTATTCTCTGGATCAAAACGCGTTCGCCGAAGCAACGGATTCGTTGCATGGCCGGACGCGCGTTTATTTTGCAGCAGATGAACAGACGCTGCTGAAAAATGGTAATCAAACCAAACCGAAACACGTGCCAGGCACGCCGTACTGGGTGATCACCAATACCAACACCGGCCGTAAATGCAGCATGGTGGAGCACATCATGCAGTCAATGCAATTCCCTGCGGAATTGATTGAAAAGGTTTGCGGAACAATTTAATCCTTGCATTAGAAGGACCAGGCAATGGCAATCCACAACCGTGCAGGTCAACCTGCGCAACAGAGTGATTTGATTAACGTCGCCCAACTGACGGCACAGTACTATGTACTGAAACCAACGGCAGGGAACGCTGAGCACGCCGTCAAGTTCGGTACGTCCGGGCATCGCGGCAGCGCAGGTCGTCATAGTTTTAACGAGCCGCATATTCTGGCTATAGCCCAGGCGATAGCTGAAGAACGTGCGAAAAACGGGATTACTGGCCCGTGCTATGTGGGCAAGGATACCCACGCGCTGTCTGAACCGGCTTTTATCTCTGTGCTGGAAGTGCTGGCGGCGAATGGTGTTGACGTCATCGTGCAGGAAAACAACGGCTTTACGCCAACCCCTGCCGTGTCGAATGCCATCCTGGTCCACAACAAAAAAGGCGGCCCGCTGGCTGACGGCATTGTGATCACGCCGTCCCACAACCCGCCGGAAGACGGCGGCATTAAATACAACCCGCCAAACGGTGGTCCGGCAGATACCAACGTCACCAAAGTGGTGGAAGACAGGGCTAACGCGTTGCTGGCTGACGGTCTGCAAGGCGTGAAGCGTATGTCGCTGGACGCCGCGCTGGCATCGGGTCATGTGAAAGAGCAGGACCTGGTTCAGCCGTTTGTTGAAGGGCTGGCAGATATCGTCGACATGGCGGCGATCCAGAAAGCGGGTCTGACGCTGGGTGTCGATCCGTTGGGCGGTTCCGGTATCGAATACTGGAAGCGTATTGCCAAACACTACAACCTGAACCTGACTATCGTTAACGATCACGTTGATCAGACTTTCCGCTTTATGCATCTCGATAAAGACGGCGCAATCCGTATGGACTGCTCCTCCGAATGCGCGATGGCGGGTCTGCTGGCGCTGCGTGACAAGTTCGATCTGGCCTTTGCCAACGATCCGGACTATGACCGTCACGGTATCGTCACTCCGGCGGGGCTGATGAACCCGAACCACTACCTGGCGGTGGCGATCAACTATCTGTTCCAGCATCGTCCGCAATGGGGCAAAGATGTTGCCGTCGGTAAGACGCTGGTTTCCTCGGCGATGATTGACCGCGTGGTCAACGATCTGGGCCGTAAGCTGGTGGAAGTGCCGGTCGGTTTTAAATGGTTTGTTGACGGTCTGTTCGACGGCAGCTTTGGCTTTGGTGGTGAAGAGAGTGCGGGCGCATCTTTCCTGCGTTTCGACGGTACACCGTGGTCGACCGACAAAGACGGCATCATCATGTGTCTGCTGGCGGCAGAAATCACCGCTGTGACCGGTAAGAACCCGCAAGAACACTACAACGAACTGGCTGCTCGCTTCGGCGCGCCGAGCTACAACCGTTTGCAGGCGAGCGCGACCTCCGCGCAAAAAGCGGCGCTGTCTAAGCTGTCTCCGGAAATGGTAAGCGCCAGCACGCTGGCGGGCGATCCGATCACCGCACGTCTGACCGCGGCGCCTGGCAATGGGGCTTCCATTGGCGGTCTGAAAGTGATGACTGACAACGGCTGGTTTGCCGCGCGTCCGTCAGGCACGGAAGACGCTTACAAGATCTACTGCGAAAGCTTCCTCGGAGAAGAACACCGCAAACAGATCGAAAAAGAAGCGGTTGAAATTGTCAGCGAAGTGTTGAAAAACGCGTAAACCCCTGGCCGGATAAGACGCTAGCGTCACTATCCGGCATGAATAAAAAAGCCGGATAGCATGTATGCTGATCCGGCTTTTTTTTGACGAAGACTTACGGCATAAACCGATAGCCAATCCCAGTTTCGGTTAGAAAATGACGTGGACGAGCCGGGTCCAGCTCCAGTTTCTGGCGTAGGTGTCCCATATAGATTCGCAGATAGTGACTGTGCTCAACGGAGTTTGGCCCCCAAACCTGATTTAACAGCTGGCGTTGCGTCAGTACCTTCCCGGCATTATTCAGCAGTACCGCTAACAGGCGAAACTCAATTGGCGTCAGATGGATTTCCTCGTCGCCATGGTGTACGAGGCGGGCGGCGAGATCCACTTTTACGTTGGAAAAATGCACCACCGGTTCGGGGGACGCGCCGCTGGCGTGGCGCCGCAATGCCACGCGCAATCGCGCCTGTAGCTCGCCAATACCAAAGGGTTTACTGAGATAGTCATCGGCACCGGCATCCAGCGCGGCGATTTTATCGCTCTCTTCGCTACGGGCTGAAAGCACGATTACTGGAATTGCGCTCCACTGTCGCAGGTCGCGAATAAAATCAATGCCGTCGCCGTCTGGCAGGCCGAGATCGAGAATGATGAGATCGGGTTTTCGCGTGGCGGCTTCCAGCAGACCACGTTGCAGCGTTTCCGCTTCATATACACGCAGGCCATCGGCTTCCAGCGCGGTGCGCAGAAAGCGGCGAATGGCCTGTTCATCTTCAACAATCAGAACGTTTGTCACATATCCTCATGAAAATCTTCAAGTTCAGGGGGGATTTCCTGGGGCAGTGTAACACGGAAACAGGCTCCTCCCTGGGCACGATTATGGGCGGAAATGGTACCGCCGTGCACGTCCACAATCGCCTGACAAATGGCCAGCCCCAATCCCACGCCGGGTACCGATGACTCTTTGTTTCCTCTGGAAAATTTGTCAAAAACACGCTGTTCCATACCCGATGGAATACCCGGTCCATTATCCCAGACGTCCAGTTGCAGGTGCTCACCGTTGACGCTGGCATCAATGCCGATTTGTGCCTGCGGACCCGCGTACTTAACGGCGTTCTCCAGCAGATTAATCAACACTCGTTCAAAAAGCGGGCCATCGACATGGATCAGCGTCAACGGTTCGGGTAACGACAGATTAATCGGGGCTGAGAGTCCCGGCTCCAGCATCTGCAGGGCGCTGCCCACCACCTCTTCCAGCGTTAACCACTCCTTCTTAAGATTAAAGCCGCCAGACTGAATTCGCGCCATATCCAACAGATTATTAACCAGTCGGGTGGTATTCAGCACGTGCTGGCGAATCTCACTGGCCTGGCGCGCATGCGGCGAACCTTCACTGGCCAGATCCAGCGTTAAAATTTCAGCCTGACCGAACAGTACCGTCAGCGGCGTGCGCAAATCGTGGGACAGGGCGGCAAGCAGCGCATTGCGAATACTTTCACGCTCACTGGCAAATCTGGCCTGCTCTTCGCTGGCGGTCAGCGTCAGACGTTCCAGCGCACTGGCGACCAGTAAAGTGAAAGTTTCCAGCAGGCGTTGCTGTTCGGGGATCATCAGCTGGCGTAAATTTCCCGGTTCCACTACCAGTAGCCCATGCGTTTTATCGGCGCTTTTTAGCGGTAAGATTTGGTACGGTACGCCCGGTAAGGTATCCGTGCCCGCGCCAGCTGGCTGCCCTTTGTCAAAACTCCATTGGGCAATGGCATCGTCCCATGGCGTCATGCCCTGTTGATGGGTGAGGGGCGCCAGCTTACCGTGTTCATCAGGTAATAAAACCTGACTACGGGCCTGAAACGTTGAGGCGATAAACTGTTCGCTGGTAGCGGCGATATCCTGCTGACTCCGTCCAACGGCTAACGCTTTCGACATCTCATACAGATGACGCGTACGTTGTTCCCGATAGCGTGCCACCCGCGCCTGATACCTGACTCCGGCGGTCAGATTACCGATAACCAGCCCTACCGTTAGCATCACGGTAAAAGTGAGTAGGTACTGGACGTCGGAAACGGCCAGCGTCCCACGCGGGGCAATAAAGAAGAGATCGAAGCTGGCGACGTTAATAAAGGTTGCCAGCACGGATGGCCAGCGTCCGTAGAACAGGGCGATAACCACCACACCCAGCAAATAGAGCATTACCAGGTTAGCGGCATCAAAGGCCATCAGCCACTGCATCGCGATCAGCGTAATGATGGCGCACAGCGCGACGGCAACCACACAACCCTGAATTTGTACCCGCCATTTATCTTTAAAGGTGCGGCTATCCGTAGTGGGTAGCGTCGGGCGTGAAGGCGGTTCGTCCAGCGCGACAATCATCAGATCGAGATCCGGTGCGCGATGGGCCAGTTTGTCGGCAAAGGAATCGCTGCGCCACCAGCGACGCGTTGTCGGACGCCCGAGCACAATTTTTCCCAGATTATGCTCGCGGGCATAGCGGATTACCGCTTTATCTTCAGCGGGATCGGAAAGTGTGGCGGTTTCCGCGCCCAGCTCCTGGGCTAATCGCAGGGCGCTTAAGATCGCGCGGCGCTGTTTTTCGGGGAGTCGGTGCAGCGCTGGAGTTTCGACATACACTGCGTGCCAGACGCTGCCGAGACGCGCCGCCAGTCGCGCGGCGGCGCGTACCAGTTTTTCGCTGCCAGTGTTGTGCCCAATGCACAGCAAAACGGCGTCGCGGGTATGCCATACTTTCTCTTCCCCTGGACGTCCGCGCCAGGCACGCATTTGATCGTCCACCCGATCGGCCGTGCGGCGCAGGGCCAGCTCGCGCAGCGCGATCAAATTACCTTTGCGGAAGAAATGCTCGATGGCTCTTTCCGCCTGACCGGCGATATAGACCTTGCCTTCATTCAGGCGCTGCCGCAAATCATCGGGGGGAAGATCGACCAGCACCACATCGTCAGCGGCATCGAAAAAAGGATCGGGGACGGTTTCGCGAACCTGAATACCGGTGACGCCGCTGACCACATCATTGAGACTTTCCAGATGCTGTACGTTAACGGTGGTAAAGACGTTGATACCGGCTTCCAGCAGCTCTTCAATATCTTGCCAGCGCTTAGGATGGCGTGAACCTGGCGCATTACTGTGCGCCAGTTCATCCATTAAAATGAGCGCCGGACGGCGGGCCAGGGCGGCATCGAGATCGAACTCGCTGATGTGACGACCATGACGCGCGTGTCGCTTTAGCGGCAGGATGCTGAGACCGTCCAGCAGCGCGGCGGTCTCTTTGCGTCCGTGGGTTTCCACCACGCCAATCAGCACATCTAACCCCTGCGCCCGCAGCCGCTGGGCTTCCGTTAGCATGGCCCAGGTTTTGCCGACGCCCGCGCAGGCACCGAAGAATATTTTTAGTTTTCCGCGGTGCGGGGCAGTGGTCTGCTCCAGCAGACGATCGGGGTCGGGACGTAAGGGTTCGCTATGCATGTCCTTTTTCTCAGTGCTTATCCAGCGCTAAATTAAGTTCCACCAGGTTCACCACCGGCTGACCGATAAAACTGACCAACGGCTTTTGCGTGTATTGTGCAACCAGGCGCGACACCTCTTCAACGCTGAGGTTGCGGGCCTGCGCCACGCGGGGAATTTGCCAGGCCACCGCGTCGGGCGTCAGGTTGTTATCCAGCCCGCTGGCCGACGCGGTTACCAGCTCTAGCGGAACGGCAGGATTAGCCTGTGGATTGGCAGCACGCAGCGCGGCAATCCGGCTTTGCAACTGTTTATCCAGTTCCGGGTTGCTGACGGCCAGGTTACTGCCGCCAGAAGCCATGGGATTATAGGGCATTTCCGCCGTCGCAGACGGACGCCCCTGAAAATAACCGGCGGCGGTAAAATGTTGCCCAATAAGTTCAGAGCCGCGAACAACCTGATCTTCGCGGATCAAGGAGCCGTTAGCCTGGTGGGGAAACCACCACTGCCCCAGCGCGGTGGTCAGCAGCGGGTAAGCCCCGCCGGTTATAAGCATCAGGAAAATCAATGTTGATAATGCAGGACGTAATCCACTCATCTGAAACCTCACACCAGACCCAGCAGGGTCAGCAGTACATCAATCGCTTTAATGCCAATAAATGGCACCACCAGACCGCCCAGGCCGTAGATCCACAAATTACGGCGCAACATTGCAGATGCGGATAACGGCTTGTAGCTCACGCCTTTAAGCGCCAGTGGGATCAGAAAAATGATTATCAGCGCATTAAAGATAACCGCGCTGAGGATCGCTGAGTCCGGCGAATGCAGTCCCATTACGTTAAGTGCATTGAGCTGCGGATAGGTGGCGGCGAACGCGGCCGGGATAATGGCGAAATACTTTGCCACGTCATTGGCGATACTGAAGGTGGTCAGCGAGCCGCGCGTCATCAGCATCTGTTTACCAATGTGCACCACTTCAATCAGTTTGGTGGGGTTGGAATCAAGATCCACCATGTTGCCAGCTTCCTTCGCCGCCTGGGTCCCGGAGTTCATGGCGACCGCGACATCCGCCTGCGCCAGTGCCGGGGCGTCGTTGGTTCCGTCGCCGGTCATCGCCACCAGACGGCCTTCCGCCTGATACTGACGAATCAGCGCCAGCTTGGCTTCCGGCGTGGCCTCCGCTAAGAAATCATCCACCCCGGCTTCAGCGGCGATCGCGGCTGCGGTCAGACGGTTATCGCCGGTGATCATCACCGTTTTGATGCCCATTTTGCGCAGTTGGGCAAAACGTTCTTTGATCCCGCCTTTCACAATATCTTTCAGGGCAATCACGCCCAGTACGCGGGAGCCTTCGGCTACCACCAGCGGCGTAGCGCCAAGGCGAGCGACGTTGTCGACCTTCTGCTCTACATCGGCGGGGAAGTGACCGCCGTTGGCTTCAACGTGACGACGAATGGCATCGACCGAACCTTTGCGGATCATACGGTTGTCGATGTTGATACCGCTCATACGACTTTGCGCGGTAAATGGCACAAAGGTAGCGTGCAGCGATTGCACGTCGCGAATACGCAGATTAAAGCGCTGTTTTGCCAGAATTACGATGCTGCGGCCTTCCGGCGTTTCATCGGCCAGCGATGAAAGCTGTGCGGCGTCGGCCAGCGTTTTTTCGTCCACCCCCTGGGCGGGCAGAAAATCTGAAGCCTGGCGGTTACCCAGCGTAATGGTGCCGGTTTTATCCAGCAGCAGGACGTCCACGTCACCCGCGGCTTCGACCGCGCGTCCGCTGGTGGCAATGACGTTCGCGCCCAGCATACGGCTCATCCCGGCCACGCCAATGGCAGAAAGCAGACCGCCGATGGTGGTGGGGATCAGACAAACGAGCAGGGCAACCAGTACCGTGACGCTGACCGCGCTGACGCCCCAGGCGGAAAATGGCCACAGCGTGGCGGTCGTCAACAGAAAAACGATGGTCAGGGCAATCAGCAGGATCGTCAGGGCGATTTCGTTGGGGGTTTTACGCCGCTGCGCGCCTTCGACCATGGCGATCATCCGGTCGAGGAACGTTTCACCGGGATTTACGCTGCATTCGATCACCAGCCAGTCGGAGAGAATGCGAGTCCCGCCGGTGACCGATGCAAAATCGCCACCGGATTCACGAATGACCGGCGCAGACTCACCGGTAATCGCGCTTTCGTCCACCGATGCGCCACCTTCGATCACCTCACCGTCACACGGGATAATATCGCCAGCTTCCACCAGCACAATATCGCCTTTACGTAAATCATCGGCAGGGACGTGATCCATGGCCGAGCCGTATTTGGGTTCGCGAAGTTTGCGGGCAAAAGCGGTTTTTTTCACCCCTTTCAGGCTGTTCGCCTGTGCTTTACTGCGCCCCTCAGCCAGCGCTTCTGCAAAGTTGGCGAACAGGACGGTGATCCACAGCCATAGACTTATCGCGCCGGTAAACCACGGATTGCCTGGCATATAACCTGTTGCCATCGCCAGCGTTAACAACGTGGTCAGCAGACTACCCAGCCAGACGAGAAACATCACCGGATTACGCCATTGGGTATGTGGGCTTAATTTTTTCACGGCATCCATCAGCGCCTGTGCGACCAGAGAAGGTTCGAACAGCGCCAGTTGCTTGCGACTCATAGTAATGTGCTCCGCATCACTCAGTGTAATGACAGGTATTCTGCGACCGGGCCAAGGGCCAGGGCAGGAACAAAGGTAAGAGCGCCAACCAGTAACACCGTACCGATTAACAACCCGACAAACAGCGCGCCGTGGGTGGGTAGCGTGCCCGGGCTTGCTGGCTGGATCTTTTTACTGACCAGCGACCCGGCAATAGCCATCACGGGAACGATCACGCCGAAGCGACCAAAGAACATGCACAACGCCAGCAGGCAGTTCCAGAACGGGCTATTGGCGCTTAATCCGGCAAAGGCGCTACCGTTGTTATTCGCGGCAGATGACACGGCATACAGCACTTCACTAAACCCATGTGGACCCGGGTTGAGCATGGCGCTACGCCCGGCATCGGTCATCATTGCTATTGCTGTGCCGAGCAGGACCAGCGCAGGGGTGACCAGAATCGCCAGCGCGGTCATTTTCATTTCGCGCACGTCGATTTTCTTACCCAGGTATTCCGGTGTTCGGCCAATCATCAGCCCGGCGATGAACACAGCCAGCAGTACGAACAGCAGCATACCGTACAGGCCTGAACCCACACCGCCGAAGACCACTTCGCCAATTTGCATCAGCCACATCGGCACCATTCCGCCGAGTGCGGTAAAAGAGTCATGCATCGCAATCACTGCGCCACAGGATGCCGCCGTTGTGACGACCGCAAACAGACTGCTGACCAGTACACCAAAGCGGCTCTCTTTGCCCTCCATGTTGATATTGCTGTTTGCACCTAACTGCATCAGATGCGGGTTGCCCTGAACTTCGGCCCACATCACGACGGCTACGCAGATGACAAAAATGAGCGACATGGCCCATAACAAGGTCCGTCCCTGACGACGATCGCCCACCACATCGCCAAAGGCAAAACACAGCGCGGTAGGGATCAAAAAGATCGCCAGCATCTGGACCAGGTTGGTCAGCGCGGTTGGGTTTTCAAACGGATGTGCTGAGTTAGCGTTAAAGAAACCGCCTCCGTTGGTGCCGAGCATCTTAATCGCTTCCTGCGAAGCGACAGGTCCCATCGGCAGCAACTGTTTCACCCCTTCAAGCGTCGTGATGGGCTGATAGGGCAAGACGTTTTGCAGCACGCCTTGTTGAATAAAAAACAGGGCGATGAGCAGCGCGATCGGCACGAGGATCCACAGCGTAATACGAATCAGATCGACCCAGGCATTACCCAGCGTATCCATACTCTGGCGCGTAAAGGCACGCGTCAGGGCAAAAATCACCGCAATTCCGGTCGCCGCGGACAGGAAGTTCTGCACGGTCAACCCAGCCATCTGGCTGAAGTAGCTTAAAGTGGTTTCACCCGCATAGGATTGCCAGTTGGTATTGGTGACAAAACTCACCGCCGTGTTGAGCGCCAGATGCCATGAAAGTCCTGGTAGCTGCTGAGGATTCAGCGGCAGCAGATTTTGCGCCATCAGCATCGAAAACAGGACCAGCAGGCCCAGCACATTGAGCGCGAGGATTGCCAGCAGATACTGCCGCCAGTTCATCTCCTGCTGCGAAATACCCAGACCACGCCAGAGCACACTTTCCACGCCAGCAAGGCCCGGCAGAGACATATTATTGATGAGTCGGGCCAGCCCAAACCCCAGCGGTCTGGCGATGACAAACAGCACCAGCAAGAAACTGGCAATGAGTAAAAATCCTTGAGCCGCCATCAGAACGCCTCCGCATTAATCAGGGCATACACAAGGTAACCTAATAATAAAAAGACCAGCCCAATGCCGGTTATCACGCCTGCACTCACAGTGCACCTCCAGTGGCATAAATGTGATAACCAGAGCGTAGGTTTTTGCTTGCAAAGATTTCGCAAAAATCGGCGGGCGAGGTGTAAAAAAAGTATAAAAATGGCAAAGACCATTATTTAACTAATGATTAGTATTAATTTAACTTTTATGTAACTTAATTACGTTTTTAAGCTAAACGGGGCATAAATAGATAAAAATAAGTGGTCGGATGAGTAGTAAAATTACACACAAGGCGGTATTATTTTCATCAGTTAACCAACTTTATTTTTCCGGTGCGATTCACCGAACAGTTATATGGGAGAGGATTATGGACTTTTATAAAGAATATCCAGCACACATTGTTTTCTTACGCCGTACCTTTGCCGTAGTGGCGGGCGTACTGGCTCTGCCGGTCATGCTGTTCTGGAAAGACCGCGCCCGTTTTTATAGCTATCTGCATCGCGTCTGGTCTAAAACCAGTGATAAGCCGGTGTGGATGGAGCAGGCGGAAAAAGCCACCTGCGATTTCTACTGATAGCTAATAAATCCCCAAAAGCCGCTGATATCAGCGGCTTTTTTGCTCATGATAGCTACACTTATTTCAGGAATGAAAAAGGAGCGATCATGAGCGAGAAAATCCCTGTTGGTATCAGTGCCTGTCTGTTGGGGGAGGCGGTTCGCTATGATGGTGGGCATAAGCGCCTGGCCTTTGCTGTGGAAGAACTGTCGCCGTGGGTCGCGTTCGAACCTGTTTGCCCTGAAATGGGGATCGGGTTACCGGTCCCGCGACCTGCGCTGCATCTGGTCAAAGAGGGCGAGGCTGTCTCCCTGCGTTTTAGTGATAAGCGCGAGGGGGATTTGACAGACGCAATGACGGCTTTTAGTCAGCGACAAAGCGATCGTCTGGCGCATTTGTGCGGCTATATTGTCTGTGCGAAATCACCCAGTTGCGGTATGGAACGGGTGCGAGTCTACGACGCGGAAGGCAAAAACAACCGTAAAGCCGGACGAGGGATCTTTACGTCTGTGCTGATGTCGACGTTACCCTGGCTTCCCGTGGAAGAGGATGGGCGTTTACACGACCCGCAGATTCGGGAAAATTTTGTTGAGCGCATTTATGCTTTGCACGAGCTCAATACTATCCGACAGCAAGGGTTAACGCGCGGCGCATTAATCGATTATCATAGTCGTTACAAGCTATTACTGTTGGCCCATTCCCAGCCGGACTATCGCGACCTCGGGCGTTTTGTCGCGGCGATTGGCGAATGGCAAGATCTGCAGGCTTATTTTGTCGAGTATCGCTTAAGGCTGATGAGTTTGCTGGCTCATCTTCCCTCCCGGCGCAACCATACCAACGTGCTGATGCATGTCCAGGGCTATTTCCGTACGCAATTAAATTCTCGTCAGCGGCAGGAGCTGGCCTCTCTCATTGACGGTTATCGACGTGCGACTCAACCGCTGCTTGCGCCAATAACATTACTCAAACACTATATGGCGGAATACCCGGATGCTTATCTCTCCGGGCAGCGCTATTTCAATCCCTGGCCAGAGGCTCTGCGTTTGCGCTACGGGCGTTAAGTTTTTTCTTCAGGAGTGTTATGACCACCCATTTGGTCTGGTTTCGGCGTGATTTACGCTTGCACGACAACCTCGCACTGGCGGCGGCTTGTCGGGATCGTTCCGCGCAGGTACTGGCGTTATATATCGCTACCCCCGAGCAGTGGAAGGCCCACGATATGGCCCCGCGCCAGGCGGCATTTACCTGCGCACAGTTGAATGCGTTACAAACGGCGCTGGCAGAAAAAGGTATTCCTCTATTGTTTCACGAAGTGGCTGATTTTGCGGCCAGCGTGGACATCGTCATAAGTGTTTGTCTGCAGCATGACGTCAGTCGATTATTTTATAACTATCAATATGAAATAAACGAACGGCAGCGTGATGCAAACGTAGAAAAATCATTACCCCAGGTGGTGTGCGAAGGGTTTGATGACAGCGTGATCCTGCCTCCGGGGGCGGTGATGACCGGCAATCATGAGATGTATAAAGTGTTCACGCCGTTTAAAAATGCCTGGCTGAAGCGGATTAAAGACGGTATTCCAGAATGTGTGAGCGCGCCGAAAGTGAGAGAAAGTGGCGCTCTTGACGCACCGTTAACACCAATTACGCTGAGCTATCCACAGCAAGATTTTGATGCGCAGAGGTTTGTGGTAGATGAAAAATTGGCCATCGCGCAATTACGCCAGTTTTGCCAGCAGGCTGCGGGAGAATACGAACAGCAGCGTGATTTTCCAGCGATTGACGGGACCAGTCGATTATCCGCAAGTCTGGCGACAGGCGGGTTATCGCCGCGCCAATGCCTGAATCGACTGCTCGCGGAGCATCCGCAGGCGCTTGAGGGCGGATCAGGTAGCGTCTGGCTGAACGAGCTTATCTGGCGTGAGTTTTATCGCCACCTGATGACGTATCATCCGGCGCTGTGTCGGTATCACCCCTTTATCCGCTGGACCGATCGCGTGCAATGGCAGAATAACCCGGCGCATTTGCAGGCCTGGCAAATGGGGCAAACGGGTTACCCGATTGTAGACGCGGCGATGTGTCAGCTCAACGCCACGGGCTGGATGCATAATCGTTTACGCATGATTACGGCCAGTTTTTTAGTGAAAGACCTGCTGATCGACTGGCGCAAAGGCGAGCAGTATTTCATGTCGCAACTGATCGATGGCGACCTGGCGGCCAATAACGGCGGCTGGCAGTGGGCCGCGTCTACCGGAACCGATGCCGCACCGTATTTCCGCATATTTAACCCCACGACGCAGGGCGAAAAATTTGACCGTGACGGTGAGTTTATCCGCCAGTGGCTGCCGGAACTGCGCGATGTGCCGGGTAAAGCGATTCATGACCCGTGGTCGTGGGCGGAAAAAGCGCAGGTGACGCTCAACTATCCTCGCCCGATTGTCGATCATAAGCAGGCAAGACTGGCGACGCTGGCGGCATATGAGGCGGCGCGTAAAGAGTAAAGGCATGGTGGATTTTGCGTAATGCCTTCCAGCAGAATGAAAGTGTTGCGGTCTGGGGCTTTTAGCGCTGAAGCGTGCGCGCAAGGTTGTTAATGCCCTGATGCAGATGCTTTTATCTGGCAGTAAAGTTCCGTCATCTTCATTCAGGTGATGGAACTTGATGACAATGCCAACAACCTCCACACCGCACGATGCGGTGTTTAAAACGTTTTTACATCATCCCGAAACCGCGCGGGATTTTCTCGACATTCACCTGCCAGCTGAACTGCGGACGCTTTGCGATTTGAATTCGCTGAAGCTGGAGTCAGAAAGCTTTATTGAAGCGGATTTACGTTCGCGCTACTCCGACGTGCTCTGGTCTTTGCACACACGCAACGGTGACGGTTATGTCTATGTGGTGATAGAGCATCAAAGTTCAGCCGAGCCGCATATGGCTTTTCGTCTGTTGCGTTATGCGATGGCGGCGATGCAGCGCCATCTGGACGCAGGGCATAAGGAACTGCCACTAGTGATACCGATGCTCTTTTATCATGGCTGCCGAAGCCCCTATCCGTACTCATTGTGCTGGCTGGATGCCTTTGCCGACCCCGTGGCGGCAAGACAGCTTTATTCCAGCGCATTTCCGTTGGTAGACATAACGGTGGTACCCGATGATGAGATCATGGCTCACAGACGAATGGCGCTGCTGGAATTAATGCACAAACATATCCGTCAGCGGGATTTGCTGGGGCTGGTAGAGCAACTGGCCACGCTGCTACTTACTGGATGTGCTAATGACACGCAATTACAGGCGATGTTTAATTACATCCTACAATCTGGCGACGAATCTCGTTTTAATGAATTTATGCAGGAGATAGCGCAACGGATCCCCCAACATAAGGAGAGGCTGATGACTATTGCAGAGCGGTTACGGTTAGATGGATTACAGGAAGGGTTACAGCAGGGATTACAGCAGGGTAAACAAGAAGCCGCATTACGTATAGCGCAAACCATGCTGGAACAAGGTATAGATCGCACAATGGTGCTACTGGTTACAGGTCTTACTGAAGAGGAACTCGCAGCAATTCATGCATAATTACCTGAAAAAACAGGCCCGAATCATATTACATCATCGGGCCTGTACACTCAGGACTCTACCGCTAACGCACGGTTTCTGAATTTCAGCGACTGGTACAGCCAAATCAGCAGCACCAGTACCACACAGGCCAGTGCGCCCCAGGTAATTTCGCTAAAGACGTCGATGTAGGCATTGATGGAATAGTTGATGGCTCCGGCAGCGTCAAACGACCCTTGCGACGTCTGGTCGGCGATCACCCCAGCCAGGTAGTTGGCGATTGCGCCGGAAAGCAGCATATAAATGCCGGTTAATACACCGGTTACACCGGGGATCTCGATGCGCGTAATTTGTGACATTGCCACCGGGTCGATAAACAGTTCGGCAAAGCCCATGACTGCCAGCCCCAATACCATCAGCGGCATGGAAGAGTGGCCGTAAGCGGCGGACCAGCGGGCGCTTAAGGTCAGAATACAAAAACCGGCGCTCATTAAACCGAGACCAAGGGCGAATTTACCCCAGATGCGTACGGTGCGATTACCGCTTACGCTCTCTTTGACCACCCAGGCCAGCACGATACCGCACAGCATAACCGCAAAGGCGTTAACCGACTGGAACATCGCGGTGGGTACGGAATACCCCAGAATGTCGCGATTAACAAAGCGGTCGATATACAGGCTGATTGAGCTGCCGCCCTGTTGAGCAAAGGCCCAGAACAGCATGCTAAAGAAGGTCAGCGTGACGATAAGCCCCAGTTCTTTGCGCTGTTTCTGCGTTTGCGCCTGGCGATAAATCTTCGCCAGAACCGCCAGACCAATGACAGTGGCAACGATCAGGGCGTACACGGACCACTCTTTCCAGAACAAGACAGTAATCAGCAGTGGGGCGGCAACCAGCAGGACTAACAGCCAGGCCCAGTTTGGCAGCATATATTTTTTCGCACACAGGACGGCCTTGTTGACGCCGGTGGTATGGGCGAAATGGCGATTGCCACATAAGAAAATCACCAGCCCCGCCAGCATGCCGATAGCGGCCAGCGCAAAGCCCATAGCCCAGCTGTACTCTTCTTGCACGTAGCCGCAGGCTATCGGGGCAATGATTGAACCAATATTTCCGGCAGCGTAGAGCAGAGAGAACCCACCGTCGCGACGCGGATCTTCAGGCTGGTACAGCTCACCCAGCAGACAACTGACGTTGGATTTAAACAGACCGTAGCCACAGACGATAATCGCCAGCGATAAATAAAGGAATGCGGGGGCCATTTCGCTGGCGCCCAACACCAGATGCCCCACCGCCATCAAAAATGCGCCGATCATCACCGCCATCCGGTTGCCGAGCACTTTATCCGCCAGATACCCACCGAGAATGGGGGTGACATAGACTAGCGAGCAGTAGGCGCTGAACAGTTCATAGGCGTGATTATCGTCGTACTTAAGCTGGTTAGTGAGATACAGAATCAGCAGCGCACGCATACCGTAAAAACTGAAATATTCCCAAATTTGTAGCGCGACAACGTAATAAATCGCCCGCGGTTGAGATGCTTGTTTATTCATTGTTTTCTCGAAGTAAATGTCTCACAACAGGCTGGATGTGCTGTGCGAGCGTGTTTCCTTAAAGTTGTAACTTTGATACAGATCTGATTATTTTTGCAATATGCTGTCTGATTGCATAAATATACATGAATTAGATCGCGTGGTGGTATGCAAATTGCGTTCTACAGCGGTGTGATTGTTTCTTAATGTGTCAGTGAAATGACTATCGACGAACGCAGGCGAGGACGCTATTTTAACCTAAGCTGTGTTGCTGATTGGGCAGGCAGAATTTATGACAACGAGGACGATGATGAAAAACACCGAACTGGAACAACTGATCAATGACAAACTGAACAGCGCCGCCATTAGCGACTATGCGCCGAACGGTTTGCAGGTTGAGGGCAAAGAGACGGTGCATAAAATCGTGACAGGCGTGACCGCAAGCCAGGCGCTGCTGGACGAGGCGGTGCGCCTGCAGGCGGATGCGGTCATCGTTCATCACGGTTATTTCTGGAAAGGCGAATCTCCGGTGATTCGCGGCATGAAGCGCCATCGTCTGAAAACGCTGTTGGAAAATGATATCAACCTGTATGGCTGGCATCTGCCGCTGGATGCCCACCCGGAACTAGGTAATAACGCGCAGCTTGCCGCGCTGTTGGGTATTACCGTGATGGGGGAAATTGAGCCGCTGGTGCCGTGGGGTGAACTCTCTATGCCGGTTCCGGGGCTGGAGCTGGCGTCGTGGATTGAAGCGCGTCTGGGCCGTAAACCGTTATGGTGCGGTGATACCGGGCCGGAAAAGGTGCAACGCGTCGCGTGGTGTACGGGGGGCGGTCAAAGCTTCATTGATAGCGCAGCCCGGTTTGGCGTCGATGCCTTTATCACCGGGGAAGTCTCAGAGCAAACCATTCACTCAGCCCGCGAACAGGGGCTGCATTTTTATGCTGCTGGTCACCATGCAACCGAACGCGGTGGGATTCGCGCATTAAGTGAATGGCTGAATGAAAACACCGATCTGGATGTCACGTTTATCGATATTCCTAACCCAGCGTAATTAATAAAGAGGGACGAAAGTGCAGCGAGCGCGTTGTTATCTGTTAGGTGAGACTGCGGTAGTGCTTGAACTGGAGCCGCCCATTACGCTGGCGTCTCAGAAACGTATCTGGCGTCTGGCCCAGCGTCTGGCTGATGCCCCGAATGTGCGTGAAGCTATTCCGGGAATGAACAATATCACGGTGACCTTGCGCGACCCGCAAACGCTGGCGCTGGATGCGATTGAACGCCTGCAGCGCTGGTGGGAAGAGAGCGAAGCGCTGGAACCGGATTCGCGTTTTATTGAAATCCCCGTCGCTTATGGCGGTGAGTTTGGTCCGGATCTGGCAGCGGTCGCCCGGCACAGTGGATTAAGCGACAAGCAGGTCGTCGAACTTCATGCGTCAGTCGACTATGTGGTGTGGTTTATTGGTTTTCAGCCAGGGTTCCCCTATCTCGGGAGCTTACCTGAACAACTGCATACCCCAAGACGGGCAGAGCCGCGTCTGCTTGTTCCGGCAGGTTCTGTAGGTATTGGTGGATCGCAAACGGGGGTCTATCCGCTTGCCACGCCCGGCGGATGGCAATTGATTGGGCGTACCTCTGTGTCGCTATTTGATCCAAAACGAGAAGAGCCGATCCTGTTACGCGCTGGGGATACCGTGCGTTTTGTTCCGCAGAAGGAGGGGGTATGTTAAACATCATTCGCGCGGGCATGTACACCTCGGTCCAGGACGGCGGACGCCACAATTTTCGTCAATCCGGCATCAGCCACTGCGGTGCGCTGGATAAACCAGCGCTGAACGTTGCTAACCTGCTGGTGGGAAATGATGCGAATGCCGCTGCGCTGGAAATCACGCTGGGGCAACTGGTCGTGGAATTTGAAGCCGATGGTTGGTTTGCGCTGACCGGCGCTGGATGCGAAGCGCATCTGGATCGTGCTCCCGTGTGGAGCGGGTGGCGGCTGCCGGTGAAAGCGGGACAGCGCTTGACGCTAAAACGTCCACATCATGGTATGCGGAGTTATCTGGCTGTAGCGGGCGGATTTGATGTACCTGAAGTGATGGGGTCGCGTAGCACCGATCTTAAAGTTGGCATTGGCGGGCTGGAAGGGCGTCTGCTGCGCGATGGCGATCGGCTGGCGATTGGAGCATCTACCCGGCAATTTAGTGGGCCGCAGGGGGTAAAACAGCTGATGTGGGGAAACCACATTCGTGCGCTACCCGGGCCTGAGTATCAGGAATTTGACGAGGTCTCGCAGGCGTCTTTCTGGCGTTCTCCGTGGCAACTTAGTCCGCAAAGTAACCGGATGGGGTATCGCCTGCAGGGGCAGCCGTTGACGCGTATGACCGATCGCGAGTTGCTGTCGCATGGCTTACTCCCCGGCGTGGTGCAGGTTCCGCATAATGGTCAACCGATCGTGCTGATGAATGATGCCCAGACGACGGGCGGCTATCCGCGCATCGCCTGCATCATCGAGGCGGATATGTATCATCTGGCGCAGATCCCGCTCGGTCAGCCGATTCATTTTGTGCAGTGTTCGCTGGAGGAAGCGCTTAAGGCGCGCCACGATCAGCAGCGTTATCTGCAACAGTTAACATGGCGACTTAACAATGAAAATTGATCTCAACGCAGACCTCGGCGAGGGCTGTGCTAACGATGCAGCGCTGCTGCAACTGGTTTCGTCAGCGAATATCGCCTGTGGGTTTCATGCTGGTGATGCGCAAACCATGCTTTCAAGCGTGCGTGAAGCGCTAAAAAATGGTGTGGCGGTAGGTGCACATCCGAGCTTTCCGGATCGGGAGAATTTTGGCCGTAGCGCCATGACTCTGCCAGTGGAAACGGTGTATGCGCAAACGCTGTATCAAATTGGCGCGCTGGCAGCCATTACGCATGCGCAGGGTGGCGTGATGCGCCATGTGAAACCCCACGGCATGCTTTATAACCAGGCGGCAAAAGATCCACAGTTGGCGGATGCGATTGCGAAAGCGGTGCATGCCTGCGATCCCTCGCTGGTTCTGGTGGGGCTGGCGGGAAGCGAACTGATTCGCGCCGGGGAACATTATGGCCTGGTGACGCGTCAGGAGGTTTTTGCCGATCGGGGTTATCAGGCTGACGGCAGTCTGGTTCCGCGTAGCCAGCCTGGCGCATTGATAGAGGATGAAGAGCAGGCGCTGGCGCAAACGCTAGAAATGGTGCAATCCGGTAGAGTAAAAAGTCAGAGCGGAACATGGGCGAACGTGACGGCCCAGACGGTATGCATTCATGGGGATGGCGAGCACGCACTCGCTTTTGCCCGTCGCTTGCGCAGCGCATTCGATGCATGCAATATTCAAATTGGCGCATAAATTTTTTCATACAAAACAATAATATATCACACAACAACATAAGGGACTGAATTATGGGAGAGGCTGTTTCTCTCTGGCCATTGACGGGGATCGCCGTCATTGTGGTCGGATTTCTTTTACGTTTTAACCCGGTATTGGTGGTCATTATTGCCGGGATCGTCACCGGACTGGCGGCGCATATGCCAATCGCTACCATTCTGGAAAAGCTGGGTGAGGGATTTCTCAACACCCGCAATCTGCCGTTTATCCTGCTGATCCCACTGGCGGTTATTGGCCTGCTGGAGCGTCACGGACTCAAAGAGCGCGCTCAGGCGTGGATTGCCAAAATCCGCAGTGCCACCAGCGGCCGTCTGCTTATTGTCTATCTGTTTATTCGTGAGGCTACCGCGGCCTTAGGGCTGACCAGCCTGGGGGGACATCCGCAGATGGTGCGTCCGCTGCTGGCGCCAATGGCAGAAGGGGCCGCCGAGAAAAACCACGGTGAGATACCGGGGGCGGTTCGTTATCGTCTGCGCGCCATGTCTGCCGCGACCGATAACGTTGGGCTGTTTTTCGGTGAAGATATCTTTGTTGCCTTCGGTGCGATCATATTCATGCACAACTTTATGCTGGAGTCTGGCGGGATCCAGACCGAACCGCTGCATATCGCCCTGTGGGGGATCCCGACGGCAATATGCGCCTTCCTGATCCACGGCACGCGTCTGTGGCGGCTGGACAGCTATTTGCAGCGTGAAGTGGCGAAAGCGAATGCCGCAGCACAGGGAGAAGCAAAATGAATTTTCAGCAAAGCTATCTCTACTGGCTGGCAGGTGCGGTTTTACTGATTGTGGCGCTGATGTCCTGGCGGGATAAAGCTAACCCGCGTCGCTTAACCACCGGTCTGTTTTGGGGCCTGTACGGCGTTCTCTTTCTGCTTGGCGACTGGACATACTCGCTGTTTGGCGATAAACGCGCGGTGCATATTGCCGTCGGCGTCGCGGTGGTCATACTGGCCCTGATCGCCGGTTTCGGCGGCGTAAAGCTGGGAAGCTACCATCAGCGAACGCCGCAACAGCGTGAAGAAAGCGCCAGTAGGTTGGGTAACCGCTTGTTTTTCCCGGCGCTGGCGATCCCGGTGGTGACCGTTATCGGTGTACTCATGTTCAACCATATTCCGGGCTTACAGGATGCGCTGTTTGGACCGGGTAATCACGCCACATTGGTGACGCTTTTCTCTATGACCGCAGGCTCGTTGATTGGTCTGGCGATGGCGATAAAAATGACCCATGAGCGGGTGCATCAGCCGATTCAGGAAGCACGCCGACTGCTGGACTCCATCGGGTGGGCATTCATCCTGCCGCAGATTCTGGCTACTCTTGGACTGTTGTTCACTGCGGCGGGTGTCGGCAGCGGTATATCCTGGCTGACGCAAGAATACCTGGCGGTGGATAGCCGCTTTATCGCGGTGGCGGTGTACACCATTGGTATGGCCTTGTTGACGATGGTGATGGGCAATGCGTTTGCCGCTTTCCCGATTGTGACCGCTGGGATTGGTATTCCGATCCTCGTATTGCAACACGGTGGTAACCCAGCGGTGATGGCGGCGATTGGTATGTTCTCGGGGTATTGCGGAACGTTGATGACGCCAATGGCGGCGAACTTCAATATTGTGCCTGCGGCGCTGCTGGAGCTACCAGACAAAAACGCGGTGATTAAAGCACAGGTGCCAACCGGCATACTGCTGCTGTTGGTTAACGTTTTTCTGATGTATTTCCTGATGTTCCTGTAAGGAGGAAGGATGAAAACAGTACTCATCACGGGATTTGAACCCTTTGGCGGCGAGTCAGTTAACCCTTCCTGGGAAGTGGTCTCGGGTCTCGATAATGCTATCATCGGCGGATGCCGCGTCGTTGCCCGCCAGTTGCCGTGCGTCTTTGGCGAGTCTCTCGCCGTACTCAATGCCGCGATTGACGCATTGTCGCCATCGCTGGTGCTGTCAGTAGGACAAGCGGGTGGTCGATCGGATATCACCGTGGAACGCGTGGCGATCAACGTTGACGATGCGCGTATTGCAGATAATCAGGGGCAACAACCGATTGATGTACCGATTGTGGCCGATGGCCCTGCGGCGTGGTTTAGCACATTGCCGATCAAGGCGATGGTTGTCTCCATGCGCAACGCGGGAATTCCGGCCTCGGTTTCTCAGACGGCGGGCACCTTCGTGTGTAACCACGTGATGTATGGCCTGCTGCATAAATTACGCGACGTGCCGGCAGTGAAGGGCGGTTTTATTCATATTCCTTATCTGCCACAACAGGCCGCGCAGCACCCCGGAGCGCCAAGTATGGCGGCGGAGACAGTACGTCGGGCGCTGGAGGTCGCGATTGCCACCGCATTGCAGGTGGATAGCGATATCGCCATGACGGGCGGTGCAACACATTAACAAAGGACAGTATTATGCCTGAAGGCCCGGAGATCCGCCGTGCGGCGGATACCCTGGAGACGGCAGTCAAAGGCAAACCTCTGACGGATGTCTGGTTTGCCTTTGAGCAGTTAAAACCGTATCAATCCCAACTCATCGGGCAGAGTGTTACCCAGCTTGAAACGCGGGGTAAAGCCTTGCTGACCCATTTTACCAATGGTCTGACGCTGTATAGTCACAATCAGCTTTACGGCGTATGGCGAGTGGTCGATACCGGCAACATGCCGCAAACCACGCGGGTGCTGCGCGTCAGGCTGCAAACCGAGGATAAAACTATCCTGCTGTATAGCGCGTCTGACATCGAAATGCTGACACCAGAGCAGCTCACCACCCATCCATTTCTGCAACGGGTTGGACCGGACGTGCTGGATTTGCGTTTAACGCCCGCAGAGGTAAAAACGCGTCTGCTGTCACCCCGTTTTCGCAATCGCCAGTTTTCCGGTCTGTTGTTAGATCAAGCGTTTTTGGCGGGATTAGGTAACTATCTGCGGGTAGAAATTCTCTGGCAGGTGGGGTTGACCGGGCAGCATAAAGCGTCACAGCTTAGCGATGAGCAGTTGGATGCGCTGGCGCAAGCGCTGCTTGATATTCCACGTCTGTCGTATAACACTCGCGGCCAGGTCGATGACAATAAGCACCACGGCGCGCTGTTTCGCTTTAAGGTCTTTCACCGGGACGGCGAAGCCTGTGAGCGCTGTGGCGGCATCATCGAGAAAACGACACTTTCCTCGAGACCCTTTTACTGGTGTCCCGGATGTCAGACGTAGATCTATACCGAAGCATATGTTTTACGATATTGCAGCGGCGTTTTGCCCATGTTTTTGCGAAAGCAGGTAATAAACCAGGCATATTCGGAGAAACCAACCTGTGCGGCAATATCGCGTACCGAGCCGTTGGTATGTAACAGCAGTTCGCAGGCCTGACGGATACGGCGCATCATCAGGTATTCCTGAATGGTACCGCCGGTCTCTTCGTGAAAACGGCGGGAGGCGTGACCCCGCGAGCAACCCATCTCGCTGGCGATATCTTCCAGCGAGCAGCGCTGGTGAAAGTGAGTTTCAATCCAGCGGATAATGCTGACCGAAAATGTATTTTGTCCCGTGGCCTGCGCCTGATGTGGCAGCAGGCTAATGAGCTGCATCACCAGAAATGCGCTGTCACTGATGCTAAAAGTCTGGTCTTTGATTTGCTCTTCAAAACGGCTCAGCAAGGTTTCAATGACTGGCTGAACATCGCCTACGTCAAATACTCGCGCTTTCTCTCCCCTGCCGCACAGTTGGCGCAGCAGCATCTGCTGGCGAGGAAAATCCCGCAGGTACTGCTCAATCTGTGGGCCGTTAAAGTGCAGCGTAGTACGATGATAAATATTACGATCATCCTGTTCGACAAACACTTTATGCAGCTTACCCGGCGGGAAAATAAAAATACGCCCGGGTTTGACGGTGTATTGTTGGTGCTCCATAAGCGCGATGCCTACTCCCTGAGAAACCGATAATATCTCCACGCACTGGTGCCAGTGATAGTAGTTGGCTGGCATATCCTTCATCCGATTAAAGTAAATCGACTTGTCGTTGAGGCTTATGTGCTCAAGATAGCTACTGTCTTCAGTCCGCTGCATTTATGTCTCGCCTGGTAATGTGAATAAACTTAAGTTTTTATCACTGTAATCGAATTTTCTCCGCAAAATGCAGGTGAATGTTGTTCTTCATCACTAGCGTTGTGTGGAAATACGACAATTATCACATTTGTATGTCAGCCCAAATCCTTATTATGCGCCCAATACTTCATCAAATGAAACGAGGTTTCATTATGCGAGCAAGGCAAGAGTATGCAGAAAAGGCGCGGCAATGGTTGGCATCAGCCATTCCTCATCTCTACCGTGATAACACGCGTTTGGACGTGGGCGAAACGTCTGCACAATATCCAATGGATATTGCCGGCATGGAGGGGTTTGCGCGTCTATTGTGGATCCTTTCACCGTTGTTAAGTGGGGGAGATGCGAGTGAGTATCGTGAGGCTTTTATTTGCGGTATTCGTCATGGCTGTGACCCCGAACATCCAAATTATTGGGGCAATCTGGTTGATAACGATCAGCGCTGCGTGGAAATGGCCGCCTTCGGCGTTGCATTGGCTCTGCCGAATACCGGGTTATGGGACGCCTTAACAACCGATGAGCAGGACAATCTGGAGCGCTGGTTACGGCAAAGTGCTGATATCCAAATCCCGGATAATAACTGGCACTTCTTCCCGGTATTGGTGCAGGTCGGTCTTAAATGTGTCGGACGCCACTACGACATGATGGTTATTGATAAGCATCTGAATGCGATTGAACCTTTCTGGTTGGGTAATGGCTGGTACTCAGATGGTGCAGGCAAACCGCGCGATTACTATATCTCCAGCGGGTTTCATTTTTATAGTTTGCTGTATAGCCATCTTATGCAGGACGCCGACCCTGAACGGTGCCTGCGCTACCGTCAGCGGGCGCGTCAGTTTGCCAAAGATTACATCTACTACTTTACCTGTGAGGGCGATGCGATTCCGTTTGGCCGCAGTCTGACCTATCGCTTTGTTCAGGTTGCGTTCTGGAGCGCCGTCGTCTGGACGGAACTGGATGTTTTTACGATCCCTATCGTCAAAGGCGTGATTTTGCGCCACCTCGACTGGTGGTTCGCGCAGCCTTTCATTGGCCCGGATGGTTTATTTACGCTGGGATATACCTACCCGAACCTGGTGATGACCGAAGATTACAACAGTCCATGTTCGCCCTGGTGGGCATGTAAGGCGTTGCTGATTTTAGCACTGCCGGAACAGAGCGCGTTCTGGCAGGCCGAGTCGGCCCCGTTGCCTGAACTTGAGCCGATTCATCCGATAAAGGAAGCGGGACAATTTATCGTTCATGATGATGAAAACCGACACGCCTGGATGCTGATGTCGGGCCAGTATGACCGCAATAACTTTGTCAATTTCGATGCCAAATACGGCAAATTTGCTTACTCCAGCCACTTTGGTTTTACCCTGGAGCGCGGTCATTATGGTCTGAACCATGCTGCCTGTGATTCGATGCTGATGTTCAGCGAACAGGATAACTACTGGCGTGGACGCCGTGAGTGCGATTCTGTTGAAATGACGGATGCGTTGATCCGAAGCCGATGGCTCCCGTGGTCAAACGTCGTCGTCACGACCTGGCTCGTCCCGTTTCAACAGGGACATATTCGCATCCATCGCGTTGAAACCACGCGCCTGCTTGACTGTGTCGAGGGGGGATTCGCGCTTAACCGCCATCAACTCATCGATACCCAAACTGCATCGCATGGGGTCACGCTTCGTGCCAGCTCCGGCATATGCCAGATAACCGATCTGTTGGCAGAGCGTCAACCGGAGGTCGTCACAACGCCACCCAACAGCAACATTCTGTATGCCTCACCGGGGGAGATCCCCTGTCTTCGTAGCACGCTTACGCCGGGTACACACTGGCTGGCCTGCGCTGTCAACGCCACATCGCTTTTATCGCTGCCGTTTGCGGCGGCAATGGCGTTCGACCGTGAAAATCAGGTGCTGACGCTGGGTGTGAAAACGCTGGAAATCATATAACTGACGCATGTGCGGAGAAAAATAATGACTAACCCTGTTCAGTCGACGCGCT
Organism: Citrobacter sp. wls615; assembly: GCF_005281355.1. Classification (NCBI taxonomy): domain Bacteria; kingdom Pseudomonadati; phylum Pseudomonadota; class Gammaproteobacteria; order Enterobacterales; family Enterobacteriaceae; genus Citrobacter; species Citrobacter sp. wls615. Next base: position 41,195 of record NZ_SZXM01000027.1, on the reverse strand, counting down.
CGGCTTACATCAAACTGAGCCTGTTCGTATTCCTGTTTACCTTTACCTGGGCGGCCAGTTTTGGCCTGTACGCTATCTGGCTGGGAGATAAAGCCGGGTTGGATGGTGTGGAGATCGGCACGGTGTTTGCCGTAAACGGTGTTTTTGCGGTAGTTATCAAACCTGTTTACGGTTACATCATGGATAAAATGGGCATGAAAAAACATCTGCTCTATTTTGTCTGTCTTGTTTCGGCCCTGATGGCGCCATTTTTTATCTGGTGCTATTTGCCGCTATTACAAACGCATTTTATCAGCGGGATGATCGTCGGTGCGCTATTTTTCAGCCTTGGCTGGTATGCGGGCGTGGCGGCGGAAGAGTCCTATGTTGACCGTTTCAGTCGTCTGTACGCGATGGAATTTGGCCGGATCCGCATGTGGGCGGCGCTGGGGTGGGCAACGGCGTCTTCATTCTCTGGGTATCTCTACAATATCTCGCCCAAAATCAACTTTGTTATCAGTAGCGTTTCCGCGCTGTGCATGTTTGCGGTTCTGCTGACGCTGAAAGTTGATCACTTTGGCCAGGAAGAGAATGACGTCCTGTCGAAAGAGAAGATTGTCATTGGCGATGTTTTCGAGCTGCTGCGCAATAAAAAATTCTGGACCTTTGCGCTGTATATCGCCGGAGTGGCATGGATGATGTTTATTGCCGAACAGCAGTTCTCTCGCTATTTCGTCACCTTCTTTAGCACGAAAGAAGAAGGCAACGCCATGTTTGGCTACATGAGTACCGCGCAGTCAGCCGCAGAGTTTTTCGGCATGATGCTGGTACCCACCATTATTAACCGCATTGGCGCTAAGCAGGGGATGATCCTGACCGGTCTTGTGATTAGCCTGCGTTTGATTATCTCCGGATTAACTAACGATCCGTTGATTATCTGTCTGGTGAAGCCGTTGTATGGGATTGAAATCGCCCTGATTCTGGTGTCGGTCTTCAAATACATTGCCGAGCATTTCGACAAACGCGTTAACGCCACGATGTACCTACTGGGCTATCAGGCCATGATTTATGTCGGTTCTATTGTCGTGGCACCACCTGCCGGCTACGCCTACCAAAAAATTGGTTTTGAGCATACCTATCTGATTATGGGCGTGATAGCTCTGGTATTTACCGGGATCTCCGCCATCACGCTTTCTACTTGCTATCAACACAAAAAAACCATTACAGCCCCTGTCCATGGGCAAGAAGCCACCCATTAAAATGAAGAAAACGAGAGAATTATGTCTGTAACTATCCGTAAAGAACCGATCGTTCCTGTTGTACTGCGAAGCGGCGAACGCGCTGCTATTGCGCAGAAGATTCGCCGCGCTTTACCGGTAATTTTATCTGCTGTCGATCGTAACCGTGATTATTTTGGCCTGCGTTATCCCGATGCGGCATGTGAAAACGGTCGCTACCCAATTATTGATAATCAGGAATGGACTACCAGTTTCTGGACTGGTCAGCTGTGGCTGGCATGGGAATGGACGCGTAATGACGCGTATCGCACGTTGGCCGAACAACATGTCCGTTCTTTTGGTGAACGTATTGCCCGACGGGACCATACCAATCACCACGATCTGGGTTTTCTGTACAGCCTATCCTGTATAGCGGCTAATAAACTGACCGGCAATCGCGAGGCGATTTATATCGCGCAGCAGGCGGCAGAAGTGCTGATGGAACGCTATCACGAGAAATGCGGCATTATTCAGGCGTGGGGCGAACTGGATAATCCGGAGCAGCAGGGCAGGATGATTATAGACTGCAATATGAATCTGCCATTGTTGTATCAGGCAAGCGCCGGCACTGGCGATCCTCGTTATGCAGAGGCGGCGAAAAATCATATTGAGCAGGCGCGACGTTATATTGTGCGCGAGGACGGTTCGACGTTCCATACATATTATATGGATGTTCACACCGGTGAACCGAGGTTTGGCAATACGCATCAGGGTTTTTCCGATGACTCCTGCTGGTCGCGCGGGCAGGCATGGGGTGTTTATGGCTTTCTGCTGAATTATCTCTATACCGGAGATGAGCGGCTTCTGGAACTGAGCCAGACGCTGGCAAATTACTTTATTAATCGTCTGCCAGAAGATCTTGTCTGCTATTGGGATCTTGCGCTTACCGATCCGAATAGTAAAAGGGATAGTTCCGCTAGCGCGATTCTCGCCTGCGCGTTGCTGGAGCTGGTAAAACAGTTACCGGCAACCCACCCGGATCGTGAAAGCTATGAAGCGCTGGCATTACGGATGATTGCGCGAATGCTTGATGATTATCTGAATACGTCGCATAAAGCCGGCGAAGGATTATTAAAACACTCTGTTTATTATTTTAAAGGTAACGTCGGTGTGGATGAGTGCTGCACGTGGGGGGATTATTTCCTGATGGAAGCGATGACCCGTGCAATATCCTGCTGGAATAGTTACTGGTAATATTCTGCTCCCCCAGTTAAATAATCAGGCTATTGATTTAGCAGGGGGAGATTTTATCTCTGTACGGCGAGGAAAATATAATGAAAAGTAATAATATTAATACAGCCATATTAATGGCTACACTGGTCATGCCTGCAACTGGCGTTATGGCCGCGGAAAATAATGCAACTCCTGTCTCTCTGGTAAAATCAACGCCATTTACTACTATATATTTTGCGCCACGTACGCAGTATCGAACTGCCAGCAAAGGCTTTTTACAGCGATTGATGTTAACCGGTGTAGTACAGGATTCAGACAGTATTTTTAAAAGTATGTACTGGAGTTTTGAAACTGATGCCGATCTTGGTAAAAATATGGATCAGTGGAAAAGTAGCTATCAGGAAGCTGAATTTAACAAGCCTTTTGTATTGGGTGATAGTGACTTCTGGCTTGAACCCGGCGTAGTCTTTCACTGGGAGTCCGCGGGCTCACGCGTCGATCCTTATATAGGCATTGGCTATCATTTTGACCCAACGCTGGGCGCCGTATTACGCTACCGTTATAACCATCAAAATCATGACAGCGAAACACTGCAAGGTGACTGGGATGACTCTTCAGAACACCGCGTCGATATTTATTTAACCAAGTATTTTACGCCAAACTTCTGGGTTCAATATAATCCAACGTATTATAGCAAAACGCATGGCGACAAGTTTGAATATGCCAATGGCAAGAATCATACCCTTCAGCATAACTTTGTCTTTAACTTTCATACTACGCCGCGGTTTTATCCATTTTTTGAATTAGGTTATCTTGATAAATATCAAGATGGTGATGATACAAAAAATGAATATCAAATAAGGGTAGGGTTTAAATATAATTTAAACTAATCCCGGCTTACGATGATGAGTTTTTTGGCGCATGCGCTGAAATAAAACGCGCCACCGCCGGACCGGTCAATAAAATACTGAACAGCCGCAGGGTTTGCATCGCCATGATCAGCGCCATATCGGCGTGGCTGCCTGCGGCAATTACCGCGACGGAATCCACTCCGCCAGGGCTGGTCGCCAGATAGGCGGTGAGAAAGTCGATTTGCATGTAATGCGCCAGACCCCAGGCCATAGCGGCACAAATCGCCATCAGTGAAAAAATGGACAACAATATTTGCGGCAGGGGGCGCAGCGCCATAAAAAAGATCTGTTTGTCAAAGCCGAGGCCGATTTGCCAGCCAATCGCCATATAGGCTATCGCCAGTAGCCATTCCGGCAGTTCAATGACCATCACACCGCCTGCGTTCAGCAATGCGCCCGCCAGCATGGGCAATAACATCACGCCAGAGGGGATACGCAGTAAGCGCCCGGTTACACCGGCAACTGCGGCCAGCAGTATGGTACTTAACAGATTAAGACTCAGCGGTGGAAACCAGACGATTTGCTGGCCGACCGTTTGTGCCTGTTCGCCCATGACAAATCGGGTGACCAGCGCGGCAGCGCCGACCACCAACAGTACGCGCAAATACTGCATAAACGCCACCAGGCGGATGTCAGCGCCATAATCCTGCGCCATCGCAACCATCGCGGCTGCCCCGCCAGGTGATGACCCCCACGCGCCGGTGTTCCCCGGTAGATTGCTGTAGCGAACCAGCAGCCAGCCGATTACCGCGCTGCTAATAAGTGTTGCCAGCAGGATGACAATCACCATCGGCCAGTGTGCCGCAAGTGTCGTTAAAATGGAACCGGTGAGGTTTTGCGCAATCATGCAGCCGAGAATGGCCTGAGCGGCAAGAAATGTGCAGCGGGGAGGGTGCAGGGAGATCCCGCGCATACTGAAAATGATACCGACGATCATCGAGCCGAGCAGCAATGCGCCTGGAAGATGTATCAACAGAAAGAACAGGGAAAGAAGGAGTGATAGCAGAAATAGCAGGCTCCACTGCAATACAGGCATCCCATGCTCCTGAGTGAAATGAGGAAGATCTCAGTAAATCATAGAGAAAACGTGATGAGAATAAAATAATGTGGGTCAAGAAAAAACAGGCCGGACAGAGGTATTAACCCCATGTCCGGCCTGGAAGATTCAAGGTAGTAGGCCGGACAGGCGAGAGCGCTATCCGGCAGACAATTAACGCTTAATATCAGACTTAAAATCGCGCTTGTCGTAGCCGGTATACAGCTGACGAGGACGGGCGATTTTCATGCCGTCAGTGTGCATTTCATTCCAGTGTGCAATCCAGCCAACGGTACGCGCCATGGCGAAGATCACGGTGAACATGGAGGACGGAATGCCCATCGCTTTCAGAATGATACCAGAGTAGAAGTCTACGTTCGGGTAGAGTTTCTTCTCGATGAAGTACGGGTCGTTGAGCGCAATGTGCTCAAGCTCCATTGCCACTTCCAGCAAATCATCTTTGGTGCCCAGCTCTTTCAGCACTTCATGGCAGGTTTCACGCATCACGGTGGCGCGCGGGTCATAGTTTTTGTAAACACGGTGACCAAAGCCCATCAGGCGGAAAGAATCATTCTTGTCTTTCGCGCGGCGAACAAATTCCGGAATGTGTTTAACCGAGCTGATTTCTTCCAGCATTTTCAGCGCAGCTTCGTTGGCGCCGCCATGTGCCGGTCCCCACAGGGAAGCAATACCAGCCGCGATGCAGGCAAACGGGTTAGCCCCTGAAGAGCCTGCGGTACGCACGGTAGAGGTTGAGGCGTTCTGTTCGTGGTCAGCGTGCAGGATCAGGATACGGTCCATGGCGCGTTCCAGGATTGGATTGACTTCGTATTTTTCGCACGGCGTGGAGAACATCATGTTCAGGAAGTTACCGGCGTAGGAGAGGTCATTACGCGGGTACACGAACGGTTGTCCGATGGAGTATTTGTAGCACATCGCTGCCATGGTCGGCATTTTGGACAGCAGACGGAAGGCGGCGATTTCACGGTGACGCGCATTATTTACGTCCAGAGAATCGTGATAGAACGCAGCCAGCGCCCCGGTGACACCGCACATAACGGCCATCGGGTGGGAGTCGCGGCGGAAACCGTGGAACAGACGCGTGATCTGCTCGTGAATCATGGTATGGCGAGTGACCGTGGTTTTGAACTCGTCGTACTCCTCCTGCGTCGGTTTTTCGCCGTACAGCAGGATATAACACACTTCCAGATAGTTGGACTCGGTCGCCAACTGGTCAATCGGGAAGCCGCGATGCAGCAAAATGCCTTCATCACCATCGATGAACGTAATTTTGGATTCGCAGGATGCGGTAGAGGTGAAACCTGGGTCAAAAGTAAACATCCCCTTTGAGCCAAGGCTACGAATATCAATAACATCTTGACCGAGCGTACCTTTCAGCACATCCAGTTCAATAGCAGCGTCACCATTTAGAGTGATTTTTGCTTTAGTATCAGCCATTTACGGTCTCCTTAGCGCCTTATTACTTAAGACTGCGGAAGTCAGACTTGTTTTCGATACATCAATCAACCGTTACCAGTTTTTTATTCGGCTCGCCGCTCTGCGATAGAGGCGAAAACCAGGGTACAGAGCAATGGGCGCTTGCAGGTAAATCAGTTAACTCATGGTGAAATAGTAACAAATCAACAACTTAGCAATCCGAATTATTTAACCTGTCTATCACTAATAACTGTCCTGAAGGTATTGGTCAATACTTCCACACTGTTACATAACTAAATCTCCGGTGAAAGAGTGACCCCATAACTTTTACGCATTATATGCTTTTTCTGGTGTCGTTTGTAACAACTTTGTTTAATGATTGTCAAATCAGATGATTAAAAATTAAAATAATGTTGTTATCGTGACCTATGTCACTGTTCGGGATAAAACCCGACAAACTATATGTAGGTTAATTGTAATGATTTTGTGAACGTCCTATACTGCCGCCAGGTCTCCGGAATACCCTGCAATCCCGAGCCAACCAGCGTTGTAACGTGTCGTTTTAGCAACTGGAAGCAGTGTTTTATATGACGCGTAGTTATAGTAAGGACGCTGTCTGACCCGCAAGCAGACCGGAGGAAGGAAATCCCGGCGTCTTTCAGACTACAGAAGTCTTCATCTTCTGTGCCCGAAGTCCAAAGGGAATAATAAGAACAGCATGTGGGCGTTATTCATGATAAGAAATGTGAAAAAACAAAGACCTGTCAATCTGGATCTGCAAACGATCCGGTTCCCAATCACGGCGATAGCGTCCATTCTCCATCGCGTATCCGGAGTGATCACCTTCGTGGCGGTCGGGATTCTGTTGTGGTTATTGGGTACCAGCCTTTCCTCCCCTGAAGGTTTCCTCACGGCGTCATCCATTATGAATAACTTCTTCGTGGAGTTAATCATGTGGGGGATCCTGATTGCGCTGGCCTATCACGCCGTAATGGGCATTCGCCATCTGTTGATGGATTTTGGCTATATCGAAGAAACCCTCGAAGCAGGGACACGCTCCGCCAAAATTTGTTTCGTTATCATTGTCGTGCTTTCACTTCTCGCAGGAGTCCTCGTATGGTAAGCAACGCCTCCGCATTAGGACGCAACGGCGTACATGACTTCATTCTGGTCCGTGCTACCGCTATCGTTCTGACGTTATACATCATCTATATGGTCGGCTTCTTCGCCACCAGCGGTGAGTTGACCTTTGAAGTCTGGACCGGTTTTTTCTCATCGGCATTCACCAAAGTCTTCACTCTGCTGGCACTTTTTTCCATCTTGATTCATGCCTGGATTGGCATGTGGCAGGTGTTGACCGACTACGTTAAACCTCTGGCTGTACGCCTGATTCTGCAACTGGCTATCGTCGTTGCGCTGGTGGTTTACGTCATTTATGGATTTGTTGTGGTGTGGGGTGTGTAATGAAACTGCCAGTCAGAGAATTTGATGCTGTTGTGATTGGTGCCGGTGGCGCAGGTATGCGCGCGGCGCTGCAAATTTCCCAGAGCGGACAGACCTGTGCGCTGCTCTCCAAAGTTTTTCCAACCCGTTCCCATACCGTATCTGCGCAGGGTGGCATCACCGTGGCGCTCGGTAATACTCATGAAGATAACTGGGAATGGCACATGTACGACACCGTCAAAGGGTCGGACTACATTGGTGACCAGGACGCAATTGAATATATGTGTAAAACTGGCCCGGAAGCGATTCTGGAGCTGGACCATATGGGCCTGCCGTTCTCTCGTCTCGATAATGGCACCATTTATCAACGTCCGTTTGGCGGTCAGTCGAAGAACTTCGGCGGCGAGCAGGCGGCACGTACCGCAGCAGCGGCAGACCGTACCGGCCACGCGCTCCTGCACACCCTGTATCAGCAGAACCTGAAAAACCACACCACCATCTTCTCTGAGTGGTATGCACTGGACCTGGTGAAGAATGCTGATGGCGCGATTGTCGGTTGTACCGCACTGTGTATTGAAACCGGTGAAGTCGTTTACTTTAAAGCTCGTGCCACCGTACTGGCGACGGGTGGCGCAGGTCGTATTTATCAATCAACCACTAACGCCCACATCAACACCGGTGACGGTGTAGGTATGGCTATCCGCGCTGGCGTGCCGGTGCAGGATATGGAAATGTGGCAGTTCCACCCGACCGGTATCGCTGGCGCGGGCGTGCTGGTCACAGAAGGTTGTCGTGGTGAAGGCGGCTACCTGCTGAACAAACACGGCGAGCGCTTTATGGAGCGTTATGCCCCGAACGCGAAAGACCTGGCGGGTCGTGACGTGGTGGCGCGTTCCATCATGATCGAAATCCGTGAAGGCCGCGGCTGCGACGGCCCATGGGGTCCGCACGCCAAGCTGAAACTCGATCATCTGGGTAAAGAAGTGCTGGAGTCCCGGCTGCCGGGTATTCTCGAACTGTCTCGTACCTTTGCCCACGTTGACCCGGTGAAAGAGCCGATCCCGGTAATTCCTACCTGTCACTATATGATGGGCGGTATCCCGACCAAAGTAACCGGCCAGGCGTTGACCGTGAACGAGCAGGGCGAAGATGTGGTGATTCCGGGGCTGTTTGCGGTAGGCGAAATCGCCTGCGTATCGGTTCACGGCGCCAACCGTCTGGGCGGCAACTCGCTGCTGGATCTGGTGGTCTTTGGTCGTGCGGTGGGTCTGCATCTGCAGGAATCTATCGCGGAACAGGGCGACCTGCTGGATGCGACGGAAGACGAGATCGATGCTTCTCTGGCTCGTCTGAATCGCTGGAACAGCAACCGTAACGGCGAAGATCCGGTCGCCATTCGCAAAGCGCTGCAGGAATGTATGCAGCATAACTTCTCGGTATTCCGCGAAGGCGATGCGATGGCGAAAGGACTGGAAGAGCTGAAAGCGATTCGCGAGCGTCTGAAAAACGCCCGTCTGGATGATACCTCCAGTGAATTTAACACCCAGCGCGTTGAGTGTCTGGAGCTGGATAACCTGATGGAAACCGCTTACGCCACCGCAGTCTCTGCAAACTTCCGTACCGAAAGCCGTGGCGCGCATAGCCGCTTCGACTTCCCGGAACGTGATGATGAAAACTGGCTGTGCCATTCCCTGTACCTGCCAGAGTCGGAAACCATGACGCGACGTCAAGTCAATATGGAACCGAAGCTGCGCCCGGCATTCCCGCCGAAGATTCGTACTTATTAATGCGGAGACAGGACAATGAAACTCGAGTTTTCAGTTTATCGCTATAACCCGGACGTTGACGATGCTCCGCGCATGCAGGATTACACCCTGGAAGCGGAAGAAGGGCGCGACATGATGCTGCTGGATGCATTGATGCAGCTGAAAGAAAAAGATCCGTCGCTATCGTTTCGTCGCTCCTGCCGTGAAGGGGTCTGCGGCTCTGACGGTCTGAACATGAACGGCAAAAATGGATTGGCCTGTATCACACCTGTTTCTGCGCTGAATCAGCCGGGCAAGAAAATTGTCATTCGCCCGCTGCCGGGTTTACCGGTTGTGCGCGATTTGGTGGTAGACATGGGACAATTCTACGCACAGTATGAGAAGATTAAGCCTTACTTGTTGAATAATGGGAAAAATCCACCGGCTCGCGAGCATTTACAAATGCCAGAGCAGCGTGAGAAGCTCGATGGGCTGTATGAATGTATTTTGTGTGCATGCTGCTCAACGTCCTGCCCATCATTCTGGTGGAATCCGGACAAATTCATCGGTCCGGCTGGTCTGCTGGCTGCGTATCGCTTCCTGATTGACAGCCGCGATACCGAGACCGACAGCCGCCTGGAAGGTTTAAGTGACGCTTTCAGCGTATTCCGCTGTCACAGCATCATGAACTGCGTCAGCGTATGTCCTAAGGGGCTGAACCCGACGCGCGCCATCGGCCATATTAAGTCGATGCTGCTCAAGCGTAGTGCATAAGTTGTTGTAGTGGTTGCCGGATGGCGACGTAAACGTCTTATCCGGCCTACAGGTACAATCCCGTAGGCCTGATAAGTGAAGCGCCATCAGGCAAATTGTTAATGTAGGAAACCTCTAAAAACTGCCACATGATTAGACAGTTTTTAAAGGTTCCTTCGCGAGCCAAACAAAAAGAGCTCGCAAGTGAACCCCGGCACGCACATCGGTGTGCGTGGTAGTATCCACGGCGAAGTAAGCATACAAATGCTTAAGGGATCACGATGCAGAACAGCGCTTTGAAAGCCTGGTTGGACTCTTCTTACCTCTCTGGCTCGAACCAGAGCTGGATAGAACAGCTCTATGAAGACTTCTTAACCGACCCTGACTCGGTAGATGCTAACTGGCGTTCGACGTTCCAGCAGTTACCTGGCACCGGAGTCAAACCGGATCAACTCCACTCAAAAACACGTGATTATTTCCGTCGGCAGGCGTTGATTACCCCACGTTACTCTTCTTCTATTTCCGACCCTGATGCCAATGTGAAGCAGGTTAAAGTCCTGCAGCTCATTAACGCCTACCGTTTCCGCGGTCATCAACATGCGAATCTTGATCCGCTGGGACTGTGGCAGCAAGAGAAAGTGGCCGATCTGGATCCGTCTTTCCACGATCTGACCGATGCGGATTTCCAGGAAAGCTTTAACGTAGGCTCTTTTGCCGGCGGTAAAGACACCATGAAGCTGAGCGACCTGGTTGTTGCGCTGAAACAAACCTACTGCGGCCCGATTGGCGCCGAGTATATGCACATCACCAGCACCGAAGAAAAACGCTGGCTTCAGCAGCGCATCGAGTCTGGCCGCGCCGCGTTTAGTAGTGAAGAGAAAAAACGCTTCCTCAGCGAACTGACCGCAGCGGAAGGTCTGGAACGTTACCTGGGCGCGAAGTTCCCGGGCGCGAAACGCTTCTCGCTGGAAGGCGGTGATGCGTTAATTCCGATGCTGAAAGAGATGATCCGCCACGCGGGTAACAGTGGTACGCGTGAAGTGGTGCTGGGCATGGCGCACCGTGGTCGTCTGAACGTACTGGTCAACGTGCTGGGTAAAAAGCCGCAGGATCTGTTCGACGAATTCGCGGGCAAACATAAAGAACATCTCGGCACTGGCGACGTGAAGTACCACATGGGCTTCTCGTCAGATATCGAAACCGAAGGCGGTCTGGTACACCTGGCGCTGGCGTTTAACCCGTCACACCTGGAAATTGTTAGCCCGGTGGTAATCGGTTCCGTCCGTGCGCGTCTGGATCGTCTGGATGAGCCGAGCAGCAATAAAGTCCTGCCTATCACCATTCATGGTGATGCGGCGGTGACCGGGCAGGGCGTGGTGCAGGAAACCCTGAACATGTCGAAAGCGCGTGGTTACGAAGTGGGCGGTACCGTTCGCATCGTTATTAACAACCAGGTGGGTTTCACTACCTCTAACCCGTTGGATGCGCGTTCTACCCCATATTGCACCGACATCGGTAAGATGGTTCAGGCGCCGATTTTCCACGTCAATGCGGATGACCCGGAAGCGGTCGCTTTCGTGACGCGTCTGGCGCTGGACTTCCGTAATACCTTCAAACGCGATGTCTTCATCGATCTGGTGTGCTACCGCCGTCACGGTCACAACGAAGCCGACGAGCCGAGCGCAACCCAGCCGCTGATGTATCAGAAAATCAAAAAGCATCCGACCCCGCGCAAAATCTACGCTGACAAGCTGGAAGCGGATAAAGTCGCCACGCTGGAAGATGCGACCGAAATGGTCAACCTGTATCGCGATGCGCTGGATGCTGGCGAGTGTGTAGTGAAAGAGTGGCGTCCAATGAACATGCACTCCTTCACCTGGTCGCCATATCTCAACCACGAATGGGACGAAAGCTACCCGAACAAAGTTGAGATGAAGCGTCTGCAGGAGCTGGCTAAACGCATCAGCACTGTACCTGAAGCGGTTGAAATGCAGTCGCGCGTTGCCAAAATTTACGGCGATCGTCAGGCCATGGCCGCAGGCGAGAAGCTGTTCGACTGGGGTGGCGCAGAGAATCTGGCTTACGCCACGCTGGTTGACGAAGGCATCCCGGTTCGTCTGTCGGGCGAGGACTCCGGTCGCGGAACCTTCTTCCACCGTCACGCGGTCATTCATAACCAGGCGAACGGTTCAACCTACACCCCGCTGCAGCATGTGCATAACGGCCAGGGCACGTTCCGCGTATGGGACTCCGTACTGTCTGAAGAAGCGGTGCTGGCGTTTGAATACGGTTACGCCACGGCAGAACCGCGCACTCTGACTATCTGGGAAGCCCAGTTCGGTGACTTCGCCAACGGTGCTCAGGTCGTTATCGACCAGTTCATCTCTTCCGGCGAACAGAAATGGGGTCGTATGTGCGGTCTGGTTATGCTGCTGCCGCACGGCTACGAAGGTCAGGGCCCGGAGCACTCCTCCGCGCGTCTGGAACGTTATCTGCAACTTTGCGCTGAGCAAAACATGCAGGTTTGCGTCCCGTCCACCCCGGCACAGGTGTACCACATGCTGCGTCGTCAGGCGCTGCGCGGTATGCGTCGTCCGCTGGTGGTGATGTCACCGAAGTCGCTGCTGCGTCACCCGCTGGCGGTGTCTACGCTGGACGAACTGGCAAATGGCACCTTCCTGCCGGCTATTGGCGAAGTCGATGAACTTGATCCGAAAGGCGTGAAGCGTGTTGTGATGTGTTCTGGTAAGGTTTATTACGACCTGCTGGAGCAACGCCGCAAGAATGACCAAAAAGATGTTGCCATTGTGCGCATCGAACAGCTCTATCCGTTCCCGCATAAAGCGGTGCAGGAAGCGCTGAAACCGTTTGCTCACGTACATGATTTTGTCTGGTGCCAGGAAGAGCCGCTCAACCAGGGCGCATGGTATTGCAGTCAGCATCATTTCCGTGAAGTGATTCCATTTGGGTCCGCTCTGCGTTATGCAGGTCGCCCGGCCTCTGCCTCTCCGGCAGTAGGGTATATGTCCGTTCACCAGAAACAGCAACAAGATCTGGTTAATGACGCGCTGAACGTCGATTAAATAAAGGATAAATAATGAGTAGCGTAGATATTCTTGTTCCCGACCTGCCTGAATCCGTAGCGGATGCAACGGTTGCAACCTGGCACAAAAAACCGGGCGATGCAGTACGTCGTGATGAAGTACTGGTAGAAATCGAAACTGACAAAGTGGTACTGGAAGTACCGGCATCAGCGGACGGTATCCTTGATGCGGTTCTGGAAGATGAAGGGACAACCGTCACCTCCCGCCAGATCCTCGGTCGCTTGCGTGAAGGCAACAGCACTGGTAAAGAAACCAGCGCCAAGTCTGAAGAGAAAGATTCTACTCCGGCACAGCGCCAGCAGGCGTCGCTTGCAGAGCAGAACAACGATGCCCTGAGCCCGGCGATCCGTCGCCTGCTCGGTGAACATAACCTCGAAGCCAGCGCCATCAAAGGCACTGGCGTTGGTGGCCGCATCACCCGCGAAGATGTGGAAAAGCATCTGGCCAAAGCGCCGGCAGCAAAAGACGAAGCCAAAGCGCCAGCAGCCGCGCCTGCGCCTCAGCCTCAACTGGGTGCGCGTGGCGAAAAACGTGTGCCAATGACCCGTCTGCGCAAACGCGTAGCCGAGCGTCTGCTGGAAGCGAAAAACTCCACCGCCATGCTGACGACGTTCAACGAAGTCAACATGAAGCCGATTATGGACCTGCGTAAGCAATACGGTGATGCGTTCGAAAAACGTCACGGTATCCGTCTGGGCTTTATGTCTTTCTACGTGAAAGCGGTGGTTGAAGCGCTGAAACGCTATCCAGAAGTCAACGCCTCTATCGATGGCGATGACGTGGTGTACCACAACTACTTTGATGTCAGCATGGCGGTCTCCACGCCGCGCGGCCTGGTAACGCCGGTCCTGCGTGATGTGGATCTGCTGGGTATGGCTGACATTGAGAAGAACATTAAAGAACTGGCAGTAAAAGGTCGCGACGGCAAGTTGACGGTTGAAGATCTGACGGGCGGTAATTTCACCATCACTAACGGCGGTGTGTTCGGTTCCCTGATGTCTACGCCGATCATCAACCCACCGCAGAGCGCCATCCTGGGTATGCATGCCATCAAAGATCGTCCGATGGCGGTAGACGGCAAGGTTGAAATTCTGCCGATGATGTATCTGGCGCTGTCTTATGACCACCGTCTGATCGATGGTCGTGAGTCAGTAGGCTTCCTGGTAACCATTAAAGAGTTGCTGGAAGATCCAACGCGTCTGCTGCTGGACGTGTAACGAAAAAGAGTATCACCTGCCCCGTAGGTCTGGACGCCTTATCAGACCTACGGGTAAAAGATAACGATTACCTGAAGGATGGACAGAACACATGAACTTACATGAATATCAGGCAAAACAACTTTTTGCCCGCTATGGCTTACCGGCACCGGTGGGTTATGCCTGTAATACTCCGCGTGAAGCTGAAGAAGCCGCATCTAAAATCGGCGCAGGCCCGTGGGTAGTGAAATGTCAGGTTCACGCTGGTGGCCGTGGTAAAGCGGGCGGTGTGAAGGTTGTTAACAGCAAAGAAGACATTCGCGCTTTTGCTGAGCACTGGCTGGGGAAACGTCTGGTGACTTACCAGACAGACGCTAATGGCCAACCGGTAAATCAGATTCTGGTTGAAGCGGCGACCGATATCGGTAAAGAACTTTACCTCGGCGCAGTGGTTGACCGTAGTTCCCGTCGCGTGGTCTTTATGGCTTCGACTGAAGGCGGCGTGGAAATCGAAAAAGTAGCGGAAGAAACCCCGCACCTGATCCACAAAGTGGCGCTGGATCCGCTGGCAGGACCGATGCCTTACCAGGGGCGTGAGCTGGCGTTCAAACTGGGTCTGGAAGGTAAACAGGTTCAGCAATTCACCAAAATCTTCATGGGGCTGGCGACCATTTTCCTGGAGCGCGACCTGGCGCTGATCGAAATCAACCCGCTGGTAGTAACCAAACAGGGCGATCTGATCTGCCTCGATGGCAAACTGGGCGCTGACGGTAACGCACTGTTCCGCCAGGCTGACCTGCGCGAAATGCGCGACCAGTCTCAGGAAGATCCTCGTGAAGCGCAGGCTGCACAGTGGGAACTGAACTACGTCGCACTGGACGGTAACATCGGTTGTATGGTTAACGGTGCGGGCCTGGCAATGGGCACCATGGACATCGTTAAACTGCACGGCGGCGAACCGGCTAACTTCCTCGACGTGGGCGGCGGCGCAACCAAAGAGCGCGTAACCGAAGCGTTCAAAATCATCCTCTCCGACGACAATGTAAAAGCCGTTCTGGTTAACATCTTCGGCGGTATCGTACGTTGCGACCTGATCGCTGACGGTATCATCGGCGCGGTAGCCGAAGTGGGCGTTAACGTCCCGGTTGTCGTTCGTCTGGAAGGCAACAACGCCGAGCTCGGCGCGAAAAAACTGGCTGATAGCGGCCTGAATATTATTGCAGCGAAAAGTCTGACGGATGCAGCTCAGCAGGTTGTTGCCGCAGTGGAGGGGAAATAATGTCAGTTTTAATTAATAAAGATACCAAGGTTATCTGTCAGGGCTTCACCGGTAGCCAGGGGACTTTCCACTCCGAACAGGCGATTGCATACGGTACGCAGATGGTTGGCGGCGTAACGCCAGGCAAAGGCGGCACCACCCACCTCGGTCTGCCGGTGTTCAACACCGTTCGTGAAGCCGTAGAAGCGACCGGCGCTACCGCCACCGTGATCTACGTTCCGGCGCCGTTCTGCAAAGACTCCATTCTGGAAGCGATCGACGCAGGCATCAAACTGATTATCACCATCACCGAAGGTATCCCGACGCTGGATATGCTGACCGTGAAGGTGAAGCTGGACGAAGCTGGCGTACGCATGATCGGCCCGAACTGCCCAGGCGTGATCACCCCGGGCGAATGCAAAATCGGCATCATGCCGGGTCACATTCACAAGCCGGGCAAAGTGGGGATCGTTTCCCGTTCCGGTACGCTGACCTATGAAGCGGTTAAGCAGACCACCGACTACGGTTTCGGCCAGTCCACCTGTGTAGGTATTGGCGGCGACCCGATTCCTGGCTCTAACTTCATCGACATTCTGAAGCTGTTCCAGGAAGATCCGCAGACCGAAGCGATCGTGATGATCGGCGAGATCGGCGGTAGCGCGGAAGAAGAAGCGGCGGCGTACATTAAAGATCACGTCACCAAGCCGGTAGTTGGCTACATCGCGGGCGTCACCGCGCCGAAAGGCAAACGTATGGGCCACGCCGGTGCGATCATCGCTGGTGGTAAAGGTACCGCAGACGAGAAATTCGCGGCTCTGGAAGCTGCTGGCGTTAAAACCGTGCGCAGCCTGGCCGATATCGGTGAAGCGCTGAAAACCGTTATTAAGTAAGAAGTAAAAAAACAGCCCTGACTCTCTGCATGGTCAAGGGCTGGTCCCGTTTCGACATGGTTGGCCATCTGATGATGGCCTTTTTTTTGTCCTTAAATATTTTTCTTGCCAATTGATCATAATCATCTGCACAAATGAGATTATTTTTTGCGGTCAACATCATTCTTTCTCTTGGTTAAATTCTGCATATTATCGGTTTTAATATTATGAGTGCTGGAGGAGAACGTGCTGCTGAAAATTCAGAATGATTATTTACACGGTTTTTTCTCGATAGCCGAAATATTCTCCCGTGCGACCGGGTTAGCCACGGTTGTTATTGATATTAATGGTAAGCCACTCTCAGATTGTCATAATTTTAATTCTTTCTGCAGATTAATGCGGGCGGATGAGCGCTATCGTGTGGACTGCCAAAAATGCGATAAGCAGTGTGCTTTTGAGGGGTTGAAACAGCTTAAGCCCAGAATACTCACCTGTCATGCCGGGTTAAGTCTGTTCTCGATGCCATTAATTGATGAAGGGCATCTTTGTGGTTTTATTGTCTGCGGACAGGTCCGGCCAAAGTATCAGGAATATAAAACTATTGTTATTGGTAATAAATTCTCATGGATGGATGATCCAAAAATAAAAGCTGAATGGGGTCAGGTTGCGGTAGTGGATAATAATACGCTGGTAGCGTCGGCTAATTTGTTAAGTTTTATTGTTGATAATTATGCGGAAGAACAACAATCCGCTCAAGTTTCAGTTTCACCGATCCGTTACATTCGTCATTATGTTACTGAACCTTCCCGTCATGAGAAAAAACTTCTGGCGGCGCTGCGTTATATTGATGAGAATTTATATGGTGAATTATCCCTGGAATCCGTCGCGGCGCATGTGTGCTTAAGCGCGAACTATTTCAGCCGATTTTTTAAGAAACGGCTGGGCGTTAATTTTAAAACCTGGGTGAGTCAGAAAAAAATGCAGAAAGCGGGGGAGTTGTTGCACGACCCTGAGCATTCAATAGACAGTATTGCCAGGAAACTTCAATACGCGCAAACCAGCTACTTTTGCCGCGTTTTCAGGGCGGCGCATCAAACGTCGCCCCAGTCTTTTCGTCATGCCAGGCTTTCGCAGTAAAGATCTTCTGGCAAGGTGATGGCGTCGGGTATAAAAGAGAGCCGATCGCTCAGGGTCACCACCTCACCAATAACAATCAGCGCAGGTGGAGCAATGTTAGCCTCCTGCGCTTTGCTCAGTAATGAACCGAGCGTACAGGTTAGTCGGCGTTGATTCTCCCGGGTGGCGGACATAATTAGCGCAGCGGGTGTATCTGCTGATTTACCGCCCATCAACAGCTCTTCGCAAATAAACGCCAGATTGGCGATACCCATGACGATAACCAGCGTGCCATTTAGCTTCGCCAGTTGACGCCAGTCCTGCTGCTGGTTGCCTTCCCGCGTATGGCCTGTCACCACGTGAAAACCGGAGGCGAAATCGCGATGCGTCACCGGAATTCCGGCATAGGTCAGGCCGCCGATGGTAGAACTGATACCCGGCACAACTTCAAATGGGATACCCGTTTCAACAAGATCCTCAACTTCTTCGGCCCCACGACCAAACACATAAGGATCGCCCCCTTTCAGGCGTACGATGTTGCTATGTGTTTGGGCATACTGGACCAGTAATGCGTTAATTTCATCCTGAGGAACACAATGATAGCCTGGATTTTTGCCGACATTGATAAGCAGGCAATCAGGTAATGCCCATTCCAAAATTTTAGGATTGACCAGCCGATCGTAAATAATGACATCAGCCTGTTTAATGCACATCATCGCTTTGAGGGTGAGCAATGAAATATCACCGGGACCTGCTCCAACGAGCCAGACCTTTCCGAAAGTTTTCACATTGTGTCCTTTATCACGTCTAACAAAAAAGGCAGAAACTACATCAAGGAATGATTAAAAGCAGTCGTTTGCCCGTAAGTTATAACGTGAAATTATCTAAAATTATTGCATGGATAATATTGATTAATCTCGCAAAGTTTTTTCTGCAATAAACAAGTTAACTTGAAAAATTATTAAGAACTTATTGGCACTATTTGCATGGGTTTAACCTTATTTAAATTGTGTTTATTGTTGTGCTTGAGTATTATTGGTTAATATTTATCCGCCATCAGTATGAGTAAATCATGGATTGGATCAATGACATCAATGGATGAAATAAAATATAACTCTCGATGCTTATCTGGTGTCTTGAATTATTTTTTATAAATTAAACTATTTTTGTACGCTGCATATGGAAGAGGTTATGAGAGGAAAAATACCGAAGACGGAGTTGCTGGTAACTTTTGAAGTTGTTGCGCGTCACGAAAGTTATACCCGGGCTGCTGAAGAGCTGGCTTTAACACAAAGTGCTGTTTTCCGCCAGGTGAATGCACTGGAGGATTTTCTGAATACCTCGCTATTTAATCATGCCAAGAAACGCATTTTTTTAAATGCGGCGGGCAAACATTATTTAAGTATCGTTAAAGAAACGTTAAATAAACTCGAGCGAGATACGACGACGATAATGACCTGGCAGCCGACGGTGCAGGTTATTGAGCTGGCAGTGAATCCGACCTTCAGCACGCATTGGCTGATTCCGAACCTGCGCGAGTTCAATAAACTCAATCCTGATATTATCGTCAATATCCATTCGCTGGCGAATATTGGTGATTTTCTCAATCGGGAGTATGACGCGGCAATCATGCGTGAAGATTTCTACTCGCCATGGTCGGGCGTTGAGTACCTGTTTGAAGAGGAAATCCTGCCGGTATGTAGCCGCTGCTTGCTGGCCGAACCGGATCGGAAACTGGCAGTCGAGGAGTTACTGAACGAATTCCCGCTTTTGCACCAAAGCACGCGTATCAAGGGTTGGCAGGAATGGTTTGCGCTGTCCGATATCAGTAGTCCACTGGTCAATAAAGGTCCAAGATTTGATCTGTTGTCGATGCTGATTGCGGCGGTTCGCTCTAATCTTGGCGTGGCGTTGCTTCCTCGTTTTGCCATTCAGCACGATCTGGACAGCGGTGATATGGTCATTCCTTGCGATGTCCCGATGCGCACCGGGAACCGTTTCATCATGACGTGGCGTGAAGAGAAAGCGGAATCTGTGCATTTACAGATCTTCCGGGACTGGCTGTTGAATAAATCTGTGGTATCGCCTGCCTGATAGTACCGTGTGCCTTGTCAGGCCTGCAAAGAACGGTAGGCCGGATAAGACGCCAGCGCGTCGTTATCCGGCAAAAGAATAGTTACCAGTCGATTCCCACCTGCGCCTGAATACCGCTGTCAAACGCGTGCTTGACCGGGCGAATTTCGCTGACCGTATCGGCCAGTTCCAGCAACAGTGCGTGGCATCCGCGTCCGGTGACGATAACACTTTGTTCGACAGGGCGATTTTCGATGGCGCTGAGAACCTCCTGGGTATCCAGATAGTGGTAAGCCAGCATGTAAGTCAGTTCATCCAATACCACCAGATCGTAATGCGCATCAGCCAGCATGCGCTTACTTTCTTGCCAGACAACCGTTGCCGCCTCGATATCCGCTTGCCGGTTTTGGGTTTCCCAGGTAAACCCGGTGCCCATAATATGGAATTCAACGCCGAGCGGTTGCAGGGTGTTGTACTCGCCATTATCCCACTGACCTTTGATAAACTGCGCGATGCCAACGGTTTTTCCGTGACCAACCGCGCGCGTTGCCGTGCCAAAGGCTGCGGTGGATTTCCCTTTACCGTTGCCGGTGAAGACAATCAGGATCCCTTTCTTCTCCGTTGCCGCCGCCACGCGGGTATCAACCTGTTCTTTCAGTTTCTGCTGACGCTGGCGGTGTCTGTCATTATTGGCTCGCGCTTCCATTGATGCTCCTTAATGTCCTGCCGGACAGGTTGCGCAGCGATGCTGCTGCTCAAACTGACTAAAGAAGTTATTACCTTTGTCGTCGACTAACACGAAGGCCGGCATATTTTTAACTTCCATCATCCAGACCGCTTCCATTCCCAGTTCGGGATATTCCAGGCAGTGCAGGCTTTTCACGTACTGTTGTGCAAGCAGGGCCGCGGCGCCGCCGATGCTGCCGAGGCTAAATCCACCGTGTTTATGGCAGGCATCAGTGACCTGTTGGCTGCGGTTACCCTTGGTGAGCATAATGAGACTGCCGCCTTGTGCCTGGAAAGCATCGACATACCCATCCATGCGCCCGCCGGTGGTGGGACCCATTGAACCACAGGCCTGATTGTCCGGCGTTTTGGCGGGACCCGCGTAATAAACGATATGTTTTTTCATGTATTCCGGCATCGGTTCGCCGTTATCCAGGCGCGCTTTGATGTTAGCGTGGGCAATATCACGGGCGACAACAATTGGGCCACTTAACGACAAACGAGTACCGATAGGCAGAGCGGACAGGTCGTGCAGAATCTCGCGTAGCGGGCGGTTGAGATCCAGCTGTACGGTTTGGGCGCCATTTTCTACCCGCTGAGAATCAGGTATGAATTTGCCCGGGTTATGCTCCAGTTTCTCCAGCCAGATACCGTGTTTGTTAATTTTAGCCTTAATGTTGCGGTCGGCTGAGCAGGAGAGGGCCATGGCGATAGGACAAGACCCCCCGTGACGCGGCAGGCGAATCACGCGGATATCGTGGGCAAAGTACTTGCCGCCAAACTGCGCGCCGATACCAAACTCGCGGCTGGCACTGAGTAACTCGGCTTCCAGGGCCGTATCACGGAATGCCTGACCCAGTTCGTTCCCGCTGGTGGGCAGGTTGTCGTAATACTTGGTTGACGCCAGCTTGGCGACTTTCAGCGCCTGGTCGGCAGACAAGCCTCCAACGACGAAAGCGATGTGATAAGGCGGGCAGGCGGCTGTGCCCAGTGATTTCATTTTTTCGATCAGAAAGGCGGTGAGCTTTTCCGGCTGCAGAATAGATTTTGTTTCCTGGAACAGCGCCGCTTTGTTGGCCGAGCCGCCGCCTTTGTTGACGAACAGGAAGCGGTATTCATTACCCGGCGTGGCGCTGATATCGATTTGTGCCGGCAGGTTAGTCTGAGTATTGACCTCCGTGTACATGTCCAGCGGGGCATTTTGCGAATAACGCAGGTTGTTTTCGGTGAAAGTGGTATACACGCCTTTGCTTAACGCTTCTGCGTCATCGCCGCCGGTCCAGACATGCTGACCTTTGCAGGCCACAATCGTTGCCGTTCCGGTATCCTGACAGTTAGGCAGCACGCCTTTGGCCGAAACTTCAGCGTTGCGCAGTAGCTGCAATGCAACATACTTATCGTTACCGCTGGCCTGTGGATCGTGCAGAATGCTGGCGATCTGTTTCAAATGTCCGGCGCGCAGGAAGAATGAAGCCTCATAAAATGCCTGCTGTGCTAATAAAGTTAACGCTTCTGGCGCAACCTTAATCACTTCCTCTCCGTCTAACTCCGAAACTGTAACGTGCTGATTACTCAGTAATTCATATTCGGTACTATCTTTACCCTGAACAAAGAGTTCCTGCCAGACAAATGGTTTAGACATGTTTACTTCTCACCTCTTCGTGTTGTTTGCCGGATAAGCGAAGCGCCATCCGGCATAGAGTTATTTTGCTAAAAAGACATTCGCTTCGGTCGCTTCGGCGACATATTCGATCGTTTTCTGGGCACGAACGCTGTTACCGGCTTCATCCAGCGGTGGGGAATAGACGGCTATCGCATATTCGCCAGGCACAACGGCAACCATCCCGCCGCCGACGCCGCTTTTCGCCGGGATGCCTACGGTGTACAGCCACTTACCACTACCGTCGTACAATCCGGCAATGGCCATTTCTGCCAGTACCTGCGGGACATACTTTTCATTCAGCAATTGCTTGCCGTTAAACGGTGATTTGCCTTTGTTGGCGAGTACCGCGCCCATTTTGGCCAGTTGCTCAACGGTGATATCGACTGAGCACTGACGGGTATAAATTTCGACAGCGTCGTCTGTGTTGCCATAGAAGCTGTTATAGGATTCCATCAGCTTCGCCAATGCCTGGTTGTGCTGGTTGGTTTCCATCTCAGATTTGAAAACAGGCTCGTTCACGGTGAGTGTGGCATCGGCCCAGACGTTCAGGTTGTCGAGGATTTTGTTCCAGCGATCGGTTTTATCTTTGGCTTCGATCAGGCTAACGGTGCTCATGGCCCCGGCGTTTACCAGAGGGTTTTCAGGCGCGCCTTTGGTCAGTTCAACGGCTAAGCCTGAGTTGAATGGCATACCGGTGGCATTGGCGCCAAGTTTATCCAGTACTACCTGAGGACCGTGCTGCTCCATGGCGAGCGCCATGGTGAACACTTTACTCAGGGATTCCATTGGGAAAGGTTTGTTAACATCGCCAACCTGATAGATCTTGCCGTCCACCGTCGCAATGGTGATGGCAAAATTTTTCGGGCTATAGGTCGCCAGAGCAGGGATGTAGTCGGCGACTTTTCCATCGTTGTTACTTTTGTACTTCTGATGAGCCTGTTCTATCAGCTTGGCGTAGTCGGGCGTGGTTTGCGCGAATGTGGTTGCGCTAAACAAGACGCTGAAAGAAAAGAGACTCACGCCGAGAATTGTTTTATTCATTATGCATTCCTGTTGGTGTGCTTATCTTGGTGCCGGATGGCGGCGTACCGCCTTATCCGGCCTACGGATAGTTAAACGTTATGTAGGCCGGATAAGCGCAAGCGCCATCCGGCAATAACGTAGTATCAGGACAAAGCGACTTCTGTTTCGGTAACCGGGCGTTCCTGTTCCGGAGTTTTCACTGGCGCAGTTCCGCGACAGCCCTGGCCGAAGTGTTCGCCTTCCCAACGACCCACAATGGCAGCGCCCATGGCGTTACTCATGACGTTGGTAGCAGAACGCCCCATATCGAGGAATGGATCCACACCCATCAGCAGGATCAGACCGGCTTCTGGAATGTTGAACTGGTTTAGGGTGGCGGCGATAACCACCATTGACGCACGCGGTACGCCTGCCATCCCTTTCGAGGTCAGCATCAGGATCAGTAGCATGGTGATTTGCTCACCCATGCTCAGTTCAATGTTGCACGCCTGGGCAATAAATACGGTGGCAAAGGAGCAGTACGCCATCGAGCCGACCAGGTTAAAGGAGTAACCGATAGGCAGAACAAAGCTGGCGATTTTTGAGGAAACGCCGAATTTTTCCAGCTTATCCAGCGTGCCTGGGAAAGCGGCTTCAGAGCTGGAGGTGGTGAAGGCCAACAGTGCAGGTTCGAAGATGGATTTTGCTAAACGCGCGATGCACGGCCCGACGATCACGGTGGACAGGCCGATCAGGATCGCCCACAGCATACCCAGCGTCAGGTAGAACTCACCCATAAAGATCCCGGCGCTGACCATCACACCCAGACCACGTTCGGCAATCAGACCCGAAATAGCGGCAAAAACGGTCAGTGGCGCAAACAGCATGACGTAACCCGTCAGCTTCAGCATCACGTGTACCAGTGAATCCAGAACCTTCACGATAGGCTCGGCTTTCTCACCAATTGCGGCAAGGCTGCAACCGAGGAATATTGAGAAGACGACGATCTGCAGAATTTCGTTACGTGCCATCGCATCAACAATACTGGTTGGCACTGCGTGCGAGATGAATACTTTCAGCGTGAACGGCTCAGACTTAACGGCGGCAACGGCTCCGGCGTCATGTGGAACAAAGTTGATGCCAGCGCCTGGCTGGAAAATATTAACGATAACCAGTCCCAGCGCGATTGACAGCAGTGAGGCGCAAATAAACAGGAAGAAGGTTTTCGAAAATATACGTCCCAGCGTTTTGGCATCGCCCATTTTGGCAATACCCACAACCAAAGTTGAAATAACCAATGGGGCGATAATCATTTTCACCATGCGTAAGAATATGGTGGTGAAAATGGAAATATCTGCTGCATAAGATTTTGCCGTTTCAGCCGCGACCATATTATTTATGGCCACCCCGGCAATCATGCCGAGTATCAGGCCTAATATGATCATCTTCGTTAAACTTATTTTCTTCATGTGTACTCCATCGGATAAAGGTTGGTAATTGGAATTGTGTAGGGCGGCGCGCGCCTGAACCCGGACAGCAGTTCAGACGCACGCCTGTTGTGACCAACCGCATGAATAATTCGAAGCACTGTGATACAGCTGAATTCTGTGCTCCAATGGTTGTTATTGTGTTTTTTTACTACAGGTCGAACTCAATACTTAATAATGGCGCGTGTTGCTGCGCACCATAAACATCATTGTCACCAACATTGCCGGAGATAATATCGCGCGGCATGACAATTTTTACGGCATTCGCCGGGTCAAACCAGACAATATTATGAATAAAGTCAGGCTCAACGTTATATAAACCGGCAATAAGCTGTGGCGTTAATTGTTCTGAACGCTTCACTCGCTGATAATCTTCACGGGTTTTAAATAAAATATCTAAAACCAGTTCGTACGGTCCGGCGTTTTTGGAACGAATGACTTGCGCCAGTGAACAAATTGAGTGTTTCATGCCTGAACTCCTTCTGGCGTCACCTGTTCAATGTGGAAATCAAAACGCAGCGCATCGCTCGCTTCAATCAGGTGATAGATCGAGAACTCATACACTGGACCACTCTGAATATCGGATGGCGAGAACGGGAAGGCGAGGTTACCTGCGGTCGCAATGCGATTTTCATAGCCGTAGTGCAGCAGGGTAGAGCGCACCAGCGAGCAAACGCTGTTGGCGATATCCTGCGTCGGTGCGACGACGTCCAGTAAAATCCCTAGCTCATGACCGGCGGTTTTCATCGGTTCATGGTTGCCCATCACACCGTTCTTACCGTACAGGTGGAAGGTCATACGGATACTGTCGTCAGTCAGCGAGAGGTTACGCTTAACGCTGGCCTGTACCTCTTCGAGAATGGTGTCAATTCCGGCAATCATGATCGGGTCACGCGTTCCGGCGATAGTCAGGCAGCGGAAGCCAACCTGACGTGCGCCTTCCAGTTTCAACGCATACGGCGTTTCTTCATGACGTGAACCGCTGACATACACTTCGCCCTCGTTAACCTGAGTGAAGGTGCACGCTTTCAGGTTCAGTACGCCGCCTGGCCCCGGCAGGAAGTACGGATCGGACTTCTCATACAGGGTGTGCGCCGCCGCGGAAGTTTCAGTGAACTTACGCTTGGGATTGAACGCTTTCAGCGTAAAGCCGTTGTCGTCAATGATCCCCATCGCACAATCTGAGCCAGAGCCAGGGGTGGCGGCAATGGCGGCACACTCAAGGATCTTACCGCAATGAAGCGCCAGACCTTCATCAAAGCCCTGCATAATCGGCAGCGCGGCGAAGCAGGCCGGATCGTAAGCACGTCCGCCCAGTACCACCTGCGCACCGGCTTTCAGCGCACGCTGGAAAGGCTCGACGCCCATCTGCGCGACAATGTAGGTGCTGTCTTCAATTGCCTCGTGAGTCAGTTCAGGCACAAAATCGAGCGCGGTGATTTTGCCGTTATCCAGCGCCTGATGAACGATCTCTTTGTCGACATCAGACGGGATCAGCGCCATGGAGAAGGACAGGTTTTCTTCCTGAGCAATCTCATGGATTATCTGGCGACACCACTCCAGATGCGGAGCGGCGCCTGAACCACCGGCCGTGCCAATCACTACCGGGATGTTGTTCTTAACGCCTGCCACGATCATATAGCGCAGATCGCGTTTCACACCGGCCCTGTCGGTAAACGGTTTACCCGCCCCCAGGTAGTGGGGGCCTGGATCGGAGGAACCTGCGTCAACAGCAATAAGATCCGGTGACTCTTCCATGGCTTTACGAAAACTTTCTTCCGGGAAGCCATAACCCAGGATAGCCGTAGGCGATAAGATCTTAAATGTGCGTGCCATCTCTTAATCCTTAGTTTGCAACAACGCGATGGTGCGGTTCATTTCGTTAAACACGATGTTGAGACCTTCATCGAAACCCATACCTGGTTTGACCAGCATGCGCATAGGACGCGCGGCTAGCGCGACGTGTACGCAGGTGCGAGCACTGATTTCCGTTTCGTTACAGGTACCGCCCTGATAGGCTTCCATTGCGTGTTTGTTGCAATACAGCACCGCATCAACGATGTTATGAATACCGCCCAGATCCGGGGTTTTGATCTGCACCATGTGGCAACTGCCCGCATCGGTGAAGTCCACGATGTCCTGATAGGTGTTACACCACTCATCCGCAACGATTTTCACGCCGGAACCCAGACGGGTCAGCTCTTTGGTAATAGCGGTTAACATGCGGATCTGATCCGGTTTGTTACCGGCATCCACCGGACCTTCAATGTACAGCGGCAGGCCCTGGGCTTCCGCTTCCAGGCTGGCGATATATTCAGCGCAGCGCACCGGATCCATATCGAAGATCAGACCGATAGTGCCATAGACATCAATATGCAGCGTCGGGTGATAACGCTCGCTGGTGCGCAGGCTTAAGATGCGATTAGACAACCAGCGCACATACTCACGCAGTTTTTCACCTTTAAAGCCCAGCTTCTCTTCCACGTTGTTGATCAACGCGTGCGGCAGAACGTCCACGCCTTTGAGGATCATCTTGTCGACGGCGATATAACGGTCATCACCGCTCTGACCAAATAACGGAATGGCTTCCGGGACGCATGGCAGTTGCCACTCGTCGCACACCACTTCAGTTTTCAGGCGGCCGGTCGCCAGTGCGGCCGCGTCGAGCAGTGCCTGAGACAGACCATAACGGACCGCGGTATGCAGCAGATGACCGTCGATACGCAACTGATCAAAGAAGCGGGCATTTGGCAAGAAGGCATCCACGTCACGGCCTTCCAGCAGCGGCTTGATGTGATCGTTGAGGAAAGGGATAAAGTTTTCAGCCAGGAACAGCGGGTCGCGACCGCCTGCGCCTGAATATTGCACTGCTGCGCAATCACCTACCGCCACTGCGCCGTTTTCCAGAACCAACTGCACAGAAACGCATTCACCCGCCTGGCGAACAGAGGTAAAGCCAGGTGTTACCGGGGAGCCGGTATAGATAAACCCGTCATGACCGGCGCCGTTTTTGATGGCCTGCTGATCGTCAAAATAAAATGAGGAGTAGCCAGCGGTGAAAAGGGCCTGTTTAATTTTCATTATGGTCTTCCTATTAATTTACTGTGGGATACGGCGTTGATGTCATCAATGACCATCTGGAAAGAAGGTTTACGGCCTTCGAAATGCGCGCGCTCTGCGACGTAGTCGTGGTGCAGGGCGAGAACGTCTTTCGGCAGCGGAACGGCACCGGCTTCGAGAATACGGATGGCACCTGTGTTATCGCGCACCGGCAGGATCTTCCCGGCGTTACAGGCGGCAGGGGCGAAAGGCACATCCAGCACGCCTGCTTCAAAGGCCAGCACCGTACCGCGCGCAATGTCGCCATTGCCGAGTTCAAAGACTTTTTTCAGCACCGCGCGGACTTCGCTCTTGATCAGTTCGACTTCCTGTTCCACGGCAGCACACTGCGGGAATTTCTGGTCACTGACCATGTTGAGCATCTGGCGTGAGGCTTTAAGTCCTTGGGCGTTCGCTGCCGCAGTTGGGATACCGAACGCTTCGTGAGGGCTTTTGGTGATCACTTTCGTTGCGCCCGACATACCGGCAACCGCTGCGCCCCAGGCGATAACGGAGAAGGCTTTCGCTTCATCTTCCGGGAATCCGCCCATCCACTGGTGGAAAACGGTGCTCAGTTCATAATCGTCGAAGCCGTGGTTATGGAAATATTCGTGGGACAGCTCACGCAGCGCCTGAATAGCGGCAATATCCTGCGTCAGGCTACCGACCTGACCGTAGCCGACGGTGATTGACTTCACGCCCTGTTCCAGCGCCAGCAGACCTTCAATAATCGCCACCGAGTGGGACATAAACGGCGGGATCAGGGTGCCGGTCAGCGGACCAAACGGTTCGCGGTTGATGCGAATGCCGTTCTCTTCGTACAGACCCATCAGACGATCGCAGTACTGCCAGTCGCGGATGGATTTTTCCAGGGTGACGCGTTTGGCGTAAGGGATGTTGTAAGAGATACCGCCGCCTTCGTAGCTGGTAAAGCCACTGGCCATGGCGATTTCTGCCAGCAGACGCGCATCCGGCGTCCCGTGGCGAACCTGGATCGGTTTTTCCAGCGACTCAGTCATACGGCGGCAGGCAGCAACCCCGTGATTGACGACCGGTAAACCATTCAGCTTGGAAGTTCCCGCTTCGATGGATTTCTGGATCCCGATAGCGGCTTCTTCATAGCGGTTCAGACGGGTATAGGCATCAATAGTACTTGGCAGAAGATCGCACTCTTCCTGCAACGTTTTGAGCAGTGCAATATGCTCGTCCATTAATGCCACGCCTGCGCGCGGCTGACTCAGGGTTTTACCTTCCTGATCGGCCTTCAGCAGAGCGAGGGAAAAGCGCTTCTTGTCTGGAATTGATTGCTGGTATTTCACGCCATCTTCGAAGTTCTCAACGTCTTTGCCGGTTTCCCAGGTTTGCAACACCTGATGCCTTTCGGTCATGAATTCGTCATGGGTCAATTTTTTATTTCGAAGTTCCATTCGTAGCTGCCTTTAGTTTTGTAGGGTTAAACACTGAATGCTGGTGCGAGCAGCGGCTTGCGGGTACAGCCTGGCGACGTTTGCCAGTAGAGGGAGCAGGCCATTTGAATCGCGGTAATACTCAAACTGATTCGGTAACAGAATTCTTTTACCCTGGTCGTCCAGCTCTCGGTATTTGAGCCAGTTATGGATATCGAACTGGCTGGCGCGAGAGAGCCATCCACCTGAACCGACGACTTTGCGTACGGTGGTGAGATCGCGACCCATCTGTAAATCCACGTTACCCACGCAGGTGCAAACCTGCTTTTTAGTGCCCGCGTGGCGCTCAGCGGCATAGCCCACGCATAAACCTGCCAGCAGAGTGTCGAAATATTTCTCCTCCTCGCTGAGTGGCAGGTAATCCGGCTGCCCAACCAAATGACGCAGGTAGCGGTAAAATGCTTCCTCGCGCTGCGGCTGTTGGGCGAAGATGACTTTCACCATATCCTGCGTGCTTTCTCCCACCACGACGGCGGAAACGCGCATTCCCAGGTCGCCTTCAACGGTACGTTTGACGAAAGGCTCTGGAACGCCATGCAGGACGGTATCGGGGGAGAGGGTATTCGCGCTGGCCGAATAGACATCCGTGGTGGCTCCGCCCATATCAATCAGCATGAATTCCTTCCATGCGCTGTCGTAATCGCTAATGGCTTTGACTAACTCATATACCGTCCATGGCGTCGGCATTGGCTCTTCGCCTGTTTCACCGACAATGACGTCCAGACCTTTGCCTTTCACAATGCGCGACAAAAACACATCGCAAATCGCCTGGCGCGCGGCAAACGGATTCGGGTGATCGAGGTCAGGCAGAATGTTGTCTACCGTGGTCAGATCCTTGTGCCCGAGAATCGTTTGTATTTCGTCCTGAATGTCCCGGTTTCCTGCGTAGATAATGGCGCAATCCAGCTTCGAGTCTGCCAATGCACGCGCATTCGCCAGACCGTAGCTTTCTTCTCCACCGTCTGTACCGCCGGTAAATAACAGGATGTCCGGTGGTGATGATTCCAGTTCCTGTATGTCATGACGGTTCAGCTTGTACGAATAATATTGCGCGATTTTCGCTCCTGCCGAATGGGCGGTAACTTTTGCTGATTCCAGCGTAATGGAAGGCACCAGCCCCATCGCTGCAACGGCGAGTCCACCTTTGGCCGAGGAGGAGTACTTCAACTGCACTTCACCACTTTTCAGTAACGGGCGAGCATCGGCAACATTCAGCACCTGATTCAGGCTGGCAAAAAAACCGTCTGCCAGATGATGTGTGGTGGTTGGGGTCAGGACATGGTTTACCAGGGTTAACTCCTCGCCTTCATGGGCGAAGAGGGCTGCCTTGGTCCAGGTCGAGCCGATATCGACAGAAACTGTTTGCATCAGATAGCCTCTTCCAGGCAACGCTGTTCGAGGCCATTGTGTTGGTGAATATCATTGGCGATAAGCGCGCAGACATCCTCCAGATCGTGGCTGGGGGCGAAGACGCGGTTAAATCCCATCTCTTTAAACTTCACTTCCACATCGGCGAAGTCATGTTTGCCTACAACCAGGTTGCCGCCGACGTACAGCAGAATGTCACCGAGTCCGCGTTCGATGCAGCGTTCACGTAACCCAAGGCAGTCAATGTCACCATGACCGTAGATGGAGGACACCACGATGGCATCGGCGCCTGTTTCAATCGCGGCATCAATATATTCATCCTGGCTCACCATCACCCCGAGGTTGATTACGTGAAAATCATGCGCAGTAAAAACGCGATCCAGAACTTTATTGCCTACTGCATGGCAGTCAGCACCGATGACGCCAATAACAAGTGTAGATTTTTTCATGGGTAATCCTCTGTAGGGCTGATGGTCAATAAGTGAAAATACTTTTCTAATATTCAGAGCTTGTATTGTGACAACCTTTTAATAGGGTTGGAGTTTCTGTGGAAGCGAAAAAGGAAGCAATTGATCTATTTTCAAAATATCCTGATAAAAATGATTGTTATATTTTTTATTGGAAAAATGTGTTTTTAATCATGTGCTTATATTGTGTTTTCTGTGTTGGTTTTTATTTTTTTAGAAAGTCGCGTAATAAATGACTTGCCATGTTTGTGATCAAAATCTTATTTTGTTGTGCATGCCATTCAGGTCGCGCTTTTAATAATTTCAAAAAATCTCTTCACTAAATAACTTGTGAACCATCTAACGGTTTTTTATTTATTAATCTTATATGTCACAACTATTTCTTTGTTAAATTTAGGATAAAAATGATAATGAATTGTTTTTGTCATATTTAATCTTTGCCACAGAAACGAAGAAGTAGCGTGAACGATAACTTACGGTGATGATAAAAGTGACAGGCGGACTTTCTGCGCCAGAACGTTTAATGCAATGCGTTGGTCAATGGGGTGCGTTTTCGCTTCCAGTTGAGATAGTTACATCTTGGTGTTAATTATAAGTAAAAATAAAATGAATAAATTGTATGAAATAACTATTCCACGCCTTGCCAAACAAAAAACTGTGAGCTACCCAGCAATAGTGACTCTTTATCTGCTATCAATTTTGTCTGCCTGAGCGGTTAAAAGACCGTGTAGATTTAAATAAATATTCTATCATTTGTAGTAACGACAAATACTCATTGAAAAACATGTCGTTAACATGATGTTCACTAGTCACTGTAGTGTTAAACACCATTAACAATAAATTTGAAAATTGATTTAAATCAAAGTTTAAAACTTGGAAAACAACACAAAAAGAGGTTAAATTGCCGCAGATCAAATTGGTCTGAGAGTGATAAATTAGCTATAAATTGATCACTATCGAAAAATGCAAATTTGCCTCGATAAAAACCTGTTTATTGTAAGGATTTTACGGCGTAATATAATTGCGGGATCAATTTGAGTGTTTTATTAACATGTTTGTAACTTTTCATCATTGTCGTTTCTTCAAATGAGAAGAATGAACAGCGGCGGAAGGAAGCAGATAAATTTGTATTGGGGCATGCGTGTGACCCTTTCTAACGGGGTTCACTCTCGGAGTCTTCATGCGATGAGCAAGGAGTCATGATGTTAGATATAGTCGAACTGTCGCGCTTACAGTTTGCCTTGACCGCGATGTACCACTTCCTGTTTGTGCCACTGACGCTCGGTATGGCGTTCTTGCTGGCCATTATGGAAACGGTCTACGTCCTTTCCGGCAAACAGATTTATAAAGATATGACCAAGTTCTGGGGCAAGTTGTTTGGTATCAACTTCGCTCTGGGTGTGGCTACCGGTCTGACCATGGAGTTCCAGTTCGGGACTAACTGGTCTTACTATTCCCACTATGTAGGGGATATTTTCGGTGCGCCGCTGGCTATCGAAGGTTTGATGGCCTTCTTCCTCGAATCCACCTTTGTAGGTCTGTTCTTCTTCGGTTGGGATCGTTTGGGTAAAGTCCAGCATATGTGCGTCACCTGGCTGGTGGCACTGGGTTCTAACCTGTCCGCACTGTGGATTCTGGTTGCGAACGGCTGGATGCAAAACCCAATCGCCGCGGATTTCAACTTCGAAACCATGCGTATGGAGATGCTGAGCTTCTCCGAACTGGTGCTCAACCCGGTTGCCCAGGTGAAATTTGTTCACACGGTGGCATCGGGGTATGTCACTGGCGCGATGTTCATTCTTGGCATCAGTGCTTATTACATGCTGAAAGGCCGTGACTTTGCGTTCGCAAAACGCTCCTTCGCGATTGCTGCCAGCTTTGGTATGGCGGCTGTGCTGTCTGTTATCGTGCTGGGTGATGAATCCGGTTACGAAATGGGCGACGTACAGAAAACTAAACTCGCCGCTATTGAAGCTGAGTGGGAAACTCAACCTGCTCCTGCTGCGTTTACCTTGTTCGGTATTCCCGACCAGGATAAACAAGAAAACAAATTTGCGATTCAAATTCCTTATGCGCTGGGCATCATTGCCACCCGCTCTGTTGATACACCGGTCATTGGGCTGAAAGACCTGATGGCGCAGCATGAAGAGCGTATCCGTAACGGGATGAAGGCGTATCAGCTGCTGGAAGAATTGCGTGCGGGGTCAACCGATCAGGCTGTTCGTGACCAGTTCAACAGCATGAAGAAAGATCTGGGTTATGGTCTGCTGCTGAAACGCTATACGGACAACGTCACCGACGCAACCGAAGCGCAAATTCAACAGGCAACGAAAGATTCTATTCCTCGCGTTGCGCCGCTGTATTTCGCTTTCCGTATCATGGTGGCGTGTGGCTTCTTGCTGCTGGCCATTATTGCGCTTTCCTTCTGGAGCGTCATTCGTAACCGCATCGGTGAGAAAAAATGGCTGCTGCGTGCCGCGCTGTACGGTATTCCACTGCCGTGGATTGCTGTAGAAGCAGGTTGGTTTGTCGCCGAATATGGCCGACAACCATGGGCAATCGGCGAAGTATTACCAACGGCGGTGGCAAACTCATCGTTGACAGTAGGCGATCTGCTGTTCTCCATGATCCTGATTTGTGGCCTGTATACCCTGTTCCTGGTGGCAGAATTGTTCTTAATGTTCAAGTTTGCGCGCCTCGGCCCGAGCAGCCTGAAAACCGGTCGCTATCACTTTGAGCAGTCCAATGTGACTTCTCAGCCGGCACGCTAAGACAGGAGTCGTCAAATGATCGATTATGAAGTATTGCGTTTTGTCTGGTGGCTGTTGGTCGGCATTCTGCTGATTGGTTTTGCGGTCACTGATGGCTTCGACATGGGGGTGGGCATGCTCACCCGTTTCCTCGGTCGTAATGATACCGAGCGTCGAATTATGATTAACTCCATCGCTCCGCACTGGGACGGTAACCAGGTTTGGCTCATCACCGCGGGTGGCGCTCTGTTCGCTGCCTGGCCGATGGTGTATGCCGCTGCGTTCTCTGGTTTCTATGTGGCGATGGTTCTGGTACTGGCGTCATTATTCTTCCGTCCGGTCGGTTTTGATTACCGTTCCAAGATTGAAGACACTCGTTGGCGTAACATGTGGGACTGGGGCATTTTCATTGGTAGCTTTGTTCCGCCGCTGGTAATTGGCGTGGCGTTCGGTAACCTGTTGCAGGGCGTACCGTTCCATATCGATGAGTACCTGCGTCTGTACTACACCGGTAACTTCTTCCAGTTGCTGAATCCGTTTGGTCTGCTGGCAGGTATCGTGAGCGTTGGGATGATCATCACCCAGGGCGCAACCTACCTGCAGATGCGTACGGTTGGTGAACTGCACCTGCGAACGCGTACCACCGCGCAGGTAGCGGCGCTGGTGACTCTGGTCTGCTTCGCGCTGGCCGGCGTGTGGGTGATTTACGGTATTGACGGTTATGTTGTGACCTCTGCAGTGGATCATCATGCCGCCTCTAACCCGCTGACCAAAGAAGTGGCGCGCGTTGCTGGCGCATGGATGGTGAACTTTAATAATGCACCTATCCTGTGGCTGGTTCCTGCACTGGGCGTGGTTCTGCCGCTGTTGACCATCCTGACTTCTCGTATGGAGAAAGGGGCATGGGCGTTCGTCTTCTCCTCACTGACGTTAGCCTGCATCATCCTGACTGCCGGTATCGCAATGTTCCCGTTTGTGATGCCATCCAGCACCATGATGAACGCGAGTCTGACCATGTGGGATGCGACTTCCAGTCAGCTGACGCTGAACGTGATGACCTATGTGGCACTGGTGTTTGTACCGATCATTCTCATCTACACCACCTGGTGTTACTGGAAAATGTTTGGTCGCATCACCAAAGAAGATATTGAACGTAACACCCATTCTCTGTACTAAGTAAGGAGCTAAATATGTGGTATTTCGCATGGATTCTGGGAACGCTTCTTGCCTGTGCATTTGGGATAATCACAGCCCTGGCGCTTGAGCACGTTGAATCAGGCAAAGCCGGACAAGAAGAAAGCTGATGATCAACCTTATCGCGATGGTTTATGCGGTAATGGACAAGCGCCCCTTGCGGGCGCTTTCCTTTGTGCTGGCAATCGTGTTGGCTGGCTGCATATTCTGGGACCCGTCACGTTTCGCGGCCAAAACCAGTGAGCTTGAAATCTGGCATGGTTTTCTGCTGATGTGGGCTGTCTGTACTGGCATCATTCACGGCGTTGGCTTTCGTCCTCGCGCGGTGCACTGGCAGGGCATCTTCTGCCCGCTGATCGCGGATATCGTCCTCATTGTTGGTCTGATTTTCTTCTTTTTTTGAATAAGAAACATCCTTAAATATTTATGGGCTTGCATAAGCCCATAATTTTTTACTCTCCGTTTACTTTCCCCCATTCCAAAGCACCATTCCCGCGCGTATAGTAGCGAAGTTTGAAAGCACTAACCTTTTGTTGCATTACCGGGATGTACAGTGAAGACAGCGCGATATACAACGACATTCTTGATGCATCGCGGCGGCAAAAACGCGAGTCACCAGGCGCTTACCAGGGTAAGCAACGGGTGTGAGTGGACGAAGCCAACAAAGAGGCAGTAAGAATGAATAAGTATATGTTTCGATGGCCGGTTCGTGTCTACTATGAAGACACCGATGCCGGTGGGGTGGTTTACCACGCCAGCTACGTCGCTTTTTATGAAAGGGCACGCACAGAGATGCTGCGTCATCATCACTTCAGTCAGCAGGTGCTGCTGGCAGAACGCGTAGCCTTTGTGGTACGCAAGATGACTCTTGAGTATTTTGCGCCTGCGCGGCTCGACGATATGCTCGAAGTCCAAACCGAAATTACGTCAATGCGTGGCACCTCATTGGTTTTCACGCAACGCATTGTCAACGCAGAGAACACCGTGCTGAATGAAGCCGAAGTTCTGATTGTTTGCGTTGATCCACTCAAAATGAAGCCTCGTGCGCTTCCCAAGTCTATTGTCGCGGAGTTTAAGCAGTGACTGACATGAATATCCTTGATTTGTTCCTGAAGGCAAGCCTTCTGGTTAAACTTATCATGTTGATTTTGATTGGTTTCTCAATCGCATCCTGGGCCATTATTATCCAGCGGACCCGTATTCTGAATGCCGCTTCACGTGAAGCAGAAGCATTTGAAGACAAGTTCTGGTCTGGTATTGAATTGTCACGCCTGTATCAGGAAAGCCAGGGGCGTCGTGATAATTTGGCGGGATCGGAACAAATTTTCTATAGCGGATTCAAAGAATTTGCGCGTTTGCACAGGGCAAATAGCCACGCGCCGGAAGCGGTCGTTGAGGGGGCATCCCGTGCGATGCGAATTTCGATGAACCGTGAACTGGAAACGCTGGAAACGCATATTCCATTCCTCGGCACCGTCGGCTCCATCAGTCCGTATATCGGTCTGTTCGGAACCGTTTGGGGGATCATGCACGCGTTTATCGCGCTGGGCGCGGTAAAACAGGCAACGCTGCAAATGGTCGCACCGGGTATCGCGGAAGCGCTGATTGCAACGGCTATCGGTCTGTTTGCGGCAATCCCTGCGGTTATGGCTTACAACCGACTGAATCAGCGCGTGAACAAGCTGGAACTGAATTACGACAACTTTATGGAAGAGTTCACCGCGATTCTGCACCGCCAGGCGTTTACCGTTAGCGAGAGCAACAAGGGGTAAGCCATGGCCAGAACGCGTGGACGAGGTCGTCGCGAACTTAAGTCCGAAATCAATATTGTACCGCTGCTCGACGTACTGCTGGTGCTGCTGCTGATCTTTATGGCAACCGCGCCGATCATCACCCAGAGCGTGGAAGTCGATCTGCCGGATGCGACCGAATCGCAAGCCGTCAGCAGTAACGACGAACCTCCGGTCATTATTGAAGTTTCCGGCATTGGGCAATACAGCGTGGTGGTTGAAAAAGATCGTATGGATCAACTGCCGCCGGAGCAGGTTATCGCGGAAGCGAAAAGCCGCCTGCAGACCAATCCGAAAACGGTCTTTTTAATCGGTGGTGCGAAAGACGTGCCTTATGATGAAATAATTAAAGCGCTGAACTTGTTACACAGTGCAGGCGTAAAATCGGTTGGCTTGATGACGCAGCCAATCTGATGTCTGCGTATTGCTGGCTTGAAAGATAGCGCGTAACAGGCGAACAGTTTTTTGGGAACCGAGAGTGTCAAAGGCAACCGAACAAAACGACAAGCTCAAAAGGGCGATAATTATTTCAGCGGTGCTGCATGTCATTTTATTTGCAGCGCTGATCTGGAGTTCGTTCGATGAGCATATTGATGCTTCAGCCGGCGGCGGTGGCGGTTCGTCCATCGACGCCGTTATGGTTGATCCTGGTGCCGTTGTGCAACAGTACGACAGGCAGCAGCAACAGCAGGCAAGTGCGAAACGTGCAGAAGAGCAGCGTGAAAAACAGGCGCAGCAGCAAGCTGAGGAACTTCGCGAGAAGCAGGCGGCTGAGCAAGAGCGACTGAAGCAGCTGGAAAAAGAACGTTTAGCCGCGCAGGAAAAAGTGCGCGAACAGGCGGAACAGCAGAAACAGGCTGAAGCTGCCGCCGCGAAAGCGCAAGAGCAACAGAAACAGGCTGAAGAAGCTGCGGCGAAGGCTGCTGCAGACGCGAAGGCCAAGGCGGATGCAC
Organism: Citrobacter sp. wls615; assembly: GCF_005281355.1. Lineage (NCBI taxonomy): Bacteria > Pseudomonadati > Pseudomonadota > Gammaproteobacteria > Enterobacterales > Enterobacteriaceae > Citrobacter > Citrobacter sp. wls615. The sequence continues at coordinate 3,860 of NZ_SZXM01000027.1, read as the reverse complement.
AGGCGAAACAAGCGGCAGATGCCGCGAAGAAAGCCGCTGCGGACGCACAGAAAAAAGCTGAGGCTGAAGCCGCTAAAGCCGCCGCTGATGCGAAGAAAGTTGCCGAAGCACAAGCCGCTAAGGCTGCCGCAGACGCCGCGAAGAAAGCCCAGGCTGAAGCTGCTAAGCAAGCTGCAGCAGAAAAAGCTGCCGCCGAAAAAGCAGAAAAAGCCGCTGCCGCAAAAGCTGCTGCCGCTGAAAAAGCGGCGGCTGAAAAGAAAGCCGCTGCGGAAAAAGCCGCTGCAGACAAGAAAGCTGCCGCTGATAAAGCTGCTGCTGACAAGAAAGCTGCGGCAGATAAAGCCGCTGCTGCGAAAAAAGCGGCTGCTGAGAAGGCCGCTGCGGCCTCTGGCGTTGACGACTTGTTGGGTGACTTAAGCTCCGGTAAGAATGCGCCGAAATCAGGTGGTGGAGCGAAAGGAAGCGGTCAACCGGCGAAAGATAGTGGTACAAGTGGTGCAAATGGCGGCGCATCTGGCGCTGATATCAGTGCTTACGCCTCTCAAATTCGTAATGCGATCCAGAGCCGTCTGTATGGTGCTGATTTGTACGCGGGTAAATCTTGCGTACTACATATTAAGTTAGCACCCGATGGTCTGTTACTGGATGTGACCGAAGAGGGCGGCGATCCGGCATTGTGCCAGGCCGCGTTGACGGCTGCGAAAACAGCCAGAATTCCTAAACCGCCTAGCCAGGCTGTTTATGAAAAAGTAAAAGATGCCAAACTGGACTTTAAACTGTAATAACAACCCCTGAGAAATCGGGGGAAACAGTCTAAGGTTGAGACAGAGTTCTGGTAGTTTTGTGTATTTGAGTTTGTTAACATTCTGCTAAATTATCGTGGGCGTTCCGTCCAGATAAGGGAGATATGATGAAGCAGGCATTACGAGTAGCATTTGGTTTTCTGATGCTGTGGGCAGCAGTGCTGCATGCAGAAGTACGTATCGAGATCACCCAGGGGGTGGACTCGGCACGCCCGATTGGCGTTGTCCCATTCCAGTGGGCAGGGCCGGGTGCTGCACCTGAAGATATCGGTGGTATCGTAGGTGCTGACCTGCGTAACAGCGGTAAATTTAACCCATTAGATCGTTCTCGTCTGCCGCAGCAGCCGGGTACCGCGGCGGAAGTTCAACCTGCTGCATGGTCTGCGCTGGGTATTGATGCCGTCGTGGTCGGGCAGGTAACGCCGAATCCGGATGGCTCCTACAGCGTGGCTTATCAGCTGGTTGATACCGGCGGCGCGCCGGGTACCGTACTGGCGCAGAACACCTATAAAGTGAACAAGCAATGGCTGCGTTACGCGGGCCATACTGCCAGTGACGAAGTATTTGAAAAACTGACCGGTATTAAGGGCGCATTCCGTACCCGTATCGCGTATGTTGTTCAGACCAACGGTGGTCAGTTCCCGTACGAATTACGCGTGTCCGACTACGATGGTTACAACCAGTTCGTGGTTCACCGTTCTCCGCAGCCGCTGATGTCTCCGGCGTGGTCACCGGACGGTTCTAAACTGGCTTACGTGACCTTCGAAAGCGGCCGTTCTGCGCTGGTTATTCAGACGTTGTCTAACGGCGCTGTTCGTCAGGTCGCTTCTTTCCCGCGTCACAACGGGGCACCGGCGTTTTCTCCGGATGGCAGCAAACTGGCGTTTGCCCTGTCTAAAACCGGTAGCCTGAACCTGTACGTCATGGACATTGGTTCCGGTCAGATCCGTCAGGTGACGGATGGTCGCAGCAACAACACGGAACCAACCTGGTTCCCGGACAGCCAGAATCTGGCCTTTACGTCTGACCAGGCCGGTCGTCCGCAGGTATACAAAGTTAATGTCAACGGCGGTGCTCCGCAGCGTATTACCTGGGAAGGTTCGCAAAACCAGGATGCGGATGTGAGCAGCGACGGTAAATTTATGGTAATGGTAAGCTCGGCTAACGGTCAGCAACACATTGCCAAACAAGATCTGGTAGCGGGTGGCGTACAAGTTCTGTCGTCAACGTTCCTGGACGAAACGCCAAGTCTGGCACCTAACGGCACTATGGTAATCTACAGCTCTTCTCAGGGGATGGGATCCGTGCTGAATTTGGTTTCTACAGATGGGCGTTTCAAAGCGCGTCTTCCGGCAACTGATGGTCAGGTTAAATTCCCTGCCTGGTCGCCGTATCTGTGATAATAAATAATTGATTAATAAAGGAATCATTGAAATGCAACTGAACAAAGTGCTGAAAGGGCTGATGATTGCTCTGCCTGTTATGGCTATTGCGGCGTGTTCTTCTAACAAGAACGCCAGCAATGACGGCAGCGAAGGCATGCTGGGTGCCGGCACTGGTATGGATGCAAACGGCAGCGGCAACATGTCTTCTGAAGAGCAAGCGCGTCTTCAGATGCAGCAGCTGCAGCAGAACAACATCGTTTACTTCGATCTGGACAAGTACGATATCCGTTCTGACTTCGCTGCAATGCTGGATGCGCACGCTAACTTCCTGCGTAGCAACCCGTCTTACAAAGTCACCGTAGAAGGTCATGCGGACGAACGTGGTACTCCTGAGTACAACATTTCCCTGGGTGAACGTCGTGCAAACGCCGTTAAGATGTACCTGCAGGGTAAAGGCGTTTCTGCTGACCAGATCTCTATCGTTTCTTACGGTAAAGAAAAACCTGCAGTACTGGGTCATGACGAAGCGGCTTACTCCAAAAACCGTCGTGCCGTACTGGTTTACTAAGAGAATTGCATGAGCAGTAACTTCAGACATCATCTGTTGAGTCTGTCGTTACTGGTTGGCATAGCGGCCCCCTGGGCCGCTTTTGCACAGGCGCCAATCAGTAGTGTCGGCTCAGGCTCGGTCGAAGACCGTGTCACTCAACTCGAGCGTATTTCTAACGCTCACAGTCAGCTTTTAACCCAACTCCAGCAACAACTCTCCGATAATCAGTCCGATATTGATTCCCTGCGTGGTCAAATTCAGGAAAATCAGTATCAACTGAATCAGGTTGTTGAACGTCAGAAACAGATATTGCTGCAGATGAATAATCTTGGCAGCGGTGGCGCACCTGCGGCGCAGTCTGCGGGTGGGGATCAGAGCGGGGCGGCGACCCCTGCGCCTGATGCGGGAGCTGCGGCAACGTCAGGGGCTCCGGCACAAACTGGCGATGCGAATACCGATTACAATGCAGCAATCGCCCTGGTACAGGATAAATCCCGTCAGGATGACGCGATTGACGCATTTCAGAACTTCATCAAAAAGTACCCGGATTCTACTTACCTGCCAAATGCCAATTATTGGCTGGGTCAGTTGAATTACAACAAGGGTAAAAAAGATGATGCCGCGTTCTATTTCGCTTCGGTAGTTAAAAACTTCCCGAAATCACCTAAGGCTGCAGACGCGATGTATAAAGTCGGCGTCATCATGCAGGACAAAGGCGACACAGCAAAAGCTAAAGCGGTTTATCAGCAGGTTATCACTAAATATCCTGGCACTGATGGCGCGAAACAAGCGCAAAAACGCCTTAACGCGATGTAATGACCACCATGCGACCAGAAATCGTGTTATTTCTGGTCGCGTCGTGTGATTCCTAAGCAGTTGAGTTATTTACCTCGAAATTTTTGTTGCGCTAAAATCTGAAATCAGTAATATATGCCGCCGTTGCCAAGGGATATCAAACAGCCTGAAAGCAGCGAAAAAAGTGGGTCGTTAGCTCAGTTGGTAGAGCAGTTGACTTTTAATCAATTGGTCGCAGGTTCGAATCCTGCACGACCCACCACTAACTCAGTTAGTAAGTAGTATCCAGCGTAGTATCGGGTGATTAGCTCAGCTGGGAGAGCACCT